>NZ_QRGQ01000012.1:0-433351 GCF_003367205.1 Arthrobacter sp. RT-1
GCTCCACCCGCCGGTCGGCGACGCTCTTGGCGTGCCGCTTCTCGAGGGATTCGGGGTGATGCCGCTCCCGCCAGGTGCGCACCTTGTGCCGGAACCGCGACGGCACCAGTTCCCCGGGCGCGGCCCCGCGCGCCCGATGAGGCGTATCCGGATCGAAGAAATGCGCGACCAGCGCGGCGGCAGCGGCCGGGTCCAGGTCCGCGGTCTCGTCGGCGATGATCCGCGCGTGCAGCCAGGACACGTTCCCGGCAGCCAGCGCATCGATGGCCGGCGGCAGCGCGCACAACTGCCGGGACTGGCGGACGAACGCCCCGGCGGCCCCCGAACCGATGGTCAGGACACCGGCGATCTCCTCCACGACGGACATCTCAGCAAAAACCCGGTCCTGCAGGGAAGCAGTGGGCGGGGTCATGGCCTCCTGCAGTTCGAGGGCCTCGGCGGCGTCCCGGGCCTTGATCGCTGCGACCTGCGCCTCCAGCCGGGAAACGAGGCCCATACGTTTCAGCCGGAGCTCGTACTGCCGTTCCAGCACATCAACCCCGTCGCCAGCCACAGCGCCTGTAGTTCCGCCGCGCAGCGACGCATCCTCAACGAACAGCGCATCAATGGCAGCAACGGAGGCAGAAACGCCCTCCATCACTGCCGATACAACCTCGCCCTGAACCATACAAACATCATCTGCGGAGGCACTGACATTGAGAGCCGACGGAAGTGGCGTCACTGAGGCGCCGCCCGCAGCGGCGGTCGGCGCAGAAACCAGCCCCACCCCGCCTGCCGCCGCGCCCGCTTCGTTTCCCATGCCAACATCCTCTACGGAGGCACCGACATTTTGATCAGTGTGAGAGCCGGCGTCGTACTCAGGCAGCTGACACGTAAGGACGCGGACCGTCCTTATCAGCGCGTGCGCCTGCCACGTATTGTCGGTGCCCCCTCGTAGTCTGAATTCACCAAGTTGAGGGGGTACGCCATGCACGTTCCATTCTGTTCCATCGTCCCGCCCTACCTGCTGAGGCGGCTGGCCCGGCAGGATGCGCCGGAATTCTCTGCTGCCGCGAGGGCTGCCCGGGAAGCCCTGGGCCATGTGGAGTCCGTCCACGCATCACGAACCCAGGCAATGCCGGACGCTCCTTCGGGTGTCCGCCAGGCCAAGCCCGGCCCGGCCAACCGCACTATCTACGATGCTGGCGGCTCGGAAAACCTTCCCGGAAAGCTGGTGCGCAAGGAGGGAGAAGCGGCAATTGGGGACGCCGCAACGGATGAAGCCTACGACGGGCTGGGGCATACCCACCGCCTCTACGCCGACGTCTTCGGCCGTAACTCCATTGACGGCCGGGGGCTCCGCCTGGACGCCACCGTGCACTTTGGCGCGCTGTACGACAACGCGTTCTGGGACGGAACCCAGATGGTCTTCGGCGACGGTGACGGCGAGGTCTTCGAGCGGTTCACCGCGTCCCTCAGCGTCATCGGCCACGAGCTTGCCCATGGCGTGACGCAGCATTCGGCGGCCCTCGCATACCGGAACCAGGCAGGGGCCCTGAATGAATCAATGTCTGACGTCTTCGGCGCGCTCGTTGAGCAGTACGTGAAGAACCAGACCACTGCGGAAGCGAGCTGGCTCATCGGCGAAGGGCTTTTTACCGCCGAGGTTGAAGGGGACGCTCTGCGTTCCATGAAGGCTCCGGGAACTGCCTACGACGACGATGTGCTGGGTAAGGATCCGCAGCCGGACTCTATGGACTCCTACGTCCGGACCAGTGCGGATAACGGCGGGGTCCACATCAACTCCGGTATCCCCAACCGCGCCTTCTACCTCGTGGCGAATTCGCTGGGCGGAAACGCCTGGGACGCCCCGGGCCTCATCTGGTACGAAACCCTCACGGGAGGCTCCTTGCCCACAACCGCAACCTTCAGCGTCTTCGCACGGGCCACAGCCTCTACTGCCGTAGAGCTCTTCGGATCCGACTCGAAAGAGCATGACGCCGTGCGGCAGGCATGGGAAACTGTGAAGGTCAAGCTTTAACGGATGCCTGGTTGCCGGACTTTCAGCCGCCAGGCTGCATGGAAGCCCAGGAACCAGGCCATGAAGATCAGCGTGGAGCGCACCGGCGGCATAGCGGCGATGACGAGAGTGTGGACCGTGGACGCCCGGTCGGAAAACGCCATAAACCAGTGGCAACCGATCGTGGAAGCCTGCCCGTGGGACGCCGTGCCCCGGACTCCCCGGGCGGCGGCCGCGGAGTTCGCCGGCAACCAGCCTGACCGGTTCATCTACTCCATCCGCGCGGGCGAGCGCCGGGCAGCGCTGCCAGAGCGGGCCGTGACGGGCCCCTGGCGGGTGCTCGTGGACCGCACCCGGGCCGCAGCCCAGGAATCCCGGACGGGGCAAGGCAACAGCAACCTGTAGGGCAGATACTCAGAGAGATAGACGGCCCGGCCCGGTCAGGGGCATAGCTGACCAACGCAGGCCCCGGCTAACCGACCTCAGCCAACTGGCCGCGGAAGGCCCGGCGGTAGGACTGCGGACTGGTGTCGAGGACCTTGGCAAAGTGGTGCCGCAACAGAACCGGATGGCCGAAGCCCGCTTCCCTGGCCACCTCGTCAATGTTCAGGTCAGTGGATTCCAGAAGCTCCTGGGCGCGGAGCACCCGTTGCGAATTCAGCCATGCAGCGGGCGTGGCTCCCGTTTCCGAGCGGAACCGCCTGGCAAATGTCCGGGCGGACATGTGCACCCGGGCAGCCAGTTCATTGACCGTATGCTCACGGTCCAGGTTCTGCACCATCCAGCGCAGCAGTTCCTCCATGGGGGCGGAGCCGCAGGTGGGCATCGGCCGGTCGATGAACTGGGCCTGGCCGCCGTCGCGGTGCGGAGGAACCACCATGTCCCGGGCGATTGCGGCAGCCACCTGCGCGCCCAGTTCCACCCGCACAAGGTGCAGGCAGGCGTCGATGCCCGCAGCGGTTCCTGCCGAAGAAATAATGGTGCCGTCCTGGACATACAGCACGTTCTCATCCACGTGGACGTCCGGATAGGCCGCCGCCAGCTCGTCGGAGTAATGCCAGTGTGTGGTGCAGCGCCGCCCATCGAGCAGACCGGCGCGGGCAAGGGCGAAGACTCCGGAGCAGATGGACATGACCCATGCACCCCTGGCGTGGGCGGCGCGAAGTGCTTCCAGCACGGACTCCGGCATCTCCTGGTCCCGGCCGTAGGGGGCCATGATGACCAGATCCGCATCATTGGTGGCGTCCAGCCCGAGGCTGACGTTCAGGGAAAGCCCGGATTTCATCTGCACATTCCCGGGAACGGGCGTGCACACGCGGAAGTCGAAGGCCGGGACACCGCTCCCCCGGGCGGACCTGTCGATCCCAAAGACCTCACAGGCGGTCCCGAATTCGAAGATCGAGAAGTTGGGGACCACAATCACAGCGACTGTTTTCAGCATGTATCCATTGTGGCAGGAATTATAGCTTTTTGGGCATTTCTGCCACTGTTTAATTCGCTGCGCCAGGAGAAGCATGGAGGCATGGAAATCTTCGCAACCATCCTCGTCATCGTGCTCCTCCTCGTGGCTGCCGCCACCATCGCAGCCCTTCTCCGCGACGGGCGAGGGCACACACCTCCCGTCGAGTCGCACCAGGAATGGTCCGCCCTGGACCTTCCCAGCACCAGCTATACCCTCCGCATTTTCTAGGAACGCAAGGAACGCCGCAGGCAGTCGACCCGGGGGTGCCGGCCCCACCGCAGTAGACTGTCTGCAGCCATGACTTTTCATATCTCCTATCCCGCCGAGCTGCCGGTCTCCGAGCGCCGCGAGGACCTGATGGCCGCCATCGCCGCCAACCAGGTGACCATCATCGCCGGCGAGACCGGCTCCGGAAAGACCACCCAGATTCCCAAGATGTGCCTGGAACTTGGCCTGGGCGAAAACGGCCTGATCGGCCATACCCAGCCCCGGCGGCTTGCAGCCCGGACGGTGGCCGAGCGCATCGCCGAGGAACTGGGCGCGGACATCGGCCAGGAGGTGGGCTTCCAGGTCCGTTTCACGGGCGAGGTCAGCCGCGCCACCAAGGTCAAGCTGATGACCGACGGCATCCTGCTGGCCGAGATCCAGCGGGACAAACTGCTGCGCAAATACAACGCCATCATCATCGACGAAGCCCATGAGCGCAGCCTGAACATCGACTTTATCCTCGGCTACCTCAAGCGGATCCTGCCGCAGCGCCCGGACCTGAAGGTGATCATCACCTCTGCCACCATTGATCCTGAGCGTTTTGCCAACCACTTCGGGACGCCGGAGAAGCCTGCACCCATCATCGAAGTGTCGGGCAGGACCTACCCGGTGGAAATCCGGTACCGCCCGCTCTCGCAGCCAAAGTCGGACGAGGATGATCCCTCCGACGACGAACTCGAGGAGGACCGCGACCCGCTGGATGCAGTCTGCGACGCCGTGGACGAGCTTGCCGCGGAAGCCCCGGGAGACATCCTGGTGTTCTTTTCCGGCGAGCGCGAGATCCGGGACGCGGCGGACGCGCTCCAGGCCCGGATCCAGGGCAACCGCAGGCTGGCCGGCACCGAAGTGTTGCCCCTGTTCGCGCGGCTGAGCCTGCAGGAGCAGCACAAAGTCTTCCACCCGGGCAACAAGCGCCGGATCGTGCTCGCCACCAACGTCGCGGAAACGTCCCTGACCGTGCCCGGGATCAAGTACGTCATTGACACCGGCACAGCCCGCATTTCTCGCTATTCGCACCGCACCAAGGTCCAGCGGCTGCCTATCGAACGGGTTTCCCAGGCGTCGGCCAACCAGCGGTCCGGGCGCTGCGGCCGTGTTTCCGACGGCATTGCCATCCGCCTCTACTCAGAGGAGGACTTCGAATCCCGGCCCCAGTTCACTGACCCGGAAATCCTGCGGACCAACCTCGCCGCCGTCATCCTGCAGATGACTGCCATGGGCGTTGCCCGCGGCCCCAAGGACGTGGAGAACTTCCCGTTCGTTGAGCCGCCGGAAACGCGGGCCATCAACGACGGCGTCACGCTGCTCCGTGAACTCGGCGCCCTGGCTGCCGCCAGGCCGCAGAACGCAGAAAGTGACGGAAGAAGCGGCGGCGGCCTCACCGCCGTCGGGCATAAACTTGCCCAGCTTCCCGTCGACCCGCGGCTGGGCCGGATGATTGTGGAAGCCGGAAAGCGGAACTGCGTCCGGGAAGTCATGATCCTGGCTGCGGCGCTCACCATCCAGGACCCGCGCGAGCGGCCCACTGACAAGCAGCAGCTTGCGGCGGAAAAGCACAACCGCTTCAGGGACGAGAATTCGGACTTCACCGGTTACCTGAACCTCTGGAACTATCTGCAGGAGAAGCAGCAGGAGCTGTCCTCGTCAGCGTTCCGGCGCCTGTGCCGTGCCGAATTCATCAACTACCTGCGGGTGCGGGAATGGCAGGATCTGTTCGCCCAGCTGCGGCAGCTGGCCCGCCCCCTGGGCATCAGCCTGGACAACAAGCGCCTCGCCGACCCCGTGGGCAACCACGACGGGATCCACATCAGCCTGCTCTCCGGGCTCCTGAGCCACATCGGCATCCTGGATGAGCGCAAGCGCGAGTACGCCGGAGCCCGCGGCAGCCGGTTCGCTATCTTCCCCGGCTCGGCGCTGTTTAAGAAGTCCCCCACGTTCGTGATGGCCGCCGAGCTGGTGGAAACCAGCCGGCTGTGGGCACGGGTGGCAGCGAAATTCGATCCCGTCTGGGCCGAGCAGGTGGCACCGGACCTGGTGAAGCGGAGCTACAGCGAGCCGCACTGGTCCACCCGCCAGGGTGCGGTGATGGCGTACGAAAAAGTCACCCTCTACGGTGTGCCCATCATTGCGCAGCGCCGCATCAACTACGGCAAGGTGGATCCTGCCGTCGCCCGCGAACTCTTCATCAGGCATGCCCTGGTGGAGGGTGATTGGAAGACCCATCACAAGTTCTTCCACCGCAACCGCGCCCTGCTGAACGAGGTGGAGGAGCTCGAGGCCCGGATGCGGCGCCGCGACCTGCTGGTGGATGACGAGACACTGTTCGAGTTCTACGATGCGCGCATCGGACCGGACGTCGTGTCCGAAAGGCACTTCGACAAGTGGTGGAAGGACGCCCGGAAGCAGAACCCGGACCTCCTGGACTACGACAAGTCGCTTCTCCTGAGCGACGATGCGGACGATCTCGACGAGGCCGCATACCCCAAGACCTGGCTGCACAAGGGTTTCGAGCTGCCACTCAGCTACGAGTTCCATCCGGTGGCTCCCGGTTCACCGCCCAACCCCTCCGACGGCGTCACCGCCGAAGTCCCCGTCCTGTTCCTCAACCAGCTGGACGACGCCCCGTTCCGCTGGCTGATACCCGGCCAGCGCGTGGAACTGGTGACCGCCCTGATCAAGTCGCTGCCCAAGCAGGTCCGGAAGAACTTTGTTCCGGCACCCGACGTGGCGCGCCAGGCCGTAGCCGTCCTTGAGTCCGATTTCGATCCGGCCACCGATGAGCTGGAACCGTCGCTGGAGCTTGCCCTCCGGCGGATCCGCGGAGCCATCATCCCGCCCGGTTCCTGGAACTGGGACGCTGTACCCCCGCACCTGCGCGTCAGCTTCAAGGTGGTGGACAGCAAGGGAAAGGTGCTGGACGAAGGCAAGGACCTTGCAGTGCTGCAGGAGCGACTTGCCCCCGCCACCCGGCGCGCCATCGCCGAATCGCTGGGCGCCACCCCGGCATCGACGAGCCCCGGCAGCCGGACATCGGATGCCAAGGGGGCCCGCGGGCAGGGCACCGCGAACGACGGCGGCTCCCCCGCAGTGCGGACGTCCGGGCAGGTGCAGGGTGCTTCCGCCGCGGCCGGGTTCAGGGAGCAGGAGGGCCTGACGGAATGGAGCTTCGGAACCATCCAGCGGCAAGTCAGCAGCATGGTCAAGGGCCACACCGTCACCGGATACCCGGCGCTGGTGGACGAGGGTAAGTCCGTATCCCTTCGCGTGTTCCAGACCCCGGAGGAGCAGCTGGACGCGATGCGTGGCGGTGTTATCAGGCTGCTCGCACTGCGGGTTCCCGCTCCGGACCGCTACGTCCTGGAGCACCTGAGCAACACCGAAAAACTGACGTTCAGCCAGAACCCGCACGGCTCGGTGTCCGCACTGATCGCTGACTGCGCGCTGGCGGCGATCGACAAACTCACGCCGGCTGAGCTGCCATGGGACCGGAAGGCCTTCGACGATCTCTATGAGGTGGTGCGGGCGGAACTGATCGACACGGTCTTCAGCGTGACGGCCGTGGTGGAGCGCATCCTGGCCAGCACCCGCCGCATCGAAAAGCAGCTGAAGGGCACCACCAGCCTGGCGCTGATTAGCGCGCTCAACGATGTGAAGAGCCAACTGGAACAGCTCGTCTACCCCGGCTTTGTAGCACGCACGGGCTACGCCCAGCTCAGCCAGCTGCCGCGGTACCTGACTGCCATCGAGAAAAGGCTTGAACGCCTTCCCGGCAACGTGCAGCGTGATGCGCTGAATATGGCAGTGGTGCAGCGGCTCGAGGACGACTACGACGACGCCGTGTCCGCGCTCCTGCCGGGCAAGCGCGCAGGCCGCGAGTTAACCCAGGTGCGCTGGATGATCGAGGAACTTCGGGTGAGCCTCTTCGCCGTCGAACTTGGCACGGCCTACTCCGTGTCCGAAAAGCGCATCCGGGCGGTGCTCAACAAGGCCCTGGCACCCGCCTAGCAGCATGGGACAGGGAGGATGTCCCGGTCAGCGCCGGGACATCCTGGGGCTACGCGGTCGGGACGAACTCGCCGTAGCCTGCCGCCCGAAGGCCCTCGCGGAGTTTTTCGGCATTCGCGTCGAGGACAGCCGGATCCGGGTTCTGGTCAGCCGTGGCGAAGTTGAACTCCGCCATGCTCCTGGACGGCCATACGTGCACGTGGAGGTGGTTGATCTCGTAGCCGGCCACAATAAGGCCCGCCCGTGCAGCGTCGAAAACATCCACCTGCACCGCGCCGATCCGGCGGGCGACCTCCATGACCCTGGCGAGGGTCTCCGGGGACGCGTCGGTCCAGCGGTCCACTTCCTCGGTGGGGACCACCAGGGTGTGGCCGTCAGCAAGGGGCCCGGTGGTGAGGAATGCGGACACGTCCGGTTCCCGCCAGACGAACCGGCCGGGAATCTCCCCGTTGAGGATCCTGGTAAAAAGCGTGCTCATGCGTCTGCCTCCTTGGCGGGTGCCTGCAAGGTGCTGGTATCCAGCACGAACCGGTATTTCACGTCCCCTGCGACCATGCGGTCGTAGGCGTCATTGAGCCCACCAGCGGAGACCACTTCGATGTCGGCCACAACGCCATGCTCGGCGCAGAAGTCCAGCATCTCCTGGGTCTCGGCGATCCCGCCGATCAAGGAGCCTGCATAGGCGATCCTGCGCCGGATGAGGGCCCGGGGATTGACGGGAGGCATGGCCTCAGAGGGAAGTCCCAGCTGGAAAAGGGCGCCGTCCACCCGGAGGGCGCGGAACAGCGGGTTCAGGTCATGCGGGGCGGCAACGGTATCGATGATCAGGTCGATGGTGCGGTCCGCCGCAGCCATGGCGTCTTCGTCCCGGGACAGGACCACTTCGTCGGCCCCGAGCTCAAGCGCTGCAGGCACCTTGGACTCGGACGTCGTAAAAACCACCACCTTGGCGCCCATGGCTTTGGCGAGCTTGACCGCCATGTGGCCGAGTCCGCCGAGGCCCACGACCCCTACGACGTCTCCCTCTTCCACGTCGAAGTGGCGCAGCGGGGAGAAGGTGGTGACCCCGGCGCAGAGCAAAGGCGCGACGGCGGCCGGGTCGAGTGATTCAGGGACGCGCACCACGTAGCGGCGGTCCACCACGATGGACGACGAGTAGCCGCCCTGGGTGGTGGCGTCAGCGTTCCGCCGGTCTGTCGCGCCGTAGGTTCCGGTCATCCCCTTTTCGCAGTACTGCTCCAGGCCCTCCAGGCAGCTGTCGCATTCCCGGCAGGAGTCCACGATGCAGCCCACGCCGACCCGCTCGCCCACTGAGAAATCGGTGACACCTGCGCCGATCCGGCTGACGGTACCGACGATCTCGTGGCCGGGCACCAGCGGATAGGTCTGGCCTCCCCACTCGCCCCTCACTGCATGCACGTCGGAGTGGCACAGGCCGCAGAATTCGATGGCAATTTCGACGTCGTCCGGCTTGGGTGCGCGCCGGGCGACGGTCAACGGGACCAAACCGCTGTCACTGGATACTGCGCCATACGCGGCGGCAAGGACTCCGGCGTCGGAAGCGGGCGTTATGGGTTTGGCGAGGGGCGGCGGTACGGGACGTCCTGGGGTCATAGTGCGACGCTACCCTTGCCGCCGACAAACTTTCCACCCGACCGGTGCCCGCCGCCGGGTTCCGGGCCGGTGGCTACGGGCAATTCGGCATTGTTGGACCATTCCGAGAAGGAGCCTGGATAGAGGGCAGCCCGGATGCCCGCGACTTCCAGCGCCGCCACCTCGTGCGCCGCCGTCACACCGGACCCACAGTAAACAGCAACCGGGATGCCGTCACGGACACCCACCGATTCGAACCTGCGCCGCAGTTCTGCCGCGGGCAGGAAGCGTCCGTTCCCATCCATGTTGTCCGACGTCGGCGCGCTCACCGCTCCGGGGATGTGGCCTGCCCGAGGGTCAACGGGCTCGATCTCGCCGCGGTACCTCTCCCCCGCGCGTGCGTCGAGCAAAAGTCCGCTGCCCGCCCAGGTGGCGGCAGCAGCGGCGTCGAGCACTGGCATGTTCCCGTCCGCCAAGGTGACGTTCCCGGGCTCCGGCTGCACCGGGCCGCCTTCAACCGGCAGGTCCGCCGCACGCCAGGTGGCGAGGCCGCCGTCAAGAAGGTAGACGTCAGCAAACCCGGCGTTCCGCAGCATCCACCACACCCTGGCGGCGGCCATGTTGGCTGTGTCATCGTAGGCCACCACCACGTCTCCGTCGTTGATCCCCCAGCGCCTCGCTGCCGCCTGGAAGTCGTCCGTTGCCGGCAACGGGTGCCGCCCCCGCTCCGGAGCCGGGGGCGCCGCCAGTTCAGTGGCGAGGTCCACAAAGACTGCGCCAGGCATGTGTCCGGCGAGGTAGTGCTTGTGCCCGTGCGGGTCACCCAGCGCCCAGCGGACATCCAAGAGCACGGTGCGCCGGCGGTCATCAGCGAGACGCGCCTGCAGCCCGGCAACATCGATCAGGGGGTTCATGTGCACTCCTTTGGAGGTGGTGGAACCAACGGATCCCACTCTAGGCTGGTCGCCGTCCGGCCGCAGGTAGGCTGGGTCGGTGATGAACGGGACCAGCGGCAACAAGCAGGGCGGCAACAGCGAAGGCTCAGACTGGGAGGGCCGCGGGTTGTCGGACCGGGACTGGGCTGACCAGGCCATCCGCAGGATCAGGGCAGAAAACAACCGCTCGGCCGACACACACCTCTACTCCGTGCCCCTGCCGGAACACTGGGGAGTCCAGCTCTACCTCAAGGATGAATCGACCCACCGCTCAGGCAGCCTCAAGCACCGGCTGGCGCGCTCCCTGTTTCTCTTCGGCCTGGTGAACGGCTGGATCAGGGCGGACACCACCATTGTGGAGGCTTCCAGCGGCAGCACCGCGGTCTCCGAGGCCTACTTCGCCCAGCTGCTGGGGCTTCCGTTCATCGCGGTCATGGCGCGGACCACCAGCCAGGAGAAGATCGCCCTGATCGAACAGTTCGGTGGCTCGTGCCTGCTGGTGGAGCATGCCTCCGACGTCTATGCAGCTGCAGAAGAGCTGGCCGCTACCTGCAACGGCCATTACATGGACCAGTTCACGTATGCGGAACGGGCCACGGACTGGCGCGGCAACAACAACATCGCCGAGTCCATTTTCGGGCAGCTCCAGCTCGAGGAGCATCCGGTTCCCGACTGGGTCGTGGTGGGTGCGGGGACGGGTGGAACCAGCGCAACCATCGGCCGCTACCTCCGTTACCACAGCCATCCCACCCGGCTGCTGGTGGTGGATCCGGAGAATTCGGCGTTCTATCCGGGCTGGCTGGGTGGGACGGCCAATCCTCCGGCCGGCCTGCCGTCCCGCATCGAGGGCATCGGGCGGCCAAGGATGGAGCCCAGCTTCGTGCCCTCCGTGATCGACCGCATGGTCCAGGTTCCCGATGCGGCATCGGTGGCAGCCATGCGCCACCTGCGGGTCCTGGCCGGCCTCCACGCAGGACCGTCCACCGGCACCAATTTGTGGGGCGTCTGGCAGGTCGTCGCCGAAATGGTCGCCGAAGGCAGGCGGGGCAGCATCGTTTCGCTGATGTGCGACGGCGGTGAGCGCTACGCGGGCAACTACTACAACCAGGAGTGGCTGGCATACCACGGCCTCGACTCCGAGCCGTATGAAGCGGTCATCAAGACGTTTTTCGATAGAGGGCAGTGGGACCCCACGGCCATCTAAATCTCCACGGACTCCCTGGCAGCCAGATGCGTGTACTCGGTGCCGTACTTGGCGCCGATCCGTGCCACGTGTCCTTCCACGATCTTCAGGCCGTTCTCATTGAGCAGCCCGTCATGGATCTGGAATGCCCGCGGTGCCCGCACTCCGACGACGAAATCCACCACTTCCGCGGATTTGCTCCAGGGCGCATGCAGCGGAACCAACAGGGTCTTGACGCTGATGCCGTCCGGAATGACGAACGAGTCGCCCGGGTGGTAGACGTTCTCGTCAATGAGGTAGCCGATGTTGGCTACAACCGGAATCTGCGGATGGATCAGCGCATGCTGGCCGCCAAAGCTTCGGATCGCGAAGCCCGCTGCTTCGAAAGCTGTACCCGGCTGCACGGCATTGACGCGGGCGACGGCCTCCGGAGCTTTGGTGCCCAACGTGTCCGCTACTCCTTCCGGCGCGAAAATGGCCAGGCCCGCGTTGCTGCGAAGAGCCTCAACGACCGGTCCGACGTCGATGTGGTCGGCGTGTTCGTGGGTGACCAGCACGGCGTCCGCACCGTTAAGGGCCTCGGCTGTTTCGGAGAAATTGCCGGGATCCACCACCAGTACGCGGTTGTCCTTCTCGAGCCGCACACAGGCGTGAGTGTATTTCGTCAGCTTCATAGCGCCAGCCTAGGGTCCGGCGGCGAACGGTGTCCACGAGGCTGCGGCTGGTAATCTGTATCTTTGCCACCATCCCCACGGAAGCGAGTTCGTCCATGCCGCTCGGCGCCAAGGCTGATTCCACTACGCCCTCCCCCGTTACGGGTGGCGGCAAGGAACAGCGCGTCACCAAACAGCGCCGGGCCGTCAGTGCGGCGCTGGATGAGCTCGACGACTTCGTCAGCACGCAGGAGCTGTACCGGATCCTGCAGAACCAGGGCGTCTCGGTTTCGCTCGCCACCGCCTACCGGATCCTTCAGTCCCTTGCCGACGAAGGGCTCGTGGACGTCCTGCGCAACGGCGAAGGCGAAGCCGTGTACCGGCGCTGCGCCGTCACCGGCCACCACCACCATCTGCTGTGCAGGAACTGCGGGAAAGCGGTGGAGGTCGAGGCGCCCGCTGTGGAAACCTGGGCGGCGCGCACCGCCGCGGAACACGGCTACACGGAAGTCGCCCACACCGTGGAAATCTTCGGACTGTGCCCCGACTGCACGGCCCTGAGGGCTGCGGGCAAGCTGTAGCAACCGGGCCCGGTGCGCTTACCGGGGCTGCAGGACCCGTCCGTTGATGCCCCTGCCGGCACGGACCGAACCCACAACGCGGCACACCACGTAGATCAGGAATGAGAGCGTGGTGACGTAGGGGCTGATGGGGATCCGGCCGCCGAGGGCCAGCAGGATTCCGCCGACCGTTGCCGTCACGGCGAAGACCACGCTGAGCACCACCACTGCCACCGGCGAGGACGTAACCCGCAGGGCCGCTGCGGCCGGGGTGATGAGCAGGGCCAGCACCAGGAGTGCTCCCACTACCTGGATGGAGAGGGCAACGCTGATGCCCAGCAGGACCATAAAAACGATGGCCAGCGTCCGCACCGGAACGCCCCGGGCTTCGGCGAGTTCAGGGTCCACGCTGGCGAAGTTCAGCGGCCGCCAGATGGCGATCAGGGCCACCATCACCACCACCGCTGTCCCGGCGAGTGCCTGCAGCTGGACCGTGTCGACGGAAACAATCTGGCCGGTGAGCAGTCCGAATTTGTTGGCCGCACGGCCCTCGTACAGGGAGAGGAACAGGATCCCCAGCCCCAGGCCGAACGGCATGATGACACCGATGATCGAATTCTTGTCCCTTGCCCTGACGCCCATGAGGCCCAGCAACAGCGCCGCGGCGACGGACCCGATGAGGGACCCGAAGACGATGTCCGCACCGATCAGGAGCGCAAAGGCCGCGCCGGCAAAGGAAAGTTCGGAAATACCGTGAACGGCAAAAGCCAGGTCCCGCTTCATCACGAACGTTCCTACGAGGCCGCCGAGGAGGCCAAGGACGGCGCCTGCCCAGATGGAGTTCTGGACGAGGACCAGCAGCTCGCCATAGTTCTCGAAATTGAAGATGGCCCCAAGAATGCTGTCTGCGTCCATCAGGCTGCCTCCCCTGCCAGCGCATGGGTCTCTGCGTGGTGGTGGGTGGTGGCGTCAGGAAGCCCGACCACCACGATGCGGCCGTTGGCGTGAATGACCTCAACATGGCTGCCATAGAGGTCGGACAGCACCTCCGTGGTCATCACTTCGTCGGGAGTTCCCACCTTGAAGCGGCCCCCCGCCAGGTAAAGTACCCGGTCCACGTAGTCGATGATCGGGTTGATCTCATGGGTCACGAACACCACTGCGCTGTTCCGCTCGTGGCACTGCTTGTTGATCAGTGCGCTGACGGCCTGCTGGTGGTGCAGGTCAAGGGACAGCAGCGGTTCGTCGCACAGCAGGACCTGGGGATCGGTGGCAAGGGCCTGGGCAACGCGGAGCCGCTGCTGCTCGCCGCCGGAGAGTTGGCCTACCGGAACCTTTGCGTAGTCCGTGGCACCCACCAGGTCAAGGAGTTCGTCGATCCTGCGGTTAGCCTTGGCCGATGAGAGCCGCAGTCCCCACCGGTGGCCGTCCACGCCGAGTCCCACCAGGTCCCTTGCGCGCATCGGAGTATCAGGGGCAAACGACTTCTGCTGGGGGATGTAGCCGATCAGGCTGCTGCCGCGTTCAACAGGGCGGCCGCCAAGCGCAGCCCGGCCCTGGTGCAGGTCCTGTAATCCGAGCAGGACTTTCAGGAAGCTTGTTTTTCCGCTCCCGTTGGGACCAAGCACGGCGAAGAATTCGCCGGGCTTGATGTCCAGGTCCAAGTCCTCCCAGAGCGCCCGCTTACCGAATTTCAGGGACGCCCCGGTGAGGCTGACGACAGGTTTCAACTATTTGCTCTCCAGAACTTTGCTGATGTTGTCCACATTGTCCGTCATCCACTGGAGGTACGTCTTGCCTTCGGGCAGCGTTTCATTGAAGTCCACCACCGGAACGCCGGCCGTTTCGGCCGCTTCCTTCAACGACTCCGTCTGCGGACCTTCGGTTTGCTCGTTGTAGGCCAGGAAACGGACCGACTTGGATGCCACCAGATCCGTTGCCGCCTTGAGCACGGCCGGGGGCACGTCGGAGTCTTCCTCGATCGCAGCAGTGTAGTCCTCGGGGGTGGCGTTCACCAGACCTGCATCCACCAGCAGGTACAGCGGAACGGGTTCCGTAACAGCCACCGTGGCGCCGGCGGCGCTGCCCTTCAGCGAGTCGAGCTTTCCGTGCAGTTCTTCCAGCGTGGACGTGAACGTGGCCGCATTGGTCTCGAACGTCTGTGCCGACGCGGGATCGAGCTCCGCGAGCTTGGCTGCGATGTCACCGGCGAGCTGCTCCATGGCGTGCAGGCTGTACCACACGTGTTCGTTGAGTTCGCCGTGGTCGTGGGCTTCCCCGCCTGCCGGTTCGGACTCCGTGGCGGTGGCTTCGGCTGAAGCTTCTGCCCCTTCCGGGTGCGCCAGGCCGGACAGTTCGACGGCGTTCAGCACCTTGCCGGCGTCGAGGTTGCTGTCCTCCGCCAGGGTGTGGATGAAGTCGTCGTACCCGCCGCCGTTTTCGATGACGAGGTCAGCCTTGGACACTGCAAGCCGGTCCTGGGCGGTCGCCTCGTAGGAATGCGGATCCTGGCTCGTCTTGTTGATGATGGCGGTGACGCTGACTCTGTCCCCGCCGATGGTCTTGGCGATATCCCCGTAAACGTTGGTGGACGCCACAACGTTGATTCCCTCGGCAGCGTCCGACGGCGGCTCGGCCTGGGGGCTGCAGGCAGTCAGCAGCAGGCCAAGCCCGGCGAGGGCGGCAACGGACGAACGGGCAGCGGCAGAACGACGCACGAAAAACCTCAGTTCACTGGGGAGGGAAACAACCAGTTCAGTTTATACCTAAATGGGAATCATTCCTATTTAGGTCCGGCAATAGAGAGGTGCCCTTCCCGGTCGGCCGGGAAGGGCACCAGCGTCATCCTCCGTTGGGTTGTCCCAGGCGCCGGATTCCCGTGGCCTGGGTGGCGTCCCGGATCTCGCCCACGAGCTGCTCGATGACGTCCTCCAGGAAGAGCACTCCCTGCGTATTGCCGTCAGGACCGATGACCCGGGCAAGGTGCGAACCTGTCCGCTGCATGACGTACATCGCCTTTTCGATCTCGTCATCCAGGGCAAGGTTCGCCAGCGACCGGATGCGGCTTTCGGCGATGGGAAGCCCGTACGCCTGCTCCGGGATGGACAGGACGTCCTTCACGTGCAGGTAACCGTAAAGCATGTCCTCATCATCAAGCATCGGGAACCGGGAGAAGCCGGTGCGGCTGACGGCCTTCTCAAACTCCACCGGAGTGGTGGCGGCCTTCAACATGACCAGATTCCCGAGCGGCACCATGATGTCAGCGGCGGTGTGCTCCGAAAATTCCAGGGCACCGTTAATCAGCCCGGCGTCGTCGTCCACCAGGCCGTGGCGGGTGGACTCCTGGACGATGGACTGCACCTCCTCAAGGGTGAACGAGGAGTTCACCTCGTCCTTGGGCTCGATCCGCAGCAGCTTGAGGATGTGGTTTGCCGACCAGTTGAGGACGGAAATCACCGGGTGCACCAGCCGGGCGATGAACATGAGCGGCGGCGCCAGGAACAAGGCCGCCTTGTCCGCTACGGACACCGAGATGTTCTTCGGCACCATCTCGCCGAAGGTCACGTGCAGGAACGTCACCAGCATCAGTGCCACGGCGAAGGCCGCCACGTCGGCCACCTCCACGGGCAGTCCCACCATTTCCAGCGGGTAGGCCAGCAGGTGGTGGATGGCAGGTTCTGCCACCAACAGGATCAGCAGCGAACAGACTGTGATGCCGAGCTGTGCACACGCCAGCATGAGCGACACGTTTTCCATGGCCTTCAGGGTGGTTTGCGCGCGTTTGGAGCCGCTCTCCGCGAGGGGCTCGATCTGGCTGCGCCTCGCAGACATGACAGCGAATTCGGCTGCCACGAAGAAGGCATTTCCCAGGAGCAGGACGCCCAGCCAGAGGATTCCGGCCCAGTCGCTCATCGTTCAATCCTGTCGCTGGTGTCCATGGTCCCGGCTTCCGGACCGGCCGGCCGGAAGCAGATCCGGTCGATCCGGCGGCCGTCCATCCTGGTGACGCTAAGGGTTCCGCCGCCAACCGGTACGGTGTCCCCCACCGCGGCGATCCGGCCGAGCTCGCTCATGACATAGCCGCCCACGGTTTCGTAGGCTGCTTCGTCAGGGACCGTCAGTCCCGGAATCTGTTCGGACAGTTCATCCGGACGGAGCAGTCCCGGGAAGTACCAGTCGCCGGACGCGCTTTGCAGCAGACCCGGGCGGACCTTGTCGTGTTCATCAGCCACTTCACCGACGATCTCCTCCACCAGGTCCTCCAGGGTTGCGATGCCCGCGGTCCCGCCGTACTCGTCCAGGACGACGGCGAGCTGCAGGTTCCCCTCGCGGAGCTCGGCGAGCAGGGCGTCAAGGTGGATGGTCTCGGGGACCCGGAGCACCTCTGTCATGATGGCGCCGGCTTCCAGGTTTTGCCGGCGCTCGGACGGAACCGCCACGGCCTTCTTGACGTGGACCAGGCCGCGGATATCGTCCGCGGAGTCACCGATGACGGGGAACCGTGAGTACCCCGTCCTGCGTGCGGCAGCCACGATGTCAGAAACAGGCTGGTCCGCGTCGATCGTTTCCACCCGGATGCGCGGCGTCATAACGTCCGCTGCCGTCCTGGTGGAAAAGTTCAAGGTGCGCGCAATGAAGTTGGCCGTGCCGGCGTCGAGCGTTCCCATCGCCGCCGAGCGGCGGACCAGCGAAGCAAGCTCCGCCGGGGTGCGTGCCCCGGAGATCTCTTCCTTGGCCTCCAAGCCGAAAACGTTGAGCACTTTGTTGGAGAAGCCGTTGAGCACCACAATCGCCGGCTTGAAGATGGCAGTGAAGATCAGCTGGGGCCGCGCCAGGGCCTTACCTACGGGGAAGGACAAGGCGATGGCCATGTTCTTGGGAACCAGCTCGCCCAGGAGCATCGAGAGCAGGGTGGCAATCACCATTGCCAGGACCAGCGAGATGGACGCCACGGCCACGTCGGGAAGTCCGACGGCGGCCAGCGGGGCTTCGAGGAGCCGGCCCACCGAGGGCTCCATGACGTAGCCCGTGAGCAGGGTGGTGAGGGTAATGCCCAGCTGGCAGCTGGAGAGCTGCGTTGACAGGGATTTCAGGCAGGTGAGCAGGGCAACGGCGCCGGTGTCGCCGTCGTCCACCGCGCGCTGGACGGTGGGCTGGTCCAGGGCGATGAGGGAGAACTCAACGGCAACAAAGAAACCTGTACCGGCGATGAGCAGCAGGCCTGCTGCAAGGAGTAGCCATTCCATTCAGCATCCCGCCTGGAGGGCGTCGAGCTGTGCAGCGGCCTTACGCGGATTGCGGATGCTGGAATATCTGCCCGGCGGAGGATGGTCGGCAGGAACCGACGCTCTTTCCTTGCGGGCTGCGGCCGGCTTGGCCGCTGGTGGGTGATGGGCGCGTGTTCGGGGTTTGCCGGCTCTGCGGGTGGACTGTGCGGCGCTGTTCTTCGTGCTCCGCTGACAGCCCCCAGGCCGGCACCTAGATTTACTGTCCATAAGAATTTCAGTCTACAGGAGCAGGTGGCCTGTCCCGGCGGGCGAAGGACGGGCTGGAGCGGCGGATTCCCTTACCCACAAACCGTCCGTTGAGACGCCTCCGGCCGCCATATTCCGCCCTTGGCGCGTCACTTCATGATTTGGGTCACCCTTATTGGCAGTTAAGACGACATGCTCACTAGACTTGCAAACGTCTGGGTTCAGAGGACGCAGAGACTGGTTCGAACGTAGTGCTGAAGCACCGTGGGGCCGGAGAGAAATCAAACTCATGGAAGAGGCGTATTTCAAGTGCCAGAGCAGCCAAGCCACCGTCTACCAGAGGAATTTGGCGGAAACGAGTGGCTCGTTGACGAACTGTACGAGCAGTACCAGCAGGACAAGAACGCTGTGGATGCCAAGTGGTGGCCGCTGTTTGAATCGTTCGACTCGGGCAGCAGTTCTTCTTCCAACGGAAATTCGGGACAGGCCACGGCCAACCCTCCCACCCGGCAGATGCCCATCGTGAACGCGGCTCCTGCAGCACCGGCACCGTCGCCGGCCGCAGCTCCGGCCGCTCCGCCGGCCGCTGCTGCGCCCGCCCCGGCACCGGTGAAGAAGGCTCCCGCCACCGTAGCCCGCGACGGCGGCAAGAAGACCGAGGGCGCTACCGGATCCCAGCCGATCCCCGCGCAGCTGCCCAAGAACGTCAAGGCCCCCACCGCTCCCGAGGAAGACGTCGTCTCCGTCCTCCGCGGACCGGCCAAGGCGATTGCCACGAACATGGTCACCAGCCTCGAGGTGCCCACCGCCACCAGCGTCCGGGCCATTCCTGCCAAGCTGCTGATCGACAACCGCGTTGTCATCAACTCCAACCTTGCCCGTGCCCGCGGCGGCAAGGTCTCCTTCACGCACCTCATCGGCTACGCCGTGATCCGTGCCCTGTCGCAGTTCCCCTCCATGAACGTGTACTACGACGAGGTGGACGGCAAGCCTTCGGCTGTCCAGCCCGCCCACGTCAACTTCGGCATCGCCATCGACATGCCCAAGCCCGACGGGACCCGCCTGCTGATGGTTCCGAACATCAAGAAGGCCGAAACCCTTAACTTTGCCGAGTTCTGGCACACCTACGAGGACCTCATCAAGCGTGCCCGCAACGGCAAGCTCACCGCAGAGGACCACCAGGGCACCACTGTTTCACTGACCAACCCGGGCGGCATCGGCACCGTCCACTCGGTACCCCGCCTCTCCAAGGGCCAGGCCGCCATCATCGGCGTCGGCGCCCTTGACTACCCCGCTGAATTCCAGGGCGCCAGCGAGAAGATCATCGCCCAGAATGCCATCAGCAAGGTCCTTACGCTCACGTCGACGTACGACCACCGCGTCATCCAGGGTGCCGGCAGCGGCGAGTTCCTGAAGCTCGTCCACCAGCTCCTGCTCGGGGCACAGAACTTCTACGACGAGATCTTCGAAGCCCTCCGGATCCCGTACGAGCCTGTCCGGTGGAGCGCCGACAAGCAGGTGGACCCGGCCGACGAAATCAACAAGGTGGCCCGGATCCAGCAGCTGATCCACTCCTACCGCGTCCGCGGACACCTGATGGCGGACACCGATCCCCTCGAATATGTTCAGCGCAAGCACCCTGACCTGGACGTCCTGACCTATGGGCTCACCCTGTGGGACCTGGACCGTGAATGGCCCACCGGTGGCTTCGGCGGCAAGCCGCAGCTGAAGTTCCGCGACATCCTGGGTGTCCTGCGTGACGCCTACTGCCGCACCACCGGCATCGAATACATGCACATCCAGGAGCCTGCCGAGCGCAAGTGGTTCCAGGACCAGCTGGAGCACCCGTACTCCAAGCCGAGCCGTGAAGAGCAGCTCCGGATCGTTTCCAAGCTGAACGCCGCGGAAGCCTTCGAAACGTTCCTGCAGACCAAGTTCGTGGGCCAGAAGCGCTTCTCCCTGGAGGGTGGCGAGTCCCTGATTCCGCTGCTTGACGCGATCATGTCCGACGCCGCCGACGACGGCCTCGACGAAGTCGCCATCGGCATGGCCCACCGTGGCCGCCTCAACGTGCTCACGAACATCGCCGGCAAGACCTACGCACAGGTGTTCCGCGAGTTCGAAGGCACCCAGGACCCCCGCTCCGTCCAGGGTTCCGGCGACGTCAAGTACCACCTGGGTACTGAGGGCACCTTCACGTCGGACAACGGCAAGGAAACCAAGGTCTACCTGGCCGCCAACCCCTCCCACCTGGAGGCCGTTGACCCCGTGCTCGAAGGCATCGTCCGTGCCAAGCAGGACCGCCTGGACCAGGGTGAATCGTTCCCCGTCCTGCCCATCGTGGTCCACGGCGACGCCGCCTTCGCAGGCCAGGGTGTTGTCGCTGAGACGCTCAACCTGTCCCAGCTGCGCGGCTACCGCACCGGTGGAACCATCCACATCGTGGTCAACAACCAGGTGGGCTTCACCACCGCCCCGTCCTCTTCGCGTTCCTCCACGTACTCCACGGATGTCGCCAAGATGATCCAGGCACCGGTCTTCCACGTGAACGGTGACGACCCCGAGGCTGTGGTCCGCATCGGCCAGCTCGCCTACGAGTTCCGCCAGCGTTTCCACAAGGACGTTGTCATCGACATGGTCTGCTACCGCCGCCGGGGCCACAACGAGGGCGACGACCCCTCGATGACCCAGCCGCTGATGTACAACCTCATCGAAGCCAAGCGCTCCGTCCGCAAGCTGTACACCGAATCCCTGATCGGACGCGGCGACATCACCGAGGAAGAAGCAGAGCAGCTGCTCCGCGACTACCAGGAGCGGCTGGAACGCGTCTTCGCCGAGACCCACGCAGCGCAGACGTCCCCGATCCCGATTGTCACCGCAGACTCCGCTGCAGTATCGGACATCGAGCGGCCCATCGCCCAGCAGTCCGACTCCAGCATCAGCGCCCCGGCCTCCACGGCCATCTCGGCGGAGACGCTGGCCCGGATCGGCAAGGCGCACGTGGAGATCCCCGAGGGCTTCACGGTCCACGCCAAGCTGAAGCAGCTGCTCGAGAAGCGTGAGCAGATGTCCCGTGAAGGCGGCATCGACTGGGGCTTCGGCGAGATCGCGGCCTTTGGCTCACTCATCATGGAAGGCGTTCCCGTACGCCTTGCCGGCCAGGACTCCCGCCGCGGTACCTTCGTGCAGCGCCATGCCGTGTTCCATGACCGCGCCAACGGCAAGGAATGGCTGCCGCTGGGCAACCTTTCCGATGACCAGGCCAAGCTGTGGATCTACGATTCGCTGCTGTCGGAATACGCGGCCATGGGCTTCGAATACGGCTACTCGGTGGAACGGCCGGACGCGCTGGTCCTCTGGGAAGCCCAGTTCGGTGACTTCGTCAACGGCGCCCAGACCATCATTGACGAGTTCATCTCGTCGGCCGAGCAGAAGTGGGGCCAGCGTTCCTCCCTGGTGCTGATGCTTCCGCACGGCTACGAAGGCCAGGGCCCGGACCACTCCTCCGCCAGGATCGAGCGCTTCCTGCAGCTGTGTGCTGAAGAGAACATGATCGTGGCGAACCCCACCACGGCTGCTTCGCACTTCCACCTCCTGCGCCGCCAGGCGTACAGCCGTCCGCGGAAGCCGCTGATCATCTTCACGCCGAAGCAGCTCCTCCGCCTGAAGGCCGCTGCATCATCGGTCGAGGACTTCACCACCGGCACGTTCCGCCCGGTCATCCCGGAGCATGAGCAGCTGGCGGCAGACGCCGTCGAACGCGTCCTGCTGGTCTCCGGCCGCCTGTACTACGATCTTCTGTCCACCCGGCAGAAGACCGGCGACAAGACCACCGCGATCGTCCGCGTGGAGCAGCTTTACCCGCTGCCGCACGCCGAGATTGCCGCGGAACTTGCCAAGTACCCGAACGCCGAGGTTGTCTGGGCCCAGGACGAGCCTGCCAACCAGGGACCGTGGCCGTTCATCGGCCTGAACCTGCCGGACGCCCTTGACCGCCGGGTGCGCCTGGTGTCGCGTCCTGCGTCAGCCTCTACGGCTGCCGGTTCCATGAAGCGGCACGCCGCGGAGCAGGATGTTCTGCTGAAGCAGGCATTTGCACGGAAGTAAGCAGTAAGGCTGCCCGGCCGGACGTCGAAATACCAGACTCCGGCCGGGCAGTTCTGTTTAATGGATGGACAGCGCCGCCCCGTTATCCCGCATCCGCGGCGCCACGGTGGCAGCGGCCAGTCAGGACCGAAGTAAAGAGGATCGTGTGGAAGACAGGAAGCTGCGTATTGCGGCTGTAGGAGATGAACTGCTCGCCGGACTGGGAGATCCCCGGGCGCTCGGCTGGCTGGGCCGCGTCCTTGCCCGCACTCCCCAGGACGGCATGCTGATGGAAAGTTATGCCCTCCCCTGTCCACAGGAAGGGACGGAGGGTCTGGCCGCGCGCTGGCTGGAAGAAGCGGGGCGGCGGTTCAGCCCGCAGGCGGAAAACCGCCTGGTGATCGGGCTATCCGGCCGGGACATCGAGTTCGGCCTGTCCACTGCACGGAGCCGGCTCAACCTGGCAAACATCCTGGACTCGGCCTCGCAGAACCGGATCGAGGTTTTCGTCGTGGGGCCGCCGCCCACTTTGGATCCGGCGCAGAACCGCCGGTTGGATGAATTGAACACCGCCTTCGCGGATGTCACCACCCGCCGGAAGCACCTGTACGTCGACACGTTCTCGCCGCTCCTCAATCACGAGCAGTGGCGTCAGGACCTCGCGGCAAACGGTGGGACTCCCGGCCAGGCCGGGTACGGGCTCATGGCGTGGCTGGTGCTGCACCGTGGCTGGTTCCAGTGGCTCAAACTGGACGCACCCGCCTAAACCACTCGCGATATATCTTGACCACCCCTTCCGGCAGCGGTACCGTTGGAAGCCTACACACGATATATCGCCTTTTGGAGGGGCCATGTCTGAGCAGAACTGGACTGTCACCAGCCCGCAAACCATCGACGTCGACGGCGTGACGTCGTTGAAGCTGGGCATGGTCCGCGGGCGGTTCGACGTCGTGACCCACCAGGAACCCGTTGCCCGCATTGAGATCACCGAGGTCCGTGGAGACCCCGTGGCAGTTTCCATCAGCAACGGCAGGCTGGAAGTCCGGCACCAGCTTCACGGTGCCCAGGGCTGGTTCAAGAACCTCATGGGAGCGGTGAGCCACAACAGCGAGAACTCGGCCGTGATCAGCATCGCCGTTCCGGAGAACGTTGACGTCGAAGCCGGAATCGTCAGTGGCGACGGCCTGGTCTCCGGGGTTACCGGCAATACCCGGCTGAATACCGTCTCCGGCTCCGTCATGGCGAACGGCACAGGCGGAGAATTGCATGTCAACACCGTCAGCGGAGAGGTTGCTGCCCGGAACCACGCCGGCGTCCTGACCGCCAAGAGCGTTTCCGGGGAGGTGACGGCCTCCGGCCGCTTCACCCATGTCCGGGCAAACACCGTCAGCGGGCACCTGAGCTTCGACCTGCAGGACTTCACGCACGACTTTGGCTCCAACTCGGTTTCCGGCGACCTCACCGTCCGGCTGCCGCACAATGTAGGCGTGGACATCGTGGCCAAGTCTGCCAGCGGGGCCGTGGTCATCGACGACCAGCACTATGCGCAGGTGGGCGGAAAGGTGGAGACCATTGCAGGCCCTGACGGGCAGCTCATGCTGGTCCGGACGAACTCCGTCTCCGGCAAGACATCGATCTTCCACAGCCCGACGCCCGGAAATGCGGAAGCGGCGAACTGATGCCGCCGGTATTCGCGCACGGTGCTTTGCGCCTGTACCTCCTGGCGCTGCTTGAATCAGGCCCCAAGCACGGCTATGAGCTCATCAAGGCCCTCAAGGACCGTTTTGGCGGCACCTACTCCCCCAGCGCCGGCACCATCTACCCCCGCCTCGGAAAGCTCGAGGAGGAGGGCCTGGTGGCCACGGAATCAGCCGGCCGGCGCACCAACTACCGCATCACCGCCGCGGGCCTGGCCGAACTGGACCGGCGGCGCGACGAGCTGGCCGGGGTGGAAAACGACATTTCAGCCTCGGTCCGCCGGCTGGCCGATGACCTGCGGGAGGACATCCGCAGCAACATGCGCGGCCTCCGTGCCGACCTGGCCGCAACGGCGGAAGCTGCCCGTGCCACTACGCTGGCGGCGGACTTCCGGCTTCCGGGCGGACGGGGCCCCGTGGTGGGCCAGCGGTCCCTTAAGGAAGCGGAAATGATGCTCCAGGAGTTTCGCGACGATGTCCGCACTGAACTCAGGCTGGCGGCCCGCACCCAGCCTCTGAGTCCTGTCACCCTGGAAACCATGAGGACGGTGCTGGAGCAGGCCCGCATCGCTATCCGGAACTCCCTGCACTCCTGAGCCCGGCGGCGTGGATGCGTCCAAGCGCAGGTCATGCGGCGGTTCCCGGTTCGCGGGCGGTCTGATGATGTGCGAGACTTGAGGGCAGCTCTTTTGAGTACCAACAGTAAGGAGGCCAGCTATGAGCAAGCGTGCACGCAAGCGTCGTGACCGTAAGCGTGGCGGCGCGAACCACGGGAAGCGCCCCAACACCTAGGCAAATGCCAGGGACTACGGTTCAAGCAAAGACCCCGGAAGCCATTCGGCTTCCGGGGTCTTTGCTGTCCAATGGCAATTGCGGCGGCTGGATCCTGGCAGCGCCTGGACTTAGGCGTCCACCGGCTTGATGGCGTGGATGCGGTCCAGAATGGCGTTCTTCAGGTTTTCCGGAGCTGCTTCGGTGCAGGAGCGCTTGACCATGTTGCGGATGACGCATTCAAGGTCGTACTGCTCCGTGCATTCCGGGCAGTCGTCAAGATGGTTCTTGATCTCCGTAATGTCCTCGCGGGTCAGCGCTCCGTCGAGGTACTCGTAGATGCGTTGCATCCGGGTGTCGTCGCAGTCGCCCAATCCCTGGCAGTCGCTCATTTCCTGTTCTCCTGTTGTGTGCTTGCAGCCGTGTCCTGTGAATCCGCGGCCGTTTTGAATCCCCGCTCGGCGGCGTACTCCGCGAGCATGTCCCGCAACATTTTCCGGCCGCGGTGGAGCCGGGACATCACGGTGCCGATAGGCGTGTTCATGATGTCTGAAATTTCCTTGTACGCGAACCCCTCGACATCAGCGAAGTAGACCGCAAGGCGGAATTCTTCCGGGATGTCCTGGAGCGCACGCTTGACGTCCGAATCCGGAAGGTGGTCCAGCGCCTCAGCCTCAGCAGAGCGGAGTCCACTGGAGGTGTGCGATTCTGCCCGCGCAAGCTGCCAGTCCTCGATGGTGTCCGAGTTGGACTGGAGGGGCTCACGCTGCCGCTTGCGGTAGAGGTTGATGTAGGTGTTCGTCAGGATGCGGTACAGCCATGCCTTCAGGTTGGTGCCCGGCTTGTACTGGTGGAACGCTGAGAACGCCTTGGTATAGGCCTCCTGGACGAGGTCTTCGGCGTCCGAAGGATTCCGTGCCATCCGCATCGCGGCGGAGTACAGCTGGTCAACGTACTGCATGGCGTCGCGTTCGAACCGCAGCCGGCGCTGTTCGGATGTTTCCGTGGAAACATCCACCACGTTTTCGGTGGTTTCAGCTCCGGGTTGTGGGGCCTCAGCCGCTTCGGACGCGGACGCCGCATCCGCGGCGCCCTTCACTTCGTTATTCGAAGCCTCATACATGGCCGACACGGCCGGATCCAGGGTGCTCATTGCCTTCAAGTCTACTGTCAGGCTGCGTGCACGCGGCGAGCCATACTCCGGAGGTTCCACCTCCAGGGAGCTCATTGCCACGGGGCCTGCCGCTTCGATTCCGTCCAACACCCGCCTCAAGGCCCAGCTCCGCTCATTGTTTTCGCACTTTGACTCGTGACCCGACCTTCGCGGACCCGTTTGGCATAACCCCTGCCCTTGGGCAAATATTCCCCAAAAGTGCAAGACTAGGACGGACTCCGCCGTTCACGACGCGGTTCGTCCATCCAGGAGGAAATCCATGTCCTTTGTCCGCACGCTCGCCCGGCCCATGCTGGCTTCCAGTTTCGTTCTTGCCGGCGTGGATAAGCTCAAAAACGCTGACGATACAGCGCAGCAGCTCTCCCCCCTGCTCCGCAAGGCCGCGGCATCGCTGCCGTTCCAGGCTGACGAGAAGATGCTTGCCCGGGTCATCGGCGGAACGCAGGTGGGCGCAGGCGTCCTGTTTGGGCTGGGCAAGTTCTCCAGGCTTTCGGCCACCCTGCTGACAGTCATTTCCCTGCTCAACACCTTCGTCGAATGGCGCAGCGCGGACATCAGCAGCAAGGAAGGCCGCGAGACGCGCCGCAACCAGCTGCTGAAGAACCTGTCCCTGAGCGGCGGCGCCCTGCTTGCCTCCGTGGACACCGCAGGCAAGCCGGGGCTGGCCTGGCGCGCCGAGCACCTGGCCGCCGATGCCCGGAAGGGCGCCTCGCACTTTGCTGCGGATGCCAGGAAGACCACGAACAAGAAGCTGTCGAAAGCGGACAAGGCCGTGCGCCGCGCCGTGGAACAGGCCACGGGGGCATAAGCACGAATGACCGCTGCAGCCGCCACCCGGGACGACTCCGGAGCTCCTGTTCCCCATTGGCCCGCACCTTTCGCCTCGCGGCCCGTTGATGCCACCGTCACGGTTCCCGGTTCGAAATCACTGACCAACAGGTACCTCGTCCTCGCGGCGCTGGCCGATGGTCCGTCCCGCCTGCGGGCTCCCCTGCACTCCCGCGACTCGGCCCTGATGATCGAGGCCCTCCGCCAGCTCGGTGCCCGCATCACTGAAGTGCCCGGTGACGGCGCCTTTGGGCCGGACCTCGAGGTGGTTCCGCTGGGACAGGACACGGCTGCGCCCCTCACCAGGATCGACTGCGGCCTCGCGGGCACGGTGATGCGGTTCGTCCCGCCGCTCGCGGCCCTCCGCAACGGGGACAGCGTGTTCGACGGCGATCCGCACGCCCGCAAGCGGCCAATGGGAACCATCATCGAAGCGCTCAAGGCGCTGGGGGTGGGCGTATCCGCGGAAGGCGGCGGCGCCCCGGCGTCTCTGCCGTTCGTGGTGGAAGGCACCGGGGAAGTCCGCGGCGGCCACCTGGTCATCGACGCGAGCGCTTCCTCCCAGTTTGTCTCCGCGCTTCTGCTGGTGGGGGCGCGGTTCACCGAGGGCCTCCACCTGGAGCACGTGGGCAAGCCGGTGCCCAGCCTGGACCACATCAACATGACGGTCGCCGTCCTCCGTGGCGCCGGCGTGTCCGTTGATGATTCAGTCCCCAACCACTGGGTTGTCTCACCGGGGCCCATCCGCGCTTTTGACCAGCGGATTGAGCAGGACCTTTCGAATGCCGGGCCGTTCCTCGCGGCAGCACTGGCTTCGGGCGGAACGGTCCGGATCCCGGGCTGGCCTGAGCAGACACAGCAGGTGGGTGACCTCTGGCGCAGCATCCTGGCCGAGATGGGCGCCGAGGTGACGCTGTCGGACGGCGTCCTGACGGTCACCGGCGGTTCGGAGATCAAGGGCGCCGACTTCGCCGATACCAGCGAGCTGGCGCCCACAGTGGCGGCACTGTGCGCCCTGGCCACCGGCCCCTCCCGGCTGAGCGGCATTGCCCACCTGCGCGGACACGAGACGGACCGCCTGGCCGCGCTGGTGACAGAGATCAACCGCCTTGGCGGTGACGCCGAGGAGACCAGCGACGGCCTGGTCATCCGCCCCGCACGGCTGCACGCCGGCGTCGTACGCAGCTATGCGGACCACCGCATGGCTACCGCGGGGGCCATCCTGGGCCTGGCTGTCGAAGGGGTGCAGGTGGAGGATATTGCCACCACGGCGAAGACCATGCCTGATTTCCCGCGGCTGTGGGCGGACATGCTTGCCCAGGGCGGCGCATCCGAAAAGGAGGCCGACGCCGGGGCGGAAGGTTCCAGCGGTGGCGCGGCGAACTGACTCGTGGGACGAATCGGACGTCCGCATCCGGCCCAGCAAGAAGGGCTCCCGGCCCCGCACGAAGGACCGGCCCAGCCATGACGACGCCGTCACGGGCCGCATCATCACCGTGGACCGGGGCCGCTACACCGCCGTGGTGGGCGAAGATTCCGGCAACGAACGCACGGTGATTGCCGCGCGGGCCCGCGAGCTGCGGCGCTCCCCCGTGGTGGCCGGTGACTTCGTTTCACTGGTGGGGGACGTCTCCGGCGAACCCGATACCCTGGCCCGGCTGGTGAAAATCCAGGACCGGAAGACCCTCCTGCGGCGCAGCGCCGATGACACCGACCCTGTGGAGCGGGCCGTGGTGGCAAACGCGGACCAGCTGGTGATCGTGGTGGCGGCAGCCAATCCCGAGCCGCGCACCGGCTTCATCGACCGGGCGCTGGTGGCAGCATACGACGCCGGCATCGAGCCGATCCTGCTCGTCACCAAGGCCGACGTCAAGGACCCGGCGGAGCTGCTGTCCAACTACACGCACCTGGACTTCCCGGTGATCATCAGCCGCACCGCCGATATGAAGGCGTCCGGCATCGATGCGCGGTCCGACGACGGGCTGTCCGCCCGGCTGGACAGCGCAGCGGTCGCCGAACTCAGGGCCCACCTCGACGGGAAGGTCACGGTCATGCTGGGGCACTCCGGCGTCGGGAAGTCGACCATGGTCAACGCGCTTACGGGTGCGGAAAGGGCCACCGGCGGAGTGAATGCGGTGACCGGGCGGGGCCGGCACACATCGTCGTCGGCCCTGGCTCTGCGGCTTGCGGACGCCCCTCCCGGCAGCTGGATCATCGACACCCCGGGCATCCGGTCCTTCGGACTGGCGCACGTGGATCCGGACCGGATCCTGCGGTCCTTCCCGGACCTATCGCCGGGCATCGATGACTGCGAACGCGGCTGCAAGCACACTGCCACGGCGGTGGACTGCGGCCTGGACGCCTGGGTGGCCGGAGGCCATGCGGGTCCCACCGGCGAAGCCCGGCTTGCGTCCCTGCGGAGACTCCTCGGAGCGGATCCGCGCATGGAAGCGCAGGAGACCAAGGAGCTCGGCAGCGTCAACTGACAACGCCGATCTCCCAGCAGAACCGCCCGCAGACGGTAGTTTGGAACCATGATCCAACCCGCTTCGAGCTACAACGATGACCTGCGCCTGGCCCACGTCCTGGCCGACTCCGTGGATGACCAGACCATGAGCCGCTTCAAGGCACTGGACCTCCACGTGGAGACCAAGCCTGACCTGACGCCGGTCACCGATGCGGACAAGGCAGCGGAGGAAGCCATCCGCGGCCAGCTCTCCCGTTCCCGTCCACGGGACGCAGTACTCGGTGAGGAGTTTGGCAGCACCGGCCACGGCTCGCGCAGGTGGATCATCGATCCCATCGACGGCACCAAGAATTTTGTCCGCGGCGTGCCCGTGTGGGCAACCCTTATTGCCCTCGTTGACGAGGGCGAGCCGGTAGTTGGCGTGGTCAGTGCCCCGGCACTGGGCAAGCGATGGTGGGCGGCCAAGGGCATGGGCGCCTACATGGGCCGTTCACTTGCCGCGGCCACCCGGTTGCGGGTGTCCGACGTCTCCAGCCTGTCCGACGCTTCACTGTCATATTCCAGCCTGGGCGGATGGAAGGAACGCGGAAACCTTGACGAGTTCCTTGGCCTGACCGAGGACGTCTGGCGGACCCGCGCCTTTGGCGACTTCTGGTCCTATTGCATGGTGGCAGAAGGGTCGGTGGACATCGCCTGCGAACCCGAGCTCAACCTCTACGACATGGCGGCCCTGGTACCGATCGTG
Source organism: Arthrobacter sp. RT-1 (assembly GCF_003367205.1). Classification (NCBI taxonomy): domain Bacteria; kingdom Bacillati; phylum Actinomycetota; class Actinomycetes; order Micrococcales; family Micrococcaceae; genus Arthrobacter; species Arthrobacter sp. RT-1. The sequence goes on from NZ_QRGQ01000012.1 coordinate 29,900, forward strand.
GTGGAGGCGGGTGGCCGCTTCACGTCGCTGGAGGGCGAGGACGGTCCGTTCGGCGGCAACGCCCTGGCCACCAACTCCATCCTGCACTCCGAGGTGCTGCAGCGGTTGAACCCGGGCCTCGACGACCTTCTCTGACCCCGGCCCCAACACCACCTGACCGAAGAATCGACGGCGGGCGCCCCGAAAGGAGGCGCCCGCCGTCGTTTTCTTCGGCTAGATACGCCTTTTGCGACGGCGCGTAACAAAAGCCTTAACAATTGCGCCGGCTTCAAACCTGGCCGCCCCATGTTCTACGCTCTTAACCAGGTCACGAGTGCCAGCGCAAAACCCCGGTTTGCTGGCCGGCAACCCTCCATTCGCGGTGGGGTGCCCCGGGTGACGACCAGGCCGGTCCGGAGCGGATGCGGCAAGCGCGGATTCCTCTATGCCGGAGTCCTGTTCTGAAGTGAGGTCTCTGTGACAACTGCCACCGTCTCCCCCAACGCCGACATCACCACCAAAGCTGCAACGGCCCTCGACGCGCGCCAGGCGATCGCCGGCCGCCCCCTCGCCGCCGTCACCGGCGCGGAAATCCAGGCGCCCCTGATCGCCGGCGGGCATGTCCGGTACGCCAACCTCGACTATGGCGCGTCTGCCCCCGCCCTCTCGGTGGTGTCCGCCTACCTCAACGAGATCCTGCCGTACTACGCCAGCGTCCACCGCGGCGCCGGGTACGCCTCGCAAATCAGCACCTCCGTGTACGAGAACGCCCGCAGCATCGTCCGCGATTTCGTGGGCGGCCGGCCGGATGATTCCGTCATCTTCACCAGGAACACCACGGACTCACTCAACCTGCTGGCCGGCTGCCTGCCCGTCGCTGACGGACGCCATGCCGGTGACGTCCTGTACCTGGACATCGAGCACCACGCCAACCTGCTGCCCTGGCAGGGAGTACCCCACCGCAGCATCGTTGCCGCCGACACCATCGCGGGAACCATCGAGGCCGTCCGCGCTGAGCTGGAGCAGGGCGGCGTGAGCCTGCTGGCAATCACCGGTGCCTCAAACGTCACCGGCGAGATCCTTCCCGTCCGCGCCCTGGCAACGCTCGCCCACCAGCACGGCGCACGGATCGTGGTCGATGCCGCCCAGCTGGCGCCGCACCGCCGCATTGACATCAGCGCGGACGACGTCGACTACGTCGCGTTCTCCGGCCACAAGCTCTACGCGCCCTTCGGCGCCGGTGTCCTGGTGGGACGCCCTGACTGGCTCGACGCCGGTGTTCCACACCTTGCCGGCGGCGGCGCCGTCAAGGAAGCAAGGCTCGACGGCGTCAGCTGGGCAACAGGCCCCGCCCGCCACGAGGGCGGCTCCCCCAACGTCCTGGGCGCGGCCACCCTTGCCCGCGCCACCCAGGTCATCGCCGGGTTGGACCAGGACCGCTGGCACGCGCACGAGTCCGCCATCCGCTCGTTCCTGGTGGAGGGCCTGCAGGACATCGACGGGGTCACGGTCCACCAGATCTTCAAAGACACCAACGCGGACACGGACACCATCGGTGTGGTCAACTTTTCCGTCGAGGGCTACGACGCAGGGCTCGTTGCCGCGTACCTTTCCGCTGAGCACGGGGTGGGGCTGCGGGACGGGCGCTTCTGCGCGCATCCGCTGCTGAAGCGGCTGGGGCTTCCCTCCGGGTCCCTTCGTGCCAGCTTCGGCCTCGGTTCCAGGCTCGAGGATGCCGAGCGGCTCCTGGCAGGCATCGCCACCCTCCGCCGCGACGGGCTGGGCTGGGACTATGTGGTGGACGCCGGCCGCTGGGTTCCCGCGAACGACACCCGCACCTACCCGCACTGGGCTCCGAACACGCCGGGAACCGCGGGGGCTGCTCCCTGCATTGACGACTGACCGTCGCCAGCGGCTGACCGGCCGTGCCCTGCTGCCGGACCCGGATGCGGTAAATTCGGAGGATACCGCAGGGCATTAGTGAAGGAGGCCGCAGGTGGTTCGGGGTGGCCCCAGGCTTGATCATGGGCGGCGCCGGGAGCTCGGCCAGAGCTTCCAGGACGGCGGCAAGCATTACCAGCGGGTCCGGCCCGGGTATCCTGCGGAATCGGCGCAATGGCTCGTTCCTGCCGGAGCCCGTGACGCGCTGGACGTTGGCGCCGGCACCGGCAAATTCACCGAACTCCTGCTGGCCGCTGGGCTGGCCGTGACCGCCGTCGATCCATCCGCAGACATGCTGGGACAGCTGACGGCGCACTATCCGGACGCCACGGCCGTCCTGGGCACCGCGGAGGCGACGGGCCTGCCGGCGGCGGCGTTCGACGTCGCCACCGTTGCCCAGGCCTGGCACTGGTGCGATCCCCTCGCGGCGAGCACGGAACTGGCCCGTGTACTCCGCCCGCACGGAACGCTCGGGCTGGTCTGGAACCAGCTGGACACGTCCGTCCCGTGGGTGCACCGGCTTTCCCGCATCATGCATGCGGGGGACGTGTACAAGCCGGACCACCGGCCCGTGGTGGGCCCCGAATTCGGACACCTTGAAGGCCACGTGACGCACTGGCAGGACCTTGTCAGCACCAGGGATCTGATGGAGCTCACCAAATCCCGCAGCTACTATCTTCGCGCCGGCGAAACCACCCGGGCCAAGGTCCTCACCAACCTTGACTGGTACCTGCATGAGCACCTGGGCCATGCCGACGATGAGGACCTGGAATTGCCGTACCTGACCCTGTCGTGGCGGGCCGTCAAAGCATGAAGAACGTCGCCGTTGCGGTCCACCGGCACCCGGTAGGCTTGGTCCTGTGAAGACCAGCGCGCCCTCCTCCTCCATCGAGGACTACGTCAAGGTCATCTACTCATTCACTGAATGGCAGGACAAGCCCATCACGTCCTCGCAGCTTGCCCAGCGGCTGGGGGTGGCCAACTCGTCGGTGTCGGAGATGGTCCGCAAGCTCAAGGACCAGGGCCTTGTTGACCATAAACCGTACAGTGCCATCACACTGACCGACACCGGCCTGCGGCTGGCCCTGTCCATGGTGCGGCGCCACCGGCTGATCGAAACGTACCTGGTGCAGCAGCTGGGTTACAGCTGGGACGAAGTCCACGATGAAGCCGAACTGCTGGAGCACGCTGTCTCGGACACGTTCATTCAACGGGTTGCTGCCAAACTTGGCGACCCCAGCCGTGATCCGCACGGCGACCCGATTCCCACTGCCGACGGCAAGGTTCTGATGCCCCGGGCCCACCTGATGGGTGAGCTGGACAAGGGCCATACCGGCAGGATCACCCGGATCAGCGACGACAACCCGGATCTGCTCCGCTATCTGTCCGCGGAGGAGATAGACCTCGACGCCGAGGTGGAGGTGGTGGGGCGACGGCCGTTCGGCGGTGCGCTGGTGGTGCGCATCCGCAACTCCGGCCGGACCCGGGACTACGACCTGGCCGACGAGATTACCTCGGCCCTGTGGGTCCACAGCGACCAGCCGCATCCTGGCTGCATCCTGGCGGACGGCTGAGATGCAACCGGCAGGATGAGCCCTTCGGGAATGCCGTCTGCGCGGGCCTGGCTTGCGGTGGCCGCCGGTGGCCTGGTGGGCAGTGAACTCCGCTATGGCCTGGGGCTGGCCTTTCCCGAGATTCCCGGATCAATACCCTGGGTGATGCTCTGGATCAATGCCGCCGGAAGCTTTGTGCTGGCGGCGCTAACGACGGCCTGGATGGCCCGGCCGGGGACAGCGTTCTGGCTGCGCGCGGGGCTGGGCCCCGGACTACTGGGCTCCTTCACCACGTTTTCTGCCGTGGTGTTCGCGGTGGATCAACTGGCCCGGGCAGGCCAGCATCCCGTCTGGGTTGCCTACCTGGCGCTCTCACTGCTCCTCGGACTGGGGGCTGCCGGCCTCGGGTGGCGTGTGGGCAGGCTGCTCCCCTGGACATCGGAGGCTGACGCTGCGGGCGGCAGGCCATGACCGCTGCCGCGCTGGTGGGAATCTTCGGCGTCCTGGGCTCACTGCTGCGCTTCGCCATCGACAGCTGGTTCGCGCATCACCTTCCCACCCGCAGGGTCCGGATGGCGGGACGGCAGGATAGGCCGCACTGGCCTTGGGCCACGCTGCTGGTGAACGTGCTGGGGTGCCTCATCATCGGGGTGTCCTTTGGCCTGACCGGGCGGCTGGGACTGCCGGACGAGTGGCATGCCGGACTTGCCACGGGCCTCGCCGGAGGCCTGACAACCTTCAGCTCATGGACCACCGCCACCGTGCGGCTGCTGAGTGAGGCGCGCTTTGGTTCCGCAGCCCTGAACATCGTGGCAAACCTGGCCCTGGGCTTTGCAGCTGCAGCGGCGGGCATAGCGCTGGCCGCCTAGCCTGGCTGCCGAAGGAGCAGCCGATTTGGCGGCCTCCCGTATCGTGGATTCTGATGATCAGCAGACGTGACGCGGCAATTGCCCTGGATGTACCAATGGAGATGGCCCAGCGCCATGGCCTTCCGAAGTGGATGACGGAGGCAGAACTGGGCGAAATCCTGGACAACCCGCCGCCGTGGCTGGTCCAGTCGCGTGCCAACCGGACAGGCAAGCGTCCGGTCTGGGTCCACCTGGAATGCGCCGTGTGCGGCTACGAGGAGGCGGCCCGTCCCAAGAAGTGGTGGCCGGACTTCACCTACGTTGTGTGCAGCCATCATGCACCTGATGAGGTGCCGCCGGTGCAGGCCGGCTTCATTCGAAGCGAGTTCGACGGCGTAGGGACGCGTTTTGTAGGCATCGCGGACGTTGCGGCGCCGGACCACCACTAGGAATTTCCCGGGCGGCTCAGTTGCCGTTGCTGGACATCTCCTCGGGAACTGCCACGAGGTGGAGCTCCACGCCGTCCCGCAGCACTGCAACATCGAGCGGCTCGCCGATGGCGTCGGAAAACAGCAGCCGCTGCAGGCTTTCGGCATCACTGACAGGGCGTCCGCCGGCTGTCAGGAGGATGTCGCCCGCTGTAAGGCCTGCCTTGTCTGCCGGTGATCCCGGCAATACCTCAACGATGCGCAGGCCTTCACGCTGGCCAGTCCTGATGACCGCGCTGGGATTGAGCCGCATCGGCGTGCTGACGAGGCCCAGATAGGCCCGCCTGACTCGCCCGTCGGCCAGCAGGGCGGAGATGATCCGGCGGGTGGTTGCGTTGATGGGAATCGCCAGGCCCAGCCCTGCTCCAGCCACTGCAGTGTTGATGCCAACGATCCGGCTGTGCGTATCGGCCAGCGCTCCGCCGGAATTGCCAGGGTTCAGCGCTGCATCAGTCTGGATGACATCTTCGATGACTCTCCGGTTGCCGCCCGACCAGACCGGAATGGCCCGGCCCAGGCCGCTGACCACGCCTGCTGTCACCGAACCGGCCAGGCCCAGGGGGTTACCTACCGCCACAACGAGCTGCCCAACGTGCAGGGATTCCGCCGCGCCGAATACCGCGGGCGGCAACTTGGCCCGCCTGCCGTGGATCACTGCAAGATCGGACAAGGGATCGGCGCCCACCAGTTCCAGTTCCATGCGGCTGCCGTCGGCAAAGACTGCATGGCCGGTCCGGGTTCCTGCCACCACGTGCGAATTGGTGAGGAGGTAGCCGTCCTCCGTGAAGAGCACCGCCGAGCCTGCGCCCACCCGCACTCGTCCGTTGCGCCGTGCCGCTGTCATTTCGATGGCAGCCACATGGGGAGTGACGGCTGCTGCCACGCGCATGACTGTCTGTGAATACGAATCCAGCACATCGTCGTCGTATTCGTTAAAAGCCGGCTCCCGCGCCTGGTCCATGGCGCACCTCCTGGTTGTGCCGCCCGGCCGCCCTGAAATACCTGTCCGGGTCCTATCGGAGTCAACGAACCGCGGACGGGTAGTAGTCCCGTCCCCGCTACGCCGTTGGTGAACGGGTGAAGGGACCGGAGCCGGGCAAAGAAAAACACCCCGGTCCGAAGACCGGGGTGTTTCCCAAGGTGGAGATGGGGGGAATTGAACCCCCGTCCGATGTCGTGTTGTCAGGGCTTCTCCGGGCGCAGTTTGCGTCGGATTTTCTCGGCCCCAGCCATGCTGCAAACAGCTGGCTGATCCGGGCCCAGTCATCAAAGAGTCCCGCTCACCCCGATGACGAGGGTAAGCAGCAGTGGCTATCTAAATGACGCCAGCATCCGGGGCGATAGCAACCCCGGGCTGACGAACTTGCTAAGGCTGCTTAGGCAGCGAGAGCGAAGTTATCGCGTTTTGATTCGGCGATTATTTTTTTGCAGACAGCGTTAACGAGATAATTCTGCATCCTCGGCCCGCTTCACCTGTCGCGACTAACATCGTCGAAACCGATCATCCCCATATTTTTTTACCAAACCGGTGGGCAAGCCCGCCGGACTACCTAGTATAACTCATCCTTCAGGCGATTCATTCCAGCCTAGCGGCGGCGGTTGCGCTCCCGCATTTCCCGCTGCGCTTCGCGGTTGTCCTGCTGCTCCCGGAGGGTCTGGCGCTTGTCGTATTCGCGCTTGCCGCGGGCCACGCCGATCTCCACCTTGGCCCTGCCGTCAACGAAGTACAGCTGGAGTGGAACGATGGTATAGCCCGATTCACGGACCTTGTGCGAGATTTTGTTGAGTTCCTCGCGGTGCAGCAGAAGCTTACGGCGGCGCCGCGCGGCATGGTTGGTCCAACTGCCCTGGTTGTACTCAGGAATGTGGATGGCTTCCATCCACAACTCGTCGTTATAGAAGGTGCAGAATCCGTCCACCATGGAGGCGTGCCCCTCGCGCAGGGACTTCACTTCGGTGCCCATCAGCGCGATGCCGGCCTCGTAGGTGTCCAGCACGTGGTAATCATGCCGGGCCTTGCGGTTGGTGGCCACCACTTTTCGGCCACTTTCTTTAGGCACGGGAAAGCTCCTCAGGTTCAGATCCGTTGTCCTCCGGGCCGGTTCGGTGCGGAGTGATACCAGTGTACGGCAGGGCAATCAACCCCTACAGCAGCCCCATCGGGTCAACAGGAGCGCCATTGAGCCAGGTTTCGAAGTGGGCATGGCAGCCGGTGGAGTTGCCGGTGTTGCCGGAGTAGGCGATGAGCTGGCCCTGTGAGACCCGCTGGCCGTTCGACACCACGATGCTGGCGTTGTGGTAGTAGATGGTGTTCAGGGTGTTGCCCTGCATCAGGCCGTGGGAAATCTTGACGCGCCAGCCGCCGCCGTCTGCTGAACTCCAGCCTGAGCTGAAGACCTCGCCTGCTGCTGCAGCGTAGACGGGCGTGCCGCAGGCTGCTCCAAAATCGAGCCCCGTGTGCATGTAGCCGCCCTGCCCGTAGAAGTCGATGGTGCCCGGCGGGGTAGCCCGCCAGCCGAACCCGGACGTTATGGGTACGTTGCCGGAGAAGGGATGCCGCAGGCCAAAAACCGACGGCGATCCGGCCGGGGGCATAAAGGACTGCACCGGCGGGGGCGGCGGGGGCGCCTGGCCCTTGGCAGCGGCTGCTGCGGCCGCGGCGGCAGCCGCAGCAGCCGCAGCTGCTTCTGCCTGCCTCCGCTGCTCGGCCTCCCAGGCCTCACGCAACCTCCGGTCGCGCTCCTCAATTTCTGCGGCAACCGCGTTCTGGCTGGCCTGGACGCCCGCCAGCTGTGCCTGGATTCCGGGCTTGGCAGCCTGCAACTCTGCATCAAGCCGGGTGGTGTCGGCGATCAGCTGATCGACCTGTTCCTTTTTGGCGGCTGCCTCGTCCCGGGCAGCTTTTTCCCTCTCCAGGGCAGCATCGGCCTTGGCCTTGAGGTCTTTAATCTCGGCCTCGACCGCCTGCAGGCGCGCTTCCGAGTTCACGTTGGTGGCACTCTGCTGCGACAACTTGTCCATCGCCGCGTTCTGGCTGCGCATGGCCTGGTCCGCCAGGTCCATGGTCTCCGTGAGGCTGGCGCCGTTGTTGTCGCCGAAGAACAGCGAAAGGTTTGAGGGGACTCCCCCGGACTTGTAGGCCTGGGTGGCAATCTGGCCGATGAGTTTCTTCGTATCGGCGATCTTTTGTTTATCCGTTTCCAGCTGCTGGGTGATCTTGGCCTTGTTCTGCTGGGCCATGTCCACACGAGCTGAAAGCGCTTCAACCTCTTTAACGGCACCTGCCACACGGCCCTGTGCTTCCAGGAGTGCCTGCTGGGCACCCGGCAGCTGGCCCTGGTACATCACCAGGTCACTGGCTGCCTTTGCGATGCGGGAATCCACGAACTCCAGGGACTGCTGGACGCGCGCCGCCTCAGCCTCAAGTGCTGCCTGCTTGTCTTCAAGCTCGTCCGCGAAAGCCACCGGTGTGGATGAGGCGAGCCCGGCGGCGAGGACGACGGCAAGCACGCCGCTGATGACCCCTGACCGAAGGGAGGCAGTTCGGCGTCCGTGCACGGAGGTCTGATCGGTTACGTTCATGGGCGTTCCTTGATCGGTTTGCATGGTCCTAGACGCGAAGGTATCTGCGCAAGGTCAAGAGAGACGAAATTCCAGCCAAGGATGCGCCAAGGATTAGCAGAGCCGGTGCGAGGATCAGCGTCTGGCCTGAGGAGATGAAGGCCGTGTCCGGGTACTGCCGGGACATGAACTCGCCCAGGAAGAAGTGGGACACCGCCCACAACGTGGCGGAGGCCAGGGCAGCACCGATCACGGCAGCGATCACGCCTTCAAGGATGAACGGCAGCTGGATCACCGTCTTCGAGGCGCCCACCAGGCGCATGATGCCCGTTTCCCGGCGGCGGCTGAACGCGGAAAGCCTGATGGTGGTGGCGATCAGGAGGATGGCGCAGACGATCATGACGCCGGCGATGCTGACGGCCACAAGGGAGGCGCCGTTCATGACGGAGAAGAGCCGCTCAAGGAGCTGGCGCTGGTCAATGACCGTTTCCACGCCGGGCTGCGAGGAGAAGGTCTCGCTGATGATCTCGTACTTCTGGGGATCCTTCATGTTGATCCGGAAGGATGCCGGCAGCTGGTCCGGCGTCACGGAATCCACGATGGGTGAATTCGAAAACTGGTCCTTGAAGTGCTTGTACGCCTCTTCCTTGGACTCGAACTGGAAGTCGTTGATGTACTGAGCAACCGCCGGCGACTCCAGCAGGGTGTTCAGGCTTTCCTGCTGTTCGGAGGTGACCGGCCCACCCGCGCAGCCAGCCGCCGTCGAACCTTCACTGCACAGGAAGATGGCCACCTGGACTTTGTCGTACCAGTAGCCCTTCATCTGGTTGATCTGCATCTGCAGCATTCCTGCGGCACCCACGAAGGTGAGCGACACGAAGGTGACAAGGATGACCGAGACCACCATTGACAGGTTGCGGCGGAGTCCGCTGCCGATCTCGCTGAGGATGAATGCAAGCCTCATCGCTGTGCCTCGCCTTCGCGTCCATCGCCGGGGACGCCCGTTTCAAGGTTTTCCCTGCCGCTGGCGTCCTTGAGCCTGCGGGACTGTCCCACCACGGGAATCATTGAGGTGTAAAGCGCCTTGGCTTCGTCTCGGATGACCACGCCGTTCCGAAGCTCAACCACCCGCTTGCGCATCTCGTTGACGATGTCGTCGTCGTGCGTGGCCATCACCACGGTGGTTCCGTTCTGGTTGATCTTGTCCAGCACGCCCATGATGCCCATGGACGTGGTGGGGTCCAGGTTCCCGGTGGGCTCATCGGCGAGCAGGATACCCGGACGGTTGACGACGGCGCGGGCGATGGCAACGCGCTGCTGCTCACCGCCGGAAAGTTCGTGCGGCATGCGGTGCTCTTTGCCTTCCAGGCCCACCGTCTTGAGGACCTCGGGAACCGTGTCCCGGATGACGCTGCGGCTCTTGCCGATGACCTGCATGGCGAACGCAACGTTGGCGAAAACATTCTTCTGCGGCAGGAGCCGGAAATCCTGGAAAACGACGCCGATGCCGCGCCTTAGGCGGGGAACGCGCCAGCTGGAAATCTTGGCCACGTTCTGGCCGGCGACATAGACAGCGCCGGAGGTTGCGCGGTCCTCCTTGAGCACCAGGCGAAGGAAAGTGGACTTGCCAGAACCGGACGCGCCGACCAGGAAGGCAAATTCGCCGCGGTCGATCTCAAGGTTGACGGAGTCCAGCGCAGGCCGGGTTGTCTGGTCGTAGACCTTGGTGACATTTTCGAATCGGATCATGGCCCTAAGTACCCTGCAGGGCATGGCTGATTCTCACATGCAGCCCAGTTCTGCAGCCGGTGCACGGGTTTTCGTTTGGGGAAAGTAGGGCGCCGGCCCCTCGACTATACGCACGAACCCCGGCGTATTACCGGGCTTTCAGAGGGCGTGTCGCGGGAACCAGGTGCCAGAGTGAACAAATTGAAGCCTCGTGCATGCATGTCTTACTGAGAGAAACGCAGCACTCTCGGGACCGCCTTTACTCGCTCCTATAATGGGTAGCTGCGCCTGCCGGCGGCTAGCTGGCCGCCAGGTGCACCGACCGCTCCCTCCAGGAAAGGCCCTCTGTGCGCGTCCTTACGATCATTCCCACGTACAACGAACTGGAATCGCTGCCCAAGACGCTCCAGCGGCTCCGGTCTGCTGTCCCGGCCTCGGACGTGCTGGTAGTGGATGACAACAGCCCTGACGGCACCGGCAAACTCGCCGACACCATCGCGGCCGGGGACTCCCAGGTCCACGTCCTGCACCGCAAGGGCAAGGAGGGACTGGGCGCCGCCTACATCGCCGGGTTCAAGTGGGGCCTGGATGCCGGCTACGACGTGCTCGTGGAAATGGACGCGGACGGCTCCCACCAGCCCGAGCAGCTGCCCCAGCTCCTGGAGGCCATCGAGCAGGGCGCAGACCTTGCCATGGGTTCCCGCTGGGTGCCCGGCGGACGCGTGGTGAACTGGCCCCTCTACCGCCAGGCCATTTCCCGGGTGGGCAGCACCTACGCCCGCCTGATGCTCGGCCTGAAGATCAAGGACGTCACCGGCGGATACCGCGCCTTCCGCCGGACTACCCTGGAAAAACTCAACCTGGACCAGGTGGATTCGGTCGGTTACGGCTTCCAGGTCGACCTGGCATGGCGGGTGGCACGGATGGGCCTGCGCATCGAGGAACGCCCCATCACCTTCGTGGAGCGCGAACTCGGCGCCTCGAAGATGAGCGGCAACATCGTGGTCGAAGCCATGATCAACGTCACCAAATGGGGCCTGCAGGCACGCTGGAACACCCTGACAGGCAAAAAGGCCTCCGCCCAACCCTAGGCTGGGCCCCGTTCCGGACCACGGAGCGAAGAAATGGACAGCGGCTGGAAGCGCTGGGCCTGCCCCACCTTTAGGGGGCAGGCCCAGCGCAGCGCATATGGTGCTGCCGCTCGTTCTTACCTCGGGTTGCAGCACGGTTCGTCGCGACAAACGCTCGCGGGCACCACTGCGGTTACCCTCTCAACGAAGGCTACTTACTCTCCGCGTTGCGGTTATCGGTGCGCCAGCGGATACCGGCGTCGATGAAATCGTCGATTTCGCCGTCGAACACGGCCGAGGTATTCCCCACCTCGTGTTCGGTCCGGAGGTCCTTGACCATCTGGTAGGGGTTGAGGACGTAGGAGCGCATCTGGTCGCCCCACGACGCTTTGACATCACCTGCCAGTGCCTTCTTCTCGGCATCCTCCTGTTCCTTCTTGAGGAGCAGGAGCCTGGACTGCAGGACGCGCATGGCCGCGGCGCGGTTTTGCAGCTGCGATTTTTCGTTCTGCATGGACACCACGGTGCCCGTCGGAATGTGGGTGAGGCGGACCGCGGAGTCCGTAGTGTTGACCGACTGCCCACCGGGGCCGGACGACCGGAAGACGTCCACCCGGATTTCGTTGTCCGGGATTTCGATGGAGTCTGTTTGCTCGATCAGCGGGATGACCTCCACGGCAGCGAACGACGTTTGGCGCCGGCCCTGGTTGTCGAACGGGCTGATCCTGACCAGGCGGTGGGTTCCGGCTTCGACGCTGAGGGTGCCGAAGGCGTAGGGCGCCTTGACCTCGAAGGTGGCCGACTTCAGGCCTGCCTCTTCGGCATAGGACGTGTCCATGACCGTGGTGGGGTAGCCGTGCCGCTCGGCCCAGCGGAGATACATGCGCATCAGCATCTCGGCGAAGTCGGCGGCGTCCACACCGCCGGCGCCTGCGCGGATGGAGACCACGGCTTCGCGTTCGTCGTACTCACCCGACAGCAGGGTGACGACTTCGAGCTCCTTGAGTGCCTTTTTGATGGACTCAAGTTCTGCGGCCGCCTCCCCCATGGAGGCGGCGTCATCCTCGTCCTGCCCCAGCTCCACGAGGACTTCGAGATCGTCAATCCGTGAAGCCAACGTGTTGAGGCGTTCAAGCTCGGACTGCCGGTGGGACAGCCGGGAAGTGATTTTCTGTGCCGCTGCAGGGTCATCCCAGAGGTCCGGTTCGCCCGCCCGCTCGCTCAGTTCGGCGATGTCTTCCTTCAGAGTTTCCACATCGGAGACTCGCTCGATGGAATCGTACGTGGCGCGAAGGGCGCGGATTTCAGCGGAAAAATCAATATTGGCCATGGTTGTTTAAGCCTACGCTATCCGGCGAAAGGCTCCGGTCCCGCCTGCCAGCAGCAGCCCCGTGCTGTTCTTCAGCGCGTTAACCGCGAACGGGCGGTGGACGTTGCTTCTATCGGGATTCCGGCAGGTATCAGGAAGTTCACTACCGGCGGGTGGACTGCCGCCGTGAGAACCACGACGGCGGTGGAACCATCGGCTGTTCCTGTCGTCCCTGCCACCGCCAGGTCATCAAACCGTTCCGACGCCGGGCTCCTGGCGACGAAGTCCGCCGCCACATTTCGCACCCGCGCAGGATTGAGCACTGCCGACGGGCTGCCACCCTGCGCTGCGACTTCACCGAGGGTGTAGCTGTCCGCTGCCGCAAGCGAGGCGCCGTCCGCGAGGGACAGTAGCCGCTTGTGTTCGAGGTAGACGGCCGAGATACCGATGACAACCGTTGTGACGAGCAGGGCCAGCGCTACGTAGCCCAAAATCATCACCATCATCTGGCCGTCTTCGTTCTTCGTCATCGGAACCTGCCCACCACCTGGGTTGCGGATGCCTCCACCTCAGTGGCGGACAGTCGGAGGCCGTCAGGGAACGGAACAAATGGCAGGGGCACTGCCAGCCTGACGTTTGCAGTCACCACCGTGCCCGCGGCCTGGCAGTCGGCGGGGTCGCAGCTGATAGCCACGGTGGCCTCCTCCGGCCGGTGCCCAAAGTCAGCCAGCGCAATGGCTACCGCTTGTTCGGCGGCTGCCTGGGCTGACGATGCGTCGGGCTGGGCGACGTAGACCTTCGCGGCCTGGTCAGCTGCCCCAACCACGGCAAACGAACCACCCTGGATTTGTCCCACGGTGATGATGAAGTACACGAGGGGAACCATCAGTAAGAGCGCCAGGAACGTGAACTCAACAACCGCGCTCCCCTGCTCATGCACGCACTTCTGCGGCCTTGCGTCGTGTGGCAGGGTTTGCTTGTCTCCTGGCCATACCTTCCGTATGTCTCGCATGGCCACGTTTGCAGTATCCGTTTTCATGCAGAGCGCCTCACGCAGCCGGGTACGAACGCGCCACCGGATGTCAGGGCTGCACAGCGGCATGTCCCTTCACCTCCAGCATGTCCCGCGGACCGATCAGACCAATGACCGGCATCGGCGCCCGCACGGTCACTTCCAGGGTCCGCAATCCCTGCACGGTCACTTCGGTGGTGCTGACCTGGCCGGCAAAGCCAGGATTCAACGCGGTCACAATGAGGGCACGCGTCCGTTCTTCCGCGTCGACAGCTCCCCGGTCCGCCAGGGTTCCGTACCTGGCCCCCGAGGCGGCGGCATCAATTAAGGTGTTGCGCACGTGCAACACGAGCGCCAGTTGGATGATCGCCAGGAAAAACATGGTGAGCAGTCCTCCCACCAAAACAAAATCCACCACCGCCGAGCCTTGTTCCCTCGATACAGGCTGTTCAGGGGCGCCTTTGGCTACCTTGGCGGGACGTGGCATGGGCTTAGCTGCCCACCTTGTCCATCGCCTGGTTGAACATGGACTCCAACGCTGGTCCGGCGAGCGCCAGGAGGGCTGCCACCAGGACAGCGGACATGAGGGTGATCATGACCCACCCCGGCACATCTCCCCGCTCAGGGTGATCATTCGGGGTGCGGCGTGAATCTGCGAGAGTCAGGAGCAACACTGCGCAGCGGATTCCTACGTTTTTCATTTCTCTTCCTCTTCCTCTTCCTCTTACTTCCTGCGTTGATTGGGCATGACGCCACGGTCCGGTCATCACCGTTGGTCGGTGCCACCGCTAGAAACCCAGGCTGATCGCCGCAATGCCCGGAAAGACGGCGAAAACGACGGTCAGCGGGAGCACACCAAAAACGAGTGGCACCATCATGGCGATCTCTTTCTTGCCGGCGGCTTCCATCAGGTCCCGTTTTGCGGTGTCACGGACATCCTGGGCCTGGGCACGAAGCACGTCAGCCAGGGGTGTGCCCCGCTCCACGGCGACAATGATGCCGTCGACGAACCTCACCAGCGGCGCCAGGTCGGTGCGCGACGAGAACTCCTGGAGGGCAAGGACGAGCGGCTTGCCGGCCCGTGTCTCGGCGAGGATCTTCGAGAACTCCTTGGCCAGCTCCCCCTTGGCGCTCCGGCAGACCCTGTCCAGGGCGCCGGTGGCGCTCTCCCCGGCGCCGACGGCGAGCGCCATGAGCTCAGCGAGGCTGGGGAATTCAGCCATCATCCGGGCTTCCCGTTGGCGGACCTGAACGCCCAGCCAATAGTCCCGCAGCACGAAGCCTGCTGCAGCGCCTCCGATGATGATCAAGGCCGCGACGAGTGGACTGAACCTGCCGGAAGCAGCCCCAATGAGGGACAGAGCCAACGCGAGGGCGAATCCGGCGGCCGCCCACAGCAGCTGTTCAGCCCTGAAATCAATGGCAGATTTGTTGATCCCCGCCTGTACCAGCCGACGGGCGGTCGCGCCCGGTGAAGGGCTAAGCTTTCCCAGCGCCGCGAGGGCATCGTGGACCACCGGGCGCAGTATCCTCTCAAGCGGCCCGAAGGGCGTCAGCGTCTGCTCTCCTGAGCGCAGGAGCCGCGACTCAACGTTCTGGGCCTTGAGCTGCGGCTCAATCCGCTGCGCAAAAGTTGTTGCCCTCATCATCGGGGACCTGAAGATGACCAGCCACAGGCCTATCCCCATGACAAGTCCGCATATGACGGCGGCTGGAGAGACAGCGGTCACCGGAGGACCCTTTCATCCTGGGGAAGAGCGCCTATTCTCAGCATGGTGGAGTAGCAGATCAACGAAACCACCAGCCCTCCGAGCAACACTGCTGCCCCCATCGGTGTGTTGTATGCCTGCACCGCTTCCGGCCGTGTAGCCAGGAGAACCATGACGATCCATGGCGCGGCTACGGCAAGGCGTGCGGCGTTGACGGTCCAGGACTGCCGGGCTTCGAGTTCGCTGCGGGTGCGCGCGCTCTCCCGCAAAAATTCGGCAAGCGTACCCAGCAGTTTGCCCAGATCCGACCCTCCGACCTCCCGGGTCAGACGCAGGGCTTCGACGATCCGGTCAGCGACCGGATCTGCAAGCTTGTGCTTAAGTTTGTTCAACGACCCATCAAAATGTCCCCCGGCCCGGTAGTCGGCGCCGAACTCCCGAAACGCCGGCCGCAGTTCTTCCGGGCCTTTGTCACCCAGCTGGATCAGCGCCTCCGGCAAAGGCAGTCCTGCGCGAATTGCCGAACGAAGGTGATCGACGACGTCCGGCCAGAGCTGGCGCAGTAACGCCGTACGCTTTTTAGCGCGCCAGCGGAGGACGCTGACGGGCAACCATCCGGCGAAAAGTCCGAAGCATGCGGCGATGGGCCACGAGCGGCTGACGGCGTAAAACACCAGGACCACAAACAGCGCCAGGCCCAGGCAAGTGCCCGCCAGCCCGCCCACGGAAACCTTGTCGACACCCGCAGCTGCCAAAAGATCGCCCAGGCGGCTTGGCTTCCGTTCCCGCGGCCTTTTCGGCGGTGACTCCCAGAACGCCCACCAGATGAGGAAAAGGCCCGTTCCTGTTGTTACTCCGAGCAGTGCCGAGATCATCGGGGATCCAGCAAAGCAGCGACATCATAGCCCGCACGCGAAAATTTCTCCGCCGACGGCATCGCGTTCGCCCGGGGCTGCAGGACGCCGTCAGCCATGGCGAAAACCAACGATGATTCGATGATGCCGTTCTCTACGCGTCGGCCAAGGGACAGGATCTCGGTGACCTCCCGCCGGCCGTTCGCCTGCCGGCTGCAATGGACCACGAGGTCGATGCAGGATGCGACCGTGGGAACGACGAAGGCGCTGGAAATATTCTCGCCGGCCAGCAGTGGGAGTGTGCAGATCTTCGTGACTGCGTCATGGGCAGAATTGGCGTGCACCGTGCACATGCCTGGAAGACCTGAGTTGAGGGCAATCAGCATGTCCAGGCTCTCGGCCTCACGCACCTCACCGACCACCAGACGGTCCGGCCGCATGCGGAGCGCTTCCTTCACCAGGCGCCGGAGCGGAATTTCGCCTTCGCCTTCGAGGTTCGGCTGGCGGCACTGGAGCCCCACAACGTCCCGCAACGGGAACTGCAGCTCGAAGATCTCTTCAACCGTAATGACCCGCTCCCGGCTTCCGATGCTGGACGCCAGGCAATTGAGCATCGTCGTCTTGCCTGCCTGGGTGGCGCCGGACACCAGGATGTTCAATCCACTGGATACTGCTGCACCAAGAAACCGGGCGGATTGGGGCGTCAGAGTGCCCAACTCGACAAGGTGTTCCAGCCGGGTTGCCTTCACAACGAACTTCCTGATGTTCACTGCCCAGTGGCGGCGCGTGACATCCGGAATGACCACGTGAAGCCTCGAGCCGTCGGGCAGGGCCGCATCAACGAAGGGAGACGACATGTCAAGGCGCCTGCCGGAGCTCTTCAGCATCCGCTCCACGAGGTCGCGCACTTGCTGGTCGGAAAGGCTGAGCGAGGTGAGTTCGGATTCGCCGTTGCGCGCAACAAAGATTTCATTCGGCGCGTTGAGCCAAATCTCTTCTACTGAGGGGTCGTCGAGCAGTGGCTGGAGGACACCGAATCCCGCCACAGCATCGAAAAGGAACCTGCGAGCCGAGTCCAATGGTCCGAGGGGCGGAAGCGGTCCCATCAAGGCCCGCTCGTCATAGTCCATGACGGCTGCTTCCACAAGCCTGCGCACCTCACTGGCCTGCCGCAACGGATCGAGGCCCTTGCGCCGTATCAGCTCGCGGACTTCGTCCTCGACTATCCCCAGAGCATCCATAAGTACTCCCCCACATGACTGCCGCCCAGCGCGGGCAGTGCAATTGCGTCCAGCCTAAGGAGGGTAAACCCCGGCAACAAGTCATAGGGGCGCTCAATGTGGATAACTAACGGTGCGACAACTATCACTTGAGCAACAAGAGAACCACTAGTTCCGCTGGTAACACCAATGCTATGGTGAGCGCGTTAATTGTCGAACCACCACCTGTCAGGCGTATCCCTGGGGGAAAAACCTGAACAGCTATCGAAATGAGCGCTCGCGGGAGCGCCACATTGTCTCCGGAGCAAATATGAAGCGGAACCTGTCTCAGTCCCGTCACCCCGCCATGAAAACTTTGGGGATAGTGCTGCTGGCTGCCTCCCTGGTAGCTGGCCCCGGCCTCGTCAGCGTTGCGTCCGCCGTCGAACCCGCGCCTACCCCAAACCTTTCTTCCAGTAATGGAAGCACTGGGGCAACCGCGGCCGCCGCGCCCACGGGCGCACCGGCCCCGTCGACGCCCCAAACTGCCCCCGCAGAACCGCGGCCAGTGGAAAAAGCCACAGGAGAACCGCAGCCGGTTGCGACTTCGCCGGGGACTTCACAATCCATGGCTGAGGCGGTGGGCGTAGGTGGGGCGGAAATGGGCCAGCGTTCAGCCCGGGTCACGGCGTCAGCCCCCTCCGAGTCCTTGCGGCGCCTGAATACGGAATCGCTGTCGTCCGAGGGCACCTGGATGCCAACGTTCGGTATCCAGGGGCTGGACGTCAGCGGCCACCAGCCAAGCGTGGACTGGCAGCAGCAGTGGAATATGGGTGCGCGTTTCGCCTACGTGAAAGCCACGGAAGGCAACTACTACACCAACCCGTCCTACGGCTCCCAGTATCAAGGGGCACGGAATGTCGGAATGATCCGCGGCGCCTACCACTTCGCTATTCCGAACTGGTCGTCCGGAGCAGACCAGGCCCGGTACTTCGTACAGAACGGCGGCGGCTGGTCAGGAGACGGGTACACCATGCCTCCTGTCCTGGACTTTGAGTTCAACCCCTATGAAGGCCGTACCATCAACGGCTTCTACTTCGGGAACACTTGCTACAACATGTCCCCGGCGCAGCTTCAGACCTGGGTACGCGACTTCGGCAACACCGTGCAGTCGCTCACCGGTAGGCTCCCCGTCATCTACACCAATACAAGTTGGTGGAACCAGTGCTTGGGAAATCCTGCCGGCTTCGGTGACTACCCGTTGTGGATCGCGGCCTACCCCGATGCGCCCACCAACAACGCAGGACCGGTACCCACCGCAAGCTGGGGTACTTACAGCATCTGGCAGTACAGCAGCACCGGGCCGTTCGCTGGTGACTCCAACGTGTGGAACGGCGACTACGCAGGCCTTAAGGCCTTCGCTACCAGCGGCGTTCCACCCGCAGCGGTCAAGGCCATCGATGCATTCCGTGCTTCCATGCCTTCCCTGGGTGCACCCACTTCCACGATAATTTGCGGCCTCCGTGACGGCGGATGCTTCCGTGGCTATGAAGCCGGCATCGTCATGTGGTCTCCGACCGCCGGAGCACAACCAAGCCTGGCCGGACCGATCCGTGACGCCTGGGCCCGGAAGGGATACGAAAACGGCCAGATGGGCTATCCCGTGTCCGGCGTTATCTGCGGACTCAAGAATGGCGGCTGTTTCCAGAACTACCAGGGCGGGTCCATCATGTGGTCCCCGTCGACCGGTGCCGCCCTGGTGCCGTTCGGAGCAATCCGTGAGCATTGGGCAGCTCAGGGATACGAAAACGGAGGTCTCGGATACCCTCTCAGCGATCAGGTTTGTGGACTCAAATCAGGTGGATGTTTCCAGCTGTTCCAGGCCGGTTCGGTTCTCTGGAGCCCTGCCACCGGCGCCCGTCTGGTCAAGCCCGGCCCAGTGATGGAGGCGTGGGGACGAGCAGGCTACGAAAACGGCCTGCTGGGCTATCCGAACGCCGAAGCAAACTGCACCAGTTCCTTCTGTACCCAAAACTTCAGCGGTGGAGTCGTTGCCTGGACGCCCACTTCAGGAGCCTGGCCTGTTTTCATGGGCATGGGCGAAACCTGGAAAGCGTCGCGCACGAAGGGAGAGCCAATAGGCTTTCCGGTCGCGGGAGAAGTGTGCGGCCTCCGCGGCGGCGGCTGCTACCAGCTGTTCCAGGGCGGCGCGCTCCTGTTCTCACCGGCCACCGGCGCCCACACGCTCACCGGGCGGATCCTCGATTACTGGCAGAAATCCGGGTTCGAGAACGGCCGCCTGGGGTATCCAGCCGGCCCTGCCAGCTGCGGAGCGGTCCAGACCGAGTGCCGGCAGGCGTTTGAAAAGGGCGTCGTTGGGTATTCCGCCGCCACTGCCCCCGAAACAGTAGCCGCCGGGCCGATGGCCGCAGGATGGGAACGCTTGGGTTGGGGCGCAGGCAGCCTCGGCTACCCCACGTCCGGCCAGTACTGCGGGCTCAAAGACGGCGGGTGCTTCCAGATGTTCGCCAAGGGGGCACTCATGTATTCACCCGCCACTGGAGCGCAGCCGAGCTTACTCGGCCCGATCCGTGATCTGTGGCAAAAAACCGGCTTCGAAAACGGGTCATTGGGATACCCGGCTTCCGACGTAATCTGCGGCCTGGTAGACGGCGGCTGCTTCCAGAACTACTCCTCGGGAACTGTGATGTGGTCCGCCGGGAGCGGAGCGAACGCGGTTATGTTCGGGCCGGTCCGTGATGCCTGGGTCAGCACAGGTTTCGAAGGCGGCAAGCTCGGCTACCCTGTGAGCGGCCAGATCTGCGGGCTGAGGAATAACGGCTGCTTCCAGAACTTTGCCAAGGGAACCGTGATGTACTCTCCTGCCACCGGAGCCCAGGCGCTGACCTCAACACCCATCAGGGAACGGTGGGGCGCATCAGGCTACGAATCCGGCTCACTGGGCTACCCCACGAGCGGGACCATTTGTGGGTTGCGGAATGACGGCTGCTTCCAGAACTTCGAGAAGGGCACCGTCATGTGGTCATCAGCAAGCGGAGCCCACCTGATCGTGCCCGGCCCGATCCAGCAGAGCTGGGCCGGACAGGGATTCGAAGCCGGGGCTTTGGGCTACCCAACCAGCAGCCAGACCTGCACTGCGGACAGGTCTTCATGCAGCCAAACCTTCCAGGGTGGAAGCATCACTTGGACAACGGCGGGTGGAGCAAGGACCACCTTGCGTTAGCCACCCAACGAAAAAGGCGGACCCGCATGGTGCGGGTCCCGCCTTTTTGGCCTCTTCTAATGGCCGTGTTCCAGCAAATCGATCAAGTAGGAGCCATAACCGCTCTTCACGAGGGGCTCAGCCCGCTGCCGGAGTTCATCGTCACTGAGGAAGCCGAGCCGCCAGGCGATCTCCTCGGGAGCACCAATTTTCAGGCCCTGCCGGTTTTCCGTGGTCCGGACGAAGTTCGATGCATCGTTCAGGTCATTGAAGGTTCCGGTATCGAGCCAGGCAGTACCGCGCGGGAGGATCTCCACCTGCAGTTTTCCCTTTTCGAGATAAGTGCGGTTGACGTCCGTGATCTCCAGTTCCCCCCTCGCGGAAGGCTTGAGGTTTTCAGCGATCTCCACCACGTCATTGTCATAGAAGTAAAGACCGGGGACAGCGTAATGGCTCTTCGGCTTTTCCGGCTTCTCTTCCAGGGAGATCGCTTTGCCCGCGGAATCGAACTCGACCACGCCATAGGCCTTGGGATCAGCAACCCAATAACCGAAGACCGCTCCGCCGTCGATGTTTTCGAAACGGCGCAATTGGGTGCCCATCCCAGGCCCATAAAAGATGTTGTCCCCCAAAACAAGGGCCACGCTGTCATCACCAATGTGTTCCGCTCCGAGCACAAAAGCCTGGGCAAGGCCGTCCGGCGACGGCTGCTGCTTGTAGGTGATGGATACGCCGAAACGTGACCCGTCGCCGAGCAGACGTTCAAATTGCTCGGCGTCGTGGGGCGTGGTGATAATCAGGATGTCGCGGATACCCGCGAGTATCAGGGTGGACAGCGGGTAGTAGATCATGGGCTTGTCGTAGACCGGGACCAACTGCTTGCTGACGCCCAGAGTGATGGGGTGAAGCCTGGAGCCGGTACCGCCGGCAAGTATTATTCCGCGCATGTCCCCCATCTTTCCGTTCGCTAAGTGCCGCGGCAAATCCGGTACCCTTGGGAATTATGCAGCGACTTCTTGTTACCGGCGGTGCCGGGTTCATTGGTTCCAACTTCGTCCACTACGTACTTGATAACACCGATGACCACGTCACCGTTCTGGACAAGCTGACCTACGCAGGAAACCTTGAATCGCTGAAGGGACTGCCGGACGCACGCTTCACGTTTGTCCAGGGAGACATCGCCGACCCCGCACTGGTGGACGGCCTCGTCGCCGACACCGACGTCGTGGTCCACTACGCTGCCGAATCGCACAATGACAACTCCCTGCACGATCCCCGCCCGTTCCTGGACACCAACATCATCGGCACGTACACGCTGATCGAGGCGGCACGGAAGCACAACAAGCGCTTCCACCACATCTCCACCGACGAGGTCTACGGCGACCTGGAACTCGACGACCCCGAACGGTTCACCGAGCAGACCCCCTACAACCCTTCCAGCCCCTATTCCTCCACCAAAGCCGGCTCCGACCTGCTGGTCCGGGCATGGGTGCGCTCCTTCGGGCTGCAGGCGACCATCAGCAACTGCTCCAACAACTACGGCCCGTACCAGCACGTGGAGAAATTTATTCCGCGCCAGATCACCAACGTGATCGACGGGATCCGGCCCAAGCTTTACGGCAAGGGCGAGAACGTCCGGGACTGGATCCACGCCAACGACCACTCCTCCGCGGTCCTGGCGATCATCGCCAAGGGCAAAATCGGCGAGACTTACCTGATCGGCGCGGACGGGGAGAAGAACAACAAGGACGTCGTCGAACTGATCCTCAAGCACATGGGCCAGTCCCCGGAGGCCTACGACCACGTGGTGGACCGGCCCGGCCACGACCTGCGCTACGCCATCGACTCCACGAAACTCCGCGATGAGCTTGGCTGGGAACCGCAGTTCTCCAACTTCGACGCCGGCATCGAGGACACCATCGCCTGGTACCGCGACAACGAAGAATGGTGGCGGCCGCAGAAAGCAGCCACCGAAGCCAAATACAAGGAACAGGGCCAGTAGTCCATGTCTCTGGAGTTTTCGAAAAAGCTTTCTGCCCACGAAACCCCGATTCCCGGCGTCGTCCTTTATGACCTTCCGGTACATGGCGACAACCGGGGCTGGTTCAAGGAGAACTGGCAGCGGGAGAAAATGGTTGCCTTGGGGCTGCCGGATTTCCGCCCTGTCCAGAACAACATTTCGTTTAACGAAAAGGCAGGAACCACCCGCGGAATCCACGCAGAACCCTGGGACAAGTTCATCTCTGTCGCCACCGGCAGGATCTTTGGCGCCTGGGTGGATCTTCGTCAGGGTCCCTCTTTCGGTGCTGTCTTCACTGCCGAGCTGGACGCCAGCCAGGCAATTTTCATCCCCCGTGGCGTGGGCAACGCATTCCAGACCCTTGAGGACAACACGGCTTACACCTACCTCGTGAATGATCATTGGTCAGCTGACGCCCAAGGCCAGTACACCTTCCTGAATCTCGCCGATGAAACCGCGGCCATCCAGTGGCCCATTCCGTTGGGCCAGGCAGAGCTGTCGGACAAGGACAAGGCCCACCCGCGCCTGGCCGACGTGGTGCCCATGCCCGCCAAAAAAATCCTGGTGGTCGGTGCAAACGGACAATTGGGTAAAGCCCTGCGCAACCTTTATGAGGGCGACGGATCGGTCGAGTTTGCCGGCCGCGCAGAGTTCGATTTGGACAATCCGGACTCCTTCAAGGACCGCAACTGGAAAAACTACTCAACCATCATCAACGCGGCTGCCTACACGGCCGTCGATGCCGCCGAGACCCAGCAGGGCCGCGCCGCCGCCTGGGCGGTCAATGTCACAGCGGTATCCCGGTTGGCCCGGATCGCTGTCGAGTATGACCTGACGCTGGTCCACGTCTCGTCCGACTACGTCTTCGACGGCGCCCGGAACCTTCATGATGAGGAGGAGCCCCTCACCCCGCTGGGGGTGTATGGCCAGAGCAAAGCCGCCGGTGATGCGATCGTGGACGTCATTCCCCGCCACTACATCGTCCGCACCAGCTGGGTCATCGGTGAAGGCAACAACTTTGTGCGCACCATGGCGTCCCTGGCCGACCGTGGCATCGAGCCCTCGGTTGTCAATGATCAAGTTGGCAGGCTGAGCTTCACCGAAGATATCGCTGCGGGCATCCGTCATCTGCTTGAGTCCGGTGCAGAGTACGGGACGTACAACCTCAGCAGTGACGGCGAGCCCCAGTCCTGGGCAGAACTCGCTGCGGACGTGTATGAGTTGTGCGGCAAGGCACGGACTGCTGTCACAGGAGTCAGCACCGCTGACTACTTCAAAGGAAAAGAAGCGGCACCGCGACCGCTGAACAGCGTCCTGGACCTGACAAAAATCAAGTCCACCGGATTTGAGCCGCCGCTGTCGAACATCCGCTTGGAGTCCTACGTAAAGAATGGACTGATCGATCAGTGACAGCATCCGCCCGTCACCCTGACACTCTCGTCATCATGCCTGCCTGGAATGAGTCAGAATCCATTGGAAACACCATCCGGGAAGTGTTTGAATTCGGCCCGCCATGCGATGTCCTGGTAGTAGACGACGGATCACGTGACGGCACTGCGCGGGTGGCCCGTGAGGCGGGAGCAACCGTACTGCAACTGCCGTTCAACATGGGTGTCGGAGGCGCTATGCGCACCGGCTTCAAGTATGCCAAAAGTCATGGCTACAAGCAGGTCATACAGGTCGATGCCGACGGGCAGCACGATCCGCGTGACATCAAGGCTGTGCTGGACGGCCTTCAGCACGCTGACATTGCTATCGGAGCCCGCTTCGCAGACAAGGGAAACTACACCGTACGCGGCCCCAGGAAGTGGGCCATGAAGGTATTGGCGTGGACGATTTCCCGTATTGCAGGTACCCCTTTAACTGACGTTACGTCCGGGTTCCGGGCAGCCAACATCAAAGCGATCCGCCAATATGTTGACCACTACCCTGCCGAGTACCTCGGGGATACCATCGACTCGTTGGTCGTCGCCATCCGTTCAGGATGCACTGTCAGGCAAGTCGCGGTCTCGATGCGCGCCCGCCAGGGCGGAACCCCCAGCCACGACCCAATGAAGGCAGCCATCTACCTCGGACGCTCAGGAATGGCCTTGCTGTTCGCTCTGACGCGGAAGAAAACCGAGCCGTCCACCAACTAGGAATCCAACATGTCGCTCCTTATGGGCTCCATCGTCGTCGTGGCGATCCTTTTCTTTGTGTTTGAAATGCTCCGCCGACAGAAACTTCGCGAGAAGTACGCCGTCCTGTGGATTGTCATCGGCATCGGCACTCTTCTACTTTCCGCCTTCCCTTCTCTCCTGGAGAAAGCCAGCGGACTTATCGGCATTCAGGTGCCGGCAAACCTCCTTTTCATCATGACACTGATCCTTTTGGTGGGTGTCTGCCTTCACCTCTCCAGGGAACAGTCACAGGCTGAAGACGAGGTGCGAATCCTTTGCGAGGAACTGGCGCTGCTCAGGGCTGATCTCGCTGACATCCGGAGTCAGCTCGAGGTGAAGCCCGGCCCGGGAAGTGACCCGGGGCCACAAAACCAATGACCCGTTGCCGCCGGTGGCCACGGACACAAAAAAGGACGCCCCGGGGCGTCCTTTTTTGTATCCGTTGCTAGCTGAAGATGTGCTTTGCCAGCCTCGGCAGTGAATCGAATTTGCCCTTCCCGACCGATTTCAAGATCAGGGAGGCGGCGTTAAGGCGGGATGTTGTGTGAAAACTCGCGGCCCGCGACGCACCCTTCCAGCCCAAGCTGCTGAAGCGCTCGGCCTGCTGCTGGAAAAACTGCCGCTCCTCGTCAAAACGCCTGCCGTCCAGTGCACGCACTGAGGAGTCCGATGCCGAGTGCCGCCGATAGAGAAATGCCAGTACGGGATCAACAATCATCGAACCGTGCTCCGCCGCTATGTCCAGCAAAAGAGCCAGATCCTGGACGACGTCCAGTCCCTCGGTGAAGCCGATACGCTTGACCGTCTCGGAGCGCCAGGCAAGTGAAGGGAAGTAAGCCCAGTCCGCGCGGACCAGGCTTGTGGCCATGACCTCTCCTTTGAGCTCAATGCGCTCACTCGTCTTGGGGGCGTAAACCTTCTTCACGGCATCGACAAGCGGAGTGCAGGCAATGCCCTGTTCGTCTATCACCTGTACGCCTGGCTGAACCACATCGGCTCTGGGATATTCCTCAAAGGCACTTACGACCACGTCAAGGTAATTCGGAAGCATGATGTCATCGGCACCCATGATGACGACGTAGGGTGCTTCGACCAGAGTCAGCGCCTTGCGGTAGTTACCGTTGGCACCAAGATTTTCCTCATTTTTCAGGTACGTTACGCGAGGGTCGGTGATCGTTGAAAACCAGCGTTCCGGTTCCGGATCCGGATACCCGTCGTCGATGACAACAAGCCGCCAGTCCTGGTTCTCCTGATTCATTACGCTGCGGGCGGCGAGCTTCATTTGATGGACATCGCCGTAGTACGGCAACATTACGTCAACGGTCATGGACCTGAGGTTCCTTCCGTGGTTTTCGCCGGCGCTCTGAAGGCCCCTGCGACGCCCAGGCAGCCAACATTTGGGCAAGGCCTGGCGCGATCATCGTCGGTTTGATTATAGGCCAGGAGGGCCGTCCCCCGGCTCCTTGGGCCCTTTGCTAGACTGTTCTTCGTTTGATCAAGCCCCGCTCGACACGACTGAGCGGGTACATTCTGAAAGCGATATTCCGCACTTTATGGAACCCCTACCGACAGCCCTTCCGCGCATCAGCGTCTGCATGGCCGCCTACAACGGCGCAAGGCATATCAGGGAGCAGATCGAATCCATTCTTGCGGAGCTGTCCTCAACCGATGAACTGGTCATCGTGGATGACTGTTCCACAGACGACACCAGGAACGTCATCCAAGGAATCGGCGACCAGCGAATCCGGTTAATCGCCGCCGCAACTAACGCCGGGTACGTGCGCACGTTTGAAAAAGCTCTTTCCGAAGCGAGCGGCGAGTACGTTTTCCTCTCGGACCAGGATGATATCTGGATTCCAGGCCGCGCCGAGCAGATGATTGCAGGCCTCCAGGACGCGGCCATGGTCGTCAGCAATTGCAAACATTTCGACGGCCCCCTCGGGCGGTTCCACCGAATCAGGCTTCGGCCCCAAGACTCCACGCACACTTTGCGTAACCTCATCGGCATCGTCGTGGGCTATCGGCTGCATTGGGGCTGCGCGATGGCATTCCGCCAGGAGATGCTGAGAAAAATCCTGCCCTTTCCCCCGCACATGAGGGAGTCCCACGACCAGTGGATTGCGATGGTGGGCATCGTCAACCGTTCGATCCGTTACTTGGAAGAGGACACCATCCTTCACCGGCTTCATGGGCAAAATCTGACCCCGCAAGGAATCCGCAGTGCGGGGAAGATCTTCGCCGCACGATGGGACTTTCTTCGAAACCTCGTCATCGCCCTGCGCAGGACCGTCTTCAACTAAGCCCATGTACAACTTTTTGGGGGCATTGGAATTAATCACTGCACCCAACCCGAGCAAAGGGACGGCATCGAAATTGCTCCTGACTCCTAACGGGCGGGATGTGGCGGCAGTTGTCTCCGCATACTCCCCCACCAAAGAACTTGTAGAGAACGTGGCTTCGCTCAAGAGGTATGTCGAACGCGTTATTGTTGTCGACGACGGGTCACCCACCGATGTGTCGGGAATTCTTTCGGATGTAGAGGCCACAGGCGCGAGAGTCCTCCGGCTGCCGGAAAATTGCGGTATCGCTGCCGCGCTTAATGCCGGAATGAAGCGCGCACGCGAACTATGGGAACCCGAGTGGTTAATCACCATGGATCAGGATTCCCGATTTACCGGAAACTACGTTGAGGACGCTCTCGAGGTTGCCAGGTCGTCGAGTAGCCCGCAGACGGTTGGGCTCGTTGCCCCCCAGTTCCACAACAACATCAGGATGCCGCTGCTTGGTACGGCAGACGAGCCGGAGGTCTTCGACCCAATGCAGTCAGGCACTCTCATCAAGACATCCGTGCTTGACAGGGTGGGGTATCTCGACGAGGACTTCTTTATCGACTGCGTGGATTCAGAATTCA
Source organism: Arthrobacter sp. RT-1 (assembly GCF_003367205.1). NCBI lineage: Bacteria > Bacillati > Actinomycetota > Actinomycetes > Micrococcales > Micrococcaceae > Arthrobacter > Arthrobacter sp. RT-1. Next base: position 57,464 of record NZ_QRGQ01000012.1, read on the forward strand.
ATGCCCGCGTCAGGGAAGCCGGTTTCCGGGCTCTCGCCAGTGCAGGCAGCAACCTTGCGCATTCGTTGGGGGACGCCAGGCCGCTGAAGATCCTGGGCTGGCATGCACGCATCGGCGAGAAGAAACTGAGTGTGCATTACCACTCGCCATTCCGCGTGTACTACATCACCCGGAACTCTTTCGTATTGATGCGGCGGTATGCGCTTAGCCAACCGAAATGGATCCTCCGCCGCCTTTATATGGAGCTCCAAAGCCACGCGGTGCGATTCGTTTATGGTCCCAACCGAAGGAAGCACCTTATCGGTTTCCTTTACGGTTTGAGGGACGGACTTATAAACCGCATGGGAAAAATCGATCCGCGGCTGGCCGAACGGCTTAGGTAGCCTTCAACGGGGTGCGGGGTTCATCCCGGTCACCCATCCGGTACTTTTCAAGGTTGTTCAGCCTCCGAAGACCCGGCAAAACCAGTGCGACAAAGAGCAGCGCCTCGCTGCATGCCATGCCTAGGGCTATGCCCTCCGCCCAGTTGCCTGTCCCTGCTGCCACCATGGTTCCCACCCCAAGAACAGCAGAGACGGCTGTCCACACCAAAATCAGTCTTTCGCCACCGAATGGTATGAGCAGATTCCGTGTGAAGGGCGAGGCGGCGGAGATGAAGAAGAAGGCGAGTCCATAGAAAAGACAGGTCAATTGGGTGGCCCTTACAGGGGCGCCAAAAAGGATCTCGGTTGCCCACGGTCCCAGCAGCGCCAGCAACCCGCCACCAACAGTGCCCAGGGCAGCATGGGACCAGATCGCGAGCAGATGTCTCCGGCGTTCCGAAGAGTCTCCTAGTTCAAGGACCCAGCCCTGGAAGGTGTTTCCCAACGCCATTACCGAGAAGAGGCCAAAGCGGTAAACAGTATCAGCCGAGCCGAACTGTCCTGCGGTGGCCGGATCCACGGAAGCCTGCGCGATGGGGAGCGGCGTCGCGGCGTAGGTGTTTCCGGAAGCGCCGATGCCGGCGGAAGCCATCTGCGACTTCAGTATGCCGGTCGTCGCCCGCCAGTGTGTGAAAGTATTCCGGCCACGCGGAACGGCCCACCGCTGGAACACGAACATGCTTATTGCCACGGCCAGAACCAAAAGGACTCCGTAAAGCCAGATGAACCCGGTGGCCAGCACAACGGGTATGGCGATAAGCGTGGCAACAACCCGCGGGACCGTGTCGAACTTCGCCAGCAGGGACGGCTGACCCACCCCAATGCAGTACCAGGCTACGGACAGTCCCCCTAATGCAGTGGTCCATGACATCGCGACCGCTTCGAGTCTCAGCTCAGGGACAGCGAGGAATGCGGCGAGAAACGACACCACTGGTAAGACCACGAGGGTCAGCACCAAGCGAGTCCTGATGCTCTCGCGATAGAGCTCCGCGCGGAATGCCGGTGACGGGTTTTGCGCAATTTGAACGGGACCCTGGATGTTCCATCCCCAGCTGATCACTGTCGCTCCGAAAGTGCCGATGGTTTGGCCGGCCAGCAGGCTGGACCAGCCCACCTCACCGACCAGGCGCGCAAGAATGGGAAGCAACAAAAAGGGTGTCACTAGAGACAGCAGAGGCAGCCCTGTGAAGCCCAGCAGCCGGATAATCACGGTTTTCATAGTGGATGGACCTCAATGTTCATGAATTCGCCCCAAGGACTGCTGCAAACTCCGCTGTTCAGTTTCTTCTCCCCGCTTGTCCAAGAGCATGGCAAAATCAAATCCCGCAAGCCGTGATGCGGTAGAGTGTCGCTCCGTCCTGTGAATCCACAACCTCCGCAACACCGCTTTCTTTCAAATTATCGAGCCCTTGGTAGTCAATGGTTCGTCCTTCACCGTTGTTAACTTGGCGGTCGCCAAAATCCAAAACATATTCCGCCTCAAGATCACGAACGGCTGCACACACGGCTGTATCAACGGCAGCCATGTTGAGGTGCGCAAAGACGTACAGGGCCTCGTCCGAAACGGCGCCAAGAATGTGCGGCTGGAGGGTTTGGCGCTGGGAAAGGGCGTATGCCAGCGAACTGCCGGTCCAGGGATTACCGACCACCACAGCGTCCGGCGGCACTTCTTCCCGGACGCGCTCCAATATGGCCATCTCCCCTGAGTCCAAAAGGGGTGCATCCGAACCCATCGCATAGTTGCGCGCAGCTGACGTTTGAGCAGCGTCCAGGTTCTCCTGCTGCGTCACTGCTATAAGTGTCGAGACCGCCACGACTGCAGCAACAGAAGTCACCCCGATGGTCAGCGCGGGACTACCGTAGTCCTTGATCCGGATTCTTTTCCGGCGTGTTTTCACGAGCAGGCGCTTCAGGCCATCCCAACAGAACGCGGCACCCAGAACGGCTATGGGCAGAAGAACGATGGGGACTATCGCGGCAAGGCGTTGCGGGTCGTTGTACCAGACCCCGGTAAGGAACGTTCGGATCCGGCCAGGCCGGCCTGCTACGGCCATGAAAAACAGGATCGCGACAGCAGCATACGCGCCCAGAAGCCAATAGCGCTTGCTCCTGGCAGCCACGCCGAGCCCCACCATTGCCAGTGCCATAACTGCCCATGATTCCGGCCGGTCGATGCCTGAACTGCTGACGAAGTCCCAAATCGCGTCCGTCCATGTGGCGACCGGCGGCCATGTTGCCGCCGCTTCAGGTGGCCTGACGACCTTCCACAGCGCAACGCAAACCGCTCCCGCTGCAACGAGCAGCACCACCCTCGCGGCACCCCAGCGCCAAATTCCACTTCGGGGCGTGCAGCGGAAATTCCACTGCCACCAGCAGATGACCGCGGCAGCGGCAAGCAACGGCAAAAGTGTCAAGACGCCGCTGGGATGCGAAAGTGCCAGCCCCGGCAGCGTCGCCAGGAAGAGAAACCACATTGCGGAGGGCTGCGCGGGACCATCTGCCGAAAACCGGAACGCCTGGATGCCGAGGGCCCACACGAAGGGAAGCAGAGCCAGGGCGAGAAAGTTGGGGTAAAGGACTCCAAAGTCCACCATGAGAAGCGGATAGGCGCCGAACGCTGCGGAAAGCACGCCGGCAGCAATGACCGCAGCGGGACGGCTCCCCACAGTCACCTGCGCCAAGTAGACGCAACCGGCCGGCCAGACAACAGCCCCTACACAGACGTTAATGACATTCGCGGCCACAGGGATGCTTGCCCCAGTGAGCTGGCTCAGGAGCGAGACAAGATCGTGCCAAGCGGCGGGGTAAAAGCCTCCCCCCGTCATGTCGCCAACCGAAAAGGACGATCCCGAGCGGTGATCGAGGATGAATTGAACTGCATTCATGTGAAACACGTTGTCGAATGTCTGGGACAAGGCGTCCGGCTGGGCTATCGCGCCCATCATCCGGACGGCCACCAGTACCGCGGCGATAATCAAACCCAGGCTGACTGCCCTGCGGTAACCCACACCGGCCTTTTCCGACAGTGCGGGGATCTTCCACAACAAGGTCTTGCGTGCCGTCAGCACCACAACAAGCGCCGCTGCCGTTGCAGCCGCAAGAGCGAGAGCGGACCAATCAAGTCCGACAACTGGAGCGACTATTGCGGCGGAAGCCACAAGCGAGAGGCTCAGCGTGGGCGCTGACGCATACAAAAGGAAACCGCGGACTCCAGCCACCCAGGCCACAACAGCGCCGGGGACGAACAGCAGCGTCAAAGCAGCAAAGAACGCTGGCGCCTCCGACCACCAGGACATACAAAACCTTACTGTTGACGGCGGCTGTAGTAGGCTGCCTCGCAACTTGCCGCGGCAAGGAGGCTCCCTGACCTCAGCGATTCTACTTGACGAGCAAGGCTGAGGCCCAAAATAGCCGCAGTGCAGTGACTGGACCCGCCCGCCGTGTGGCTCTGCCGGAATAACGCCGTGCCCTCCTGGCCGCGTAGGCTAGGCACGTGAAACGTCGAGACAAGAAGATAACACAGCCAAGAATCACATCCCCGCTGGGCCTCTGCGGCATCGCCGTTTTGGCAACTGTCTTGACCACAACAGCATGCACGGCACCACCGCCCGCCGTCAGCGATGATGCGCTAAGGGGCAGCCTGGTGGGCGTCGGGAACGGCTCAATGAGTGCGCTCGTCGCTGCATGGCAGGAAGGCTGGAGGGGGCCGAACCCAGCAGTATCCGTGGCTTTCTCCCCCGACGGGGGCACAACCGGGATAGACGCCTTGGCACGGGAACAGACGCACTTCGCTACGTCGACGATGCCAGGATCTGTGGAGCTGCCAGCTTCCAGCGGACAACTCTGCGGCCCGTCCGGACCACTCATCCTTCCGGCGGCCGTGCTCCCGGTCGGCGTAGCTTACAACCTCCCCGGAATCCGGAACGTAAAACTCAACGCGGGCATCCTGTCCGGCATCCTGCTTAGGGAGATCACGCGTTGGAATGACCCGCGGATCGCCCAGGAGAATCCGGGGCTGGATCTGCCCGACATCGAAATTACACCTTTGCTGTCTGACGATGACCAGGACGTCACGGAGGCCGTGACCGAGTACCTGTCAAAAGAGGCAGGCAGCGAATGGGGCTTCGGGGTTTCTGCCGAGTGGCCTGAATCAGTGGATGTAAAAGTGGACACGAAGCCGATCGCAATCGCGTCAGACCTCGACGATACAGTCGGCGGGCTGGCAGTCTTTGAACGTGGCATCATCGGGTCGCGCTTTTCGACCGCCTCGTTGCAATTCGATGGAACGTACCAGTCATTCTCGCCGGACTCAGTCCTCGCCGCCATCGAAGCAGGAAATACGGCCAGTACGGCACCTGGCGCCCTCGAGCAGGAACTCGACGGCAAGGCTGGATACGCATTGGCTGTGAAGGAATACGTGGTGTTGTGCCGGGAGTACCCGCACGCGGAGATCGCGAAGCTTGTCAGCTCCTGGGGGGAAGCAATCTTCAGTGAGACTGGTCAGCGAAACGCCAACATTTTCGCCAGCGCTTTGCCACCAAACAGTAAAACGTCGGATCAAGCCAAAAAGCTGATTGCCGCAATCGTGGAGGGAACTGAGTGAGCGGATTGACGCACCCCTCGGGCAGTGCACAACGAACAAGTGAGACCACCACCCACCTTCATCAAATGGAAGTCGCCGGTTCGAAGGCACAACCTGCATTGAAAAGCGGCCGAAAGCTGTTCTTCCAGCTTTTCGGACTCTTTGCGCTCCTTATTTCCCTGTGGGCTTTGGCCACACCACTTATGGCATTCCCGGACGAGCCGGCCCACACGATAAAGGCCGCTGCAGTAGTAAGGGGTCAGATAACTGTCCAGGAGGGATCGTCCTTCGGACACGGGGTCCATGTGAAGGTGCCGGCGTACATCGCCAATCTCGATGCCCAGAGATGCTACAAATTCCGGCCGGACACGTCAGCGGGATGCGCACCGCCCATCCCCGCAAGCGATACGTACGAGACTATCGGCGTCACGACAGCTGGAACTTACAATCCCATGTACTACTGGATTGTTGGGCTGCCAAGCCTGTGGCTCAGTGGAGCTCCCGCCCTCTACACGATGCGCATCGTCAGCTCAGTCCTTACAGCAGTTTTCCTGGCGGCCGGGTTCACTGCCCTGTCAAGATTCCTCCGGCCACAGATACCCGTCGTCCTGGCCAGCGTCAGCATGACGCCCATGGTCCTGTTCCTGGGGTCTGGAATCAATCCGAACTCCCTCGAAGTTGCAGCCACAATGGCAGCCTTCTGTGGCTTCATTGTCCTTTTGGACAATGCCCACAGGCCACAGGCCATTAAGCCTGCGGTCATGACGGTTGTGGCAGCGTCAGCGATCCTCGCCAATACCCGTCAGGTGTCGCTGGTATGGCTGTTGTGCGCTCTCATTGTCGGACTGTCCTTCTACCAGCGCCGGTCGATCATCACGGCCTTCCAAAACAAGTACGTTCTCCTTGCGGTTGCGGCGACGGTTCCGGGGGTCCTGCTCGGCATCACATGGATTCTGCTGATGCTTAACGCCCCTGCTTCGGCTGGCGTTGCGCCTATTGGGATCATCAACCCACTTCCCGGCGTACGTGCCGACCAGGGCTTCGTTACGATGCTGGACAGATTCTTCGGCTTCTTCCCCCAATACGTTGGTGTTATGGGTTGGCTGGACAGCCGCCTGCCTGATGCTGTCCAGATGTTCTGGAGCTTCCTGATTGTGGTCGCGCTCCTGTTGCCGCTGGCCGTCCGTCCATGGCGCCGCACCGCAGGATATTGGATCGCCCTTGCACTCCTGCTGATCGTCCCCGCAGTCCTCCAGGCTCAAGTAGTGGAAACCATGGGATTCATTTGGCAGGGCCGCTACAACCTTCCCCTTTTCCTGGTGCTCCTGATCGCCGCCGGGATCGCTGTCAGGCATTTGCGGATCAGCCAAACGGAGCCGGCGAAGTCAGTCGGTCGCGTAGTTCTGTTGGCCGGGGTCTTCGCCCATGGGCTGGCATTTGCATATATTCTGCGGCGCTATGTAGTGGGTATTCGCGAGCTGGCCAACTGGCAGATCATGATTACCAATCCCGGGTGGCAGCCGCCCCTCGGGTGGCTGGCGCTGTGCGTGGCTTACGTCGCCTTGGTGGCATTTGCAGCGCACTGCCTCTACGGTTACGTCTTCCCGGGCTGCGCACTCTTGAAATGGCCGTCTCGCACGTCCTCCACGAAGCGCCGGCCGGTTGCCGTGCCTGCTGAACCATTGCCAGCCAAAACCGGAGCGGAGTCCCGCTCCAGGTCGTAAAAGTTTCCCGCTGGACCCAACTGCACGTCTCGCAGGAGGCGCTGCAGTTGGGGCATTAGGCCGTCGCGGTGCGCGCCCTGAGTTCCGAGACGACTTCGTGGACCTCGCCGTCCATAATGACTTCGCCGTGTTCAAGGAGGATTCCCCGCTCACAGACGGTGGAAACCAGGTCAAGGTCGTGGCTGACTACAAAGAGGGTCTTACCCTTGTCGGACAATTCCTTGATCTTGGCGATGCATTTCCGCTGGAATGGCTCATCGCCCACAGCCAGGATCTCATCTATGAGGAACACTTCCGGGTCAGTGTGTACCGCGATGGAGAATGCGAGCCGGAGATACATACCGGACGAGTAAAACTTGACTTCAGTGTCGATGAATTCACCAATCTCCGAGAATTCAACGATGGAATCGAACATCTCGTCGATCTGGCTCTCGCTCATGCCCAGGATCGCGCCATTGAGGTACACGTTGTCCCGGCCACTGAGGTCATGGTGGAAGCCCGCTCCCACCTCAATAAGTCCGGCGACTCGCCCGCGCGTGTGAACTGTCCCGCCGTCGGGCTGGAGAACGCCCGAGATGAGCTTGAGGAGCGTCGACTTTCCGCTGCCGTTGAGCCCTAGCAGAGCAACTGTTTCACCCTGCTGAACATCGAGGGACACGTCAGTCAGTGCCATGAATTTCTTGGACAGGTCACCCTTCCGTCCCTTGACCAGCCAGACGACAGCCTCTTTCATTGACCGGGTGTGCCGCAGGACGAACTGCTTCCGCAGTTTTTTGCAGCTGATGGCGACATCGCCTCGTGCAGTCACGTTAAAGCTCCTGTGCAAAATGGACGGCCGAGCGGCGGAAGGCCAGCTGGCCCACGAACAACACAGCGATGGAAATAAGGTAGGCGACCGGAAGCCATACGGTCATGAGGTCTGGCGGCATCGATGCAAGTCCCACCTGGTCCTCCTTCAAGGTGGGGAACCAGAATGCCCAGTGGAAAATTTCGACGGCCACAGTCATGGGGTTGAGCTGGTAAACCCAGTACCACGAGCCCATGACGTCCTGCACCATCGTCCAGACGTAGAGCACCGGGGACGCCCACGTAACCACCATGAGGATCATATCGACGATATTTTCCGAGTCCCGGAAGTACACATTGGCGGCGCTGAACAGAAGGCCAAGCCCTGTAGCAAGGACGGAAACCAATATGAAGGCCAGGATGGCGGCGGCGAGCTGGAGGAGGGACGGGGTCCATCCCGCAATGAGGCAAGCACCCATCAGCACTACCAGCTGAGGCAGGAAATGCGCCGCCGAAACCCACACTGTCGCAACCGGGAAGAGTTCGCGGGGCAAGTAAATTTTCCGGATAAGGTCGCGGTTGTCGACGATGGATCTTGTGGCGTTACCCAACGATTCCGTGAAAAAGTTCACCAGGACGATGCCCGCAAACAGATAGATAGCGTAGTTGGGAGTCCCCCGCTGAAGGTTTAGGAAGATCCCCAAGGCCACGAAATATATCAGGAACTGCATCAGTGGCTTGACGTAAGACCAGAGCAGTCCCAAGACCGAGCCGCGGTACCGCACCTTGATCTCTTTACGCACCAACAGCTTGAGCAGGAAGCGGTGGTCGTAAACGTCAAGCAGGCCGCGCCCCTGCCCAGGGCGGATCATATCGTTGGTGGTGCCGGCCATCTACTTCGGGTCCTCTGCGGCGTCAAAGGTCTTTTTCCACGACTCCATCGAGCTGACTTCGGACACCGCGTTGCGGTACTCTTCGGCGAGCCTGTCCCACTCCCGGAACAGCCGCACGTGCAGGCGGGTTGCCTCGGTCAGCATTGACTTGAGCTTTTTCGGGTCGCGCTGATACCAGGACGCACCTGTTCCTTCAGCATTGGACACTACTACGCTGTCGTAGTGGGCCACCCTGAACCAGCGGTTGTCCCGGTGGGCGAGATACCCTTGGGGCCGCTCAGCACTTTCCGGTCCGGGCGACTTGATGAGCTGCCGCGCAACTGTCTTGATGCCCCATGGTATGAGCTCCTTCTTGCTGGGCATACCTACGACGGTTCCTCCCATGGGCCCCCGTCCCAGCTTGGGAGCGGGAAAGTCGTCAACGTCGTCTTTCAACTGGGCGTCGGGATACGACGCCTTAAGCGCGTTGATTTCAGGCAGCTTTGAGCCAAGCACTTCATGGAGGACGTGGGGCCCCTTAAAGAGATCCTTTAACGCCTCGATACGACCGTGTTCCGTGAAGTACTGCATCGACACCAGGTGCTTAACGTCCGACTGGACGGATTCGCGCAAGACCCGCCCGCCCTTGGGATAGGGGCTGTGGATCAGGGTAGTGATCAGCCTGTTGCGTTCGTGAAAGTACGCCTGCCACCCGACGAGGTCGTCCTTGTCGAGCCAGGAGACGTGCCAAACGGCGGCGCCGGGAAGAGACACCGTTGCGAACCCGGCTTCCCGCGCGCGCAACCCGTATTCGGCATCGTCCCATTTGATAAACAGCGGCAGTGACAGGCCGATCTCGCGGATTACTTCTGTGGGGATGAGGCACATCCACCACCCGTTGTAATCCACGTCTACACGCCGGTGCAGCCAAGCCGTCTGGCGGAGGTTGGCGATACTGAAGTCGTGCCGCACATCCATGTCTGCGTGCGGCAGCGCCGGCACAATCCGGAAGGGGTCAACTACCTCGCCGAACGTATGGAGCACGCTGCGGTTGTAGAGGTCAAACATGTGGCCACCGACGATGGTCGGCTTTCGGCAGTGGTCGGCGAACGTCACCAGCCGGACGATGCTTTCCGGTTCCACCACAATGTCGTCATCCAACAGCAGGACATAGTCGCTGCCGTTCTCCACGGCTTCGTACATTCCCCTCGCGAAGCCACCTGATCCGCCAAGATTTGCCTGGTTGATGATCCTGAGCTTGTCGCCCAGCGCTTCCTTTACGGCTGCAAAACCATCTTCTGCTTCGACCTTTTGTGTTCCCTGGTCGACTATTAGGATCTCCTTGACGTTCTTGAGAACGTCTGGATTCTCCGCGAGGATTCGGGCGTTGTTGAGGCAAAAATCAGGTTTGTTCATTGTGGTGATCTGAAGGGTCACCTGGCCCTTGGCACTCTCGCCACCCTCAGCCTGCCATTCACCGTTTTCCAGCAGAAGTTCACCGGAACTTGCCGCCAGGTCGAACCAGTACCATCCGCCGTCGCCGAATGGCTTGAGGGTGAGGTCAAAGACCGACGTAGCGGCACCGTCGACGTGTTGTCCGGCGACGCGCTGTACTGACCCGCGTGCATTGGACTTGTAAACGGTGACCGTTCCCGTTCCTTTGGTGCTGACGACCAGGCGGATATCCCTGACGGACGTCCACCGGCGCCAATAGCTCGCCGGGAACGCGTTGAAGTATGTGCCGAAGGAAATTTGCTCCCCTGACCGGACCCGCATGGAGTGTCTGGAGAGCAGATCCTCAAAGTGGGCTTCACGGCCGCCCGAGCTGAACATCTGCAGCTTCTCTTCCGGCAGCTTCGGCGTACGGGCCAACTCATCGTTTTCCCTCAACCGGATGCCGCTGGCGGTGCCCGCGTCCGCGTACAAAGGAACAGTGTCCGGCTGGTCCGGCGAAGGGAGAATCACCCGCTGAAGGGTCGACCAGCCCTGCGCTTCGTTCATGCGTCCACGCCTCCGCTTTCCAGCTTTGCGCCGCTTACATAATGCGGCCGGATCTTGTTGTCGAACATGCTCAGTGCTGCGCCGATGGCCATGTGCATGTCCAGGTACTTGTACGTCCCCAGCCTGCCGCCGAACAGAACGTCCCTCTCAGCAGCCGCCAAATCGCGGTACTTGAGCAAGCGCTCCCTGTCCGCGGAAGTATTGACGGGGTAGTACGGCTCGTCGCCCTTCTCCGCAAAGCGTGAGAACTCGCGCATGATGACGGTCTTCTCCGTCTGGTAATCACGCTCGGGGTGGAAGTGGCGCGGTTCGATGACCCGGGTGTAGGGAACGTCGTCGTCGTTGTAGTTCACAACTGACGTGCCCTGGAAGTCCTCGATGTCGAGCACTTCTTCCTCGAAGTCAATAGTGCGCCAGGAGAGGTCGCCCTCGGCGTAATCGAAGTAGCGGTCAACGGGTCCGGTGTACACCACCGGGATGTTGCCTACAACCTTGTTCTTGCTGTACTCGTGCGACTCATCGAAGAAGTCCGTGTTGAGCCGTACTTCGATGTTCGGGTGTTCTGCCATCTTTTCGATCCACGCGGTGTAGCCGTTGGTGGGCAGGCCCTCGTACTTGTCATTGAAGTACCGGTTGTCGTAGTTGTAGCGGACGGGCAGCCGCGAGATGATTCCGGCGGGCAGGTCCTTGGGGTCCGTCTGCCACTGCTTGCCGGTGTAATGCTTGATGAAGGCTTCATAAAGCGGGCGGCCGATCAGCTGGATGCCCTTGTCATTCAGGTTCTGCGGATCGGTGCCAGCAAGCTCGCCCGCTTGCTCCTGGATAAGCTCCCGTGCCTGGCCCGGTGTCAGGTTGGCACGGAAAAACTGGTTAATAGTGGCCAGGTTGATGGGCAGGGAATAGACCTCACCCTTGTGCACGCCGTATACCTTGTGGACGTAGTTCGTGAACGTCGTGAACCGGTTCACGTACTCCCACACGCGTTCGTTGGACGTATGGAACAGGTGTGCTCCGTAGCGGTGCACCTCGATACCGGTCTGCTCTTCTTTTTCGCTGTAGGCATTGCCGCCAATGTGGTGGCGGCGGTCGATGACAACGACCTTCAAGCCCAGCTCGGTAGCGGCCTGTTCGGCGATTGTCAGGCCAAAAAAGCCAGACCCTACGATGACAAGGTCAGCGGTCACAAATTCTCCTGGTTTGAATGCGGGCAGCGCAATGACGCGCAATGTCTGCTGCTCTAGCCTACCCGAGGCACTGCAGCGCCCGTCGAATCAGGGTTTCGGGCTACAACCCCTGGAGCAAGGCCTGAGCCTCCTGGAGTGACCGGCCCCTCCGACGGCAGGAGAAGGCGGATCTACTTCTGGAAGTTGTCCACATAGCAGATGGCGCACCGGCCGGGACCCGCTACCGCTGTCTAGCGTGGGTTCAAAGGCACAAAGGATCTGCACCCATGACATTGCACTGCACCCTGCTCGGCGGTCCCGAGTCGCGCCTGGCCGGGCAGCGTCTTGAGTTGTCCATCGACGCCGCCGACGGTACGGCGGGCGCCCACATCCGCGACCAGCTGGCGCGGATGTTTGGCACAGGGACCGTAACGGTCGACGGCGACGACCTGCGATCCGTACGCGTCGGCACTTTGCCTCTGGTTAACGGCGCCGTCCTCATCGACGGCGGCGGAGCACCAGTCAGCAGGAAGGAACGGCGCCGGCCCGCCGGCGAGCCGGCTCCGCTCGCCCTTGCCGTTCACAGCGGCGCGGGCGCGGGAACAGTGGTACCCCTGCGGCGCGGGACCTACACCATCGGCAGGAGCAACACCCGGATAGTCATCGCGGACGCAGAGTTGTCCCGACAGCACGCCCGCCTTGTAGTCACCGAAACGGACATCATCCTCGAAGACCTGGACAGTGCGAATGGTACCTACGTGGATGGCGAAAGAACCCGGGCCGCCGCCCTCTCCACCGGTTCAACCGTCCGGTGTGGAAGCTCAACCATGTCCATCGTGTTTGCCGACATGCCGGACAAGGCGCTGAGCGACGCCGGGGCCTCCGTGCAGGAGCCTATTCCCGTCAGGGGCCGGGCGGAGTCCGGCAGCCGGGCGGTCCTCATTGCCACCGCAATTCTTCCACTGGTCGTCGGTGCAGGACTTGCGGTCTTCACGGGTATGTGGATGTTCCTGGCTTTTGCTGCCGCCTCCACCCTGGCCCTTGTGGTTCCTGTTGTATCCGGCAGGCGCCAGCGGCGGGAGCTGGGCGCTGCAATTAGAGCGGCTGTTGCCAAGGACACGGAACGGCGCCGGGCGGCCGGGCCCTCGCTCGCTACGTTGGTGCTGGCCACAGGTGGGATGCACAGCAACGCTTCAACCACTGGCGCAAGGGAAGCCGCAGCGTGGTTGCGCCTTGGCCAGGCGAAGCAGCCCGCCAATGTAAAGGTGGAGCCGGTCGCTTCCACCCGGGAGATTCGCTCCGCTGAAACCGTACCGGTGGTCTTTGACCTTTCACGCCCCAAATCGGTATTTCAGGGATCCAGGAGCCTGCTGGACGGGATGATCAGGGCTATCGTCATGCAGCTGGCCGGTTATCCGAGGTGCCGTACCACACGCGTCGTCATTCACGGGCAGGCAGAGGGCTTCCTGTTGCCCGCACGTTTCCTTCCGTCCGTAACCCTCACAGCATCGGCGGCCGCTTGCCGGCGCGTGCTGGCGGAGGGCTTCAACGCCACCGCCCCGCAGGGAGTCCTCCTGATTACTGACGCAGCAGACGGAGGCGTTTCAAGCAGCGCCCTCGCGGATGAAGCGCTGGCGCGCGGGTGGCATATCCTTGAATTCCTTCCCGACGGGACCAGGACACAAGGCATTGACGTGGAACTCCGCGAGCGCACATCGATCCTGCGGCAACCGGCCGGCGACGTCGTCTTTGTACCCGATCTCGCCCCCGAGGAGGTTTTCAGCAACTTCTGCCGCCGTCTGGCAACCTTGCCTCGGGTGAGGGACACCGGGGAACACGCTCTGCCATCCACCTGCACGCTGGATGACATACTGCCGCTCACGGCCGCCCATACGGCTGCCCGTTGGGCATTGAGCAAGAAGAACGCCGCGCTGTCGGCTCCCCTTGGACTCGGTGCGGGCGGGGCCAAAGTTGTGGATCTTCACACCGACGGCCCCCATTTGCTGATAGCAGGCACCACCGGCTCCGGAAAGTCGGAGTTGCTCCGCAGCCTTACCCTGGCGCTGGCTCTGAGCCATCCGCCCGACCGGATAAATTTCCTTTTCGTTGACTTCAAAGGCGGCTCGGGGCTTGGTCCCCTGGCCGGGCTGGTCCACTGCGTGGGGCTGCTGACCGACCTGGCCCGCTACGAACTGGAGCGAACACTCATCTCGCTCCGCGCTGAAATCAGGCGTCGTGAAGAAGCCTTGGCAGCGGCAGGAGTGCCTGACATCGGCGCGTATCGGTCCAATCCTGCCTCGGAGCCCGTCGCCATCCCCCACCTGATTATCGTCATCGACGAATTCCGGATGCTGGTTGATGACGCACCGGAAGTACTCCGTGAATTGATGCGCATTGCCTCCATCGGCCGCTCCCTTGGGATCCACCTCGTCATGGCTACCCAGCGGCCGCAGGGCGCATTGACTGCGGACATCAGGGCCAATGTCACCTCCAGCATTGCCCTGCGGGTGCAGTCCGACATGGAGTCTGTTGACATCATCAGGTCCAAGGACGCCTCAGCGATCCGCGTTGACACTCCTGGACGGGCTTACCTCGCCAAAGGCACGGAACCAGTCCAGGAATTCCAGGCAGCAACCACGGGACCGCTGCATGCCCGCACCAGGCAGGATAACTCCGTCACCGTGCGGCTTGCCACGGATTACCTTCTGTCCGACCCTCCTGCCGACGCGGTGGCAGAAGCCCCGACGCCCGCGCAAGCGGCAGCACCGTTGGTCAATTTGGTGCGTGAACTTTGGGACGGCATGGGAGGAGCACCGCCGCGGGTGCCCGTTGCGGCTCCCCTGCCAGAAGACATAGAGGAACCCGCGTGGAACAGCGCCAATGCTGCCGCGTCCATGACCTCTGGCGGGACCTGGTCGATCAGGCTTGGGCTGGTGGACCTTCCGGACAGCCAAAGGCTGCAGTCGCTTGCATGGGAACCGGCCAAGAGCAGCCACTTGGCCCTGATCGGCGCACCCGAGTGTGGCGCCAACGAAGCCTTGGACGCAGCCGTTCGCGGTCTGCTTCGCCATCCACAGGAGGCGCACTTGTACTTCCTGGACGGTGCTGGAAGTTTCCATTACCTGTCCTCCCACGCCAGAATCGGTGCCCACACCGGTGTGCAGGAGCTTCGGCGTGCGGTGCGGGTACTGGAACGCTTAACCGGTGAAGTTACCCGGCGGCTTAACCAGCCGGGCGGGCGCTCTGTGCCGCTGATTGTGGTGATCTCCGGGTGGGGCTCCTGGCTGTCGGCGTTCCGGTCGGGTCCATTGGCATGGGGCGAAGACCTCGTCCAGGACCTTGTCCGGGACGGCGCCCGGGCCGGGACAACACTCATCATTTCCGGAGACCGGGAGCTTGTCACCGCCAGGTTCAGCGGGGCGATCCCAAACCGGCTCTACTTCCCTGCCGGCTCCAACCCCGACAGCCGGGCAGCCTGGCCGCGGATGCCTTCCACAGCAGCTGTCAAAGGAAGGGCCGTGGCGTTCGGTCCCGTTGCCGAAGACGGTGCTGCAGTATGCCAGCTGTACAGCACAGCACCCGACAGTTCCTGGCACAGTGACCTTGCCGGCAGCCCGCAGCTGGTTACGCTTCCTCCCTTTCGGGTGGAAGCGCTGCCGTCGGTGGTGACGGCTGGCGAAATCCTTTCCATGCTGGCGGACCCGACTGTTTCCCATGGGCCCGGCTCCGTTCCTTCGGGGCCCCGGCTTCCGGGCATCCTCATCGGAGTTGGCGGTGACGAGTTGTCCCCCGCTTCTTTCCGGATTCCACCAAGCGGCGTGGTGGCCGTCCTTGGAGGTCCGGGCAGTGGCAAGACCAACGTCCTGAAGGCGTTGCAGGTTTTGAATCCGGCCCACCGCTGGCTTTACCCCGACGCCGGGGCCGACGCCCTTGCATATTGGAAGGGCCTGCTGCTGCAGGTGCAGGGCAGTCAGCTGCCCAGGGACACAGTGCTCCTGGCCGACGACGCGGACCTTATGTCCCCCGGCGCGATGCAATGCCTGTCCGAACTGCAGGCCCTGGGCCAGCCGATGGTCCTGACGGCGAACTACAGTCCGCTGATCCTTCAGCGCGTTCCGCTGATCATGCAGTCCCGCGCTGCCGGAACGGGTCTGCTGTTGTCCCCGCGGTCCATATCCGACGGGGACGTCTTCGGCGTCCGCTTCGAGGTCGAACCGAATCCATCCCCGGGCAGGGGCGTGCTCATTTCCGGCGGACGTGCCTGCCCAATCCAAGTGGGATGGGCTGCTGCAGACGACTACAGGGCGGGCGGTGCACTTCCCGTGCGCGAGGCATAACTGATCACCTTGCTGTGGAACAGGAGCACGATGGCGGCTACCGCGGGCAGCAGCATCGCCAACCCGGCCACCACCAGGCCACCGCTAAGTGTAGGAAATCCGATGGTCAGAACGAACAACTGCGCCACGAGGGCGGCGGCCCGGGTCCAGCGGTATCCCCGGTATAAGAAAACAGCCACCGCATACAGCCACGCAGCGAAGGCGAGCAGCAGCCCCAGCGTAAATACCGCTCCCCAGAACGACAGTACGGGGCTTCCGTTCAGCAGTTGGTAGCCGTACCAGCCGGCGGCCACAAGGAGCGCTGTAGCCTCCGCGGCGACGATCAGCGCTGTGACTACTGCTGCAGGCGGCGGTGCAACTGGCGCTGCCCCTGCGTTGCGGTCCGGCCCCGGACGCGGCTCTTCCGACGGTGAAGGGGACGCTGGGGGGTTTACCGGGGGTCTTGACACACTGGCACCCTACCGGACATAGTCGGACAGTGGTGAGGGCCAGTGCCGCCAGTGTGATGTATCGCTCAGCGTTACGGGGATATCAAGCGTTATTACCCCTTGTTTACACAGCGTTAACATGACAGGCTTGATTCAGATGACCAACGGGGCCCTGCCGGGCCCTTTTCCTTTGTAGCTCCTAGTGAATAATTTCACAAAGAGCACTTCCCAGAAATGGAGCAACTGATCAGCATGGATTGGCGTAACCGCGCAGCGTGCCTCGAGAAGGACCCGGAACTGTTCTTCCCCGTCGGGAATACAGGGCCCGCCCTCCTCCAGATCGAGGAAGCCAAAAGTGTATGCCGCCGGTGCCCGGTAGTGGACACCTGCCTGCAGTGGGCTCTCGAGTCGGGCCAGGATGCCGGCGTCTGGGGCGGCATGAGCGAAGATGAGCGCCGCGCCCTGAAGCGCCGGGCAGCCCGCGCCCGCCGCGCTTCCTGATCGCCCAAAACGCAGAAAGCTCCGGCCGCAACCTGAGAGGTTGCGACCGGGGCTTTTCCCTTTAACCCTTGGGCTCAGCCAGAAGTGTGGCAATGGCCGGGGAGCCGCCCGCTACTTGCCCGCCAGGCTGAGCCGGATCTGTACCGCCGTGCCGCCGCCGTCGCGGGGCTTCCACTGGATTGTCCCCCCAAGTTCACTCGTGACCAGGGTCCGCACGATCTGCAGGCCAAGCCCTTCAACGTGGGGGGTGTCGGGCAGCCCCACGCCGTCGTCGGCAATGGTCACTGTCAGTTCTTCACCCTCGTCTGCCTCCGACCGGTCAGCGATAAGCGACACGGTTCCGGCCCTGCCCTCAAGCCCGTGCTCCACGGCATTGGTGACCAGTTCATTGATGACGAGTGCCAGCGGCGTGGCCAGGTCACTGGGCAGCTCTCCAAAGGTCCCGGACCTTTCAGTCCTTACCTGCTGGGAGGGCGAGGCAACCTCGGCGGACAGCCTGAACTGGCGTCCGATCAGCTCGTCGAAATCAACGCTCTGCGTCAAGCCCTGCGACAGGGTCTCATGGACGAGGGCGATGGTGGCAACGCGTCGCATCGCCTGTTCCAGTCCCTGCTTGGCTTCTTCGCTCACCATGCGGCGGGACTGCATCCGGAGCAGCGCCGCAACGGTCTGGAGGTTGTTCTTCACCCGGTGGTGGATTTCCCGGATGGTGGCATCCTTGGTGACCAGCTCCATTTCACGCCGCCGCAGTTCAGAGACGTCGCGGCAAAGGACCAGCGCGCCAAAGCGCTGCTGCTCGTCACGAAGCGGGATAGCGCGCAGCGACAGGCTGACGCCCCTGGACTCAATTTCACTGCGCCACGGCATGCGGCCAGTAACCACTAAAGGCAGCGTCTCGTCCACCATGCGCCGGTCCTTCAGCAGGCTGGCAGTCACCTCAGCGAGCGACCGGCCCTCCAGTGACTCCCCATCCCCCAGGCGCCGGAATGCCGAGACACCGTTGGGGCTCGCGTATTGCACTATGCCTTCGGCATCGAGCCGTATCAGGCCGTCTCCCACACGCGGCGCACCCCGCCGCGACCCGGTGGGCGAGGCAAAGTCCGGCCACAGCCCAAGCGTCCCCATGCGCAGGAGGTCATAGGCACACTGGCGGTAGGTCAGCTCAAGGCGGGACGGCATGCGGGAACTGGACAGGTCCATATGCGTGGTGACCACGGCAAGCGTCCGGCCATTACGGACCATGGGTACGGCCTCAACACGGAGGGCCATGTCGCTGCTCCAGTTGGTTTCGCTGGAACGCTCAATGGAGCGGCTGTTCCATGCCTTGTCCACGAGCGGCTGCAGGTCCGACCGGATTCCCTCGCCCACGAAGTCGCCGTGGAAGACCGTGTGCGTGGTGGACGGCCTGACGTGTGCCAACGCAACGTACCCATGGTCCGGGTGGGGGAACCACAGCGCCAGGTCGGCGAACGCCAGGTCCGCAACCATCTGCCAGTCCCCCACCAAAAGGTGCAGCCATTCGGCATCACCAGGCCCGAAATCAGCGTGTTCCCTGATGGGGTCCGTAAAGATTGCCACTGCACCTCCAATTACGACGCCGTACTTGCTAGCGCCGGACGATTGACCTCAAGAGCCTCAATGCTACCGACAGGGATGCCATATCGTCGGTTTCAAGCGAATTGACCTCATCGAACATGCTCTTCGCCCGGCCCAGCTGCTCCGCATTCTGGGCCTCCCAATCCTTCAGCCGGGCTTCCGGCGAATCAGCCGCCGTGGTGGCGTCAAGCACCGCCGTCGTTATATCCGAAACCGTGGAGTACAGGTCATCGCGGAGGGCTGCCCGGGCCAAAGCCTGCCACCGGTCCTGCCGCGGCAGGCTGCTGATCCGCTCAAGGAGGGAATCGGCGTGGAAGCGGTTGAAGACCGTGTAGTAAACGGCCGCAATCTCCTCCACAGGGTCCTTCCGGACCCGGGCGATCTTGGCAATGTCCAACAGGACGAAACTCTCGAAAAGTTCTGCCCAGCGCAGGGCGAGTCCTTCCGGAAGTTCCCACTCACGCGCCGTTTCCAGCCAGCCTGCCACGCGAGCCCGGTCGTCGCCGCGCAGGTAGTCCAGAAGCCGTGCGCGCATCGGGTCCATCAGGGGCTTGAACTCGGACACCACATCCGCAATGGGCCGCGAAACAGTGCCCTGAGTCAGGAGCCACCGGACCGCGCGGTCAAGCAGCCTGCGGACATCGAGGTGCACAGTGCTCCAGTGCTCGGTCGGGAACGACGCCGGCAGGCTGTTGAGCTCCCCCACCATGGTGTCCAGCTCGTAAATCTCCCGCAGGGCCACGAATGCCTTGGCCACAGCCACCTCACTCGCCGACGTTTCCTCCATGACACGGAACGCGAAGGTGATACCGCCGAGGTTGATCATGTCGTTGGCCACCACGGTGGCGATGATCTCGCGGCGCAGCGGGTGGGTATCCAGTTCCGCGTCGAAGCGCTCGCGCAGCTGCTGGGGGAAGTAGTCCCGCAGGGTCTTCCTGAACCAGGGGTCATCAGCTAGGTCGCTGTCGCGCAGCGCGGACGTCAGTTCGATCTTGGCGTAGGCGGCCAGCACCGACAGCTCGGGCGAGGTCAAACCCTGCCCCTGCTGCAGCCGCTCCCGCAGCACTTCGGTTGAGGGCAGCGCTTCGAGCTCCCGGTTCAGGTCGGCTGACTTCTCCAGCCAGTCCATCAGCCGCTCATAGCTGGGGCTCCACTCGGCTACCTTGGTCCGGTCGTTGAGCAGCAGGATGTTCTGGTCGATGTTGTCTTCGAGCACCAGACGGCCCACCTCATCGGTCATCGATGCGAGGAAGCCGGCCCGTTCTTCCGCCGAAAGCTTTCCGGCGGCCACCATCCGGTCGACGAAGATCTTGATGTTGACCTCATGGTCGGAGCAGTCGACGCCGGCTGAGTTGTCAATGGCGTCGGTGTTCAGGATGACACCCTGAAGCGCCGCTTCAATACGGCCGCGTTGAGTCATGCCGAGGTTTCCGCCTTCACCCACCACCTTCACGCGCAGATCCCGGCCGTCAACGCGGATGGCGTCGTTGGCCTTATCCCCCACAGAGGCGTTCGATTCGGTGCTGGCCTTGACGTAGGTTCCGATGCCGCCGTTGTACAGGAGGTCGGCTGGGGCGAGGAGGATCGCCCGCAGCAGCTCAGGCGGGCTGAGTTCCGTCGTTTCTGCAGGAAGCCCCAGGGCGGTCCGCACCTGCGGTGAGACCGGGATTGACTTGGCCTGCCGGGCAAAGACCCCGCCGCCCTCGCTGATCAGGGACTTGTCGTAGTCATCCCAGGAAGACCTTGGCAGCTCAAACAACCGCTGCCGCTCCACGAACGAGGCCTCCTCATCGGGGTTGGGGTCGAGGAAGACGTGCCGGTGGTCGAAGGCCGCGACGAGGCGGATATGCCTGGAGAGGAGCATGCCGTTGCCGAATACATCGCCTGACATATCTCCGACGCCCACCACCGTGAACGGCTGGGTCTGCGTATCGAGGTCGAGTTCGCTGAAGTGCCGCTTTACTGATTCCCAGGCGCCCCGGGCCGTGATGCCCATCGCCTTGTGGTCATAACCTACGGATCCGCCGGAAGCGAAGGCGTCGCCCAGCCAGAAGCCGTATTCGGCGGACAGTCCGTTGGCGATGTCGGAGAAGGTCGCGGTTCCCTTGTCCGCGGCCACTACCAGGTAGGAATCGTCGTCGTCGTGCCTGACAAGGTTCGACGGCGGGACCAGCCGTTCGCTGTCGCCTTCCGTCACGAGGTTGTCGGTCAGGTCAAGCAGGCCGCGGATAAACGTCTTGTAGCTTTCGACGCCCTCAGCCATCCAGGCGGAGCGGTCGGCAGCGGGGTCCGGAAGGCGCTTGGCGAAGAAACCACCCTTCGCTCCGGTTGGCACGATGACCGCGTTCTTGACGGTCTGCGCCTTGACGAGGCCAAGGACTTCGGTGCGGAAGTCCTCCCGGCGGTCCGACCATCGCAGCCCGCCGCGGGCCACCTTGCCGAACCGAAGGTGGACACCTTCGACCCGGGGAGAGTAAACCCAGATCTCGAACATCGGACGAGGGAAGGGCAGGCCCTCGATCCTGGCCGGGTCGAGTTTGAAACTCAGGTGTGGCTTGTTCTGGTAGTAGTTGGTCCGGAGCGTCGCTTCGATCAGGTTAACGAACGTGCGCAGGACCCTGTCGGCGTCGAGCGTGGCGACCTTCTCAATCGAAGCCGCCAAGTCCTGCCGCACGGACTCCTGCGCGGCCAGCCGCTCGTCGTCGCTCAGGGCAGGATCAAAACGGGCCGCGAAGAGGGCGCTCAGGCCCCTGGTGACGTCCGCATTCGCAAGTAGGGTGTCGGCCATAAAACCGAAGGAGTTGCTGTTTCCCATCTGGCGCATGTAGCGCGCGTAGGCCCGGAGCACGGTAATTTGCCGCCACTGCAGGCCTTCCCGGAGGACGAGCCGGTCGAACGCGTCCGATTCAGCTGCGCCTGTCACCGCCGCACCGAATGAATCGGCAAGCAGCTCGCCGGTGGAAACCGGATCCACACCCGCGGGGTATTTCAGCCCGAGATCGTACAGGAAGAAGTCACGGCGGTCCGCTGTCTCAATTTCGAAAGGCCGCTCGTCCAGTACCTCCAGCCCCAGGTTATGGAAGAAGGGCAGAATCTGGCTGAGGCTTTTCGGCTCCAGCATGTACAGCTTCACGCGCGCATCTTCCTCGAGCGTTGCGCCTGCACCCTCCGGGAGGTAAACGTGGACGCCGGGCCGCTCCTGGCGTGCGCCTACCGCCCGTTCCGCCGCCGCCCCGTACTTCTCGAAGCGCGCAATGTCCTCCAGGGCGTCTTCCACCTCGTAGTCCACGCGGTAGCCCGCGGGGAATGCTTCGGCCCAGATAGCGGCCAGTTCCTTGGCTTCCACCGGGTCCCTGCCCTCGCGCAGGACCTCGGCGATGCCTTCGCTCCAGGAACGGGCGGCACGGACAAGCCGCTTCTCCAGTTCCTCGGTGTTGACATGGCTGAAGTCGGCATTCTTCGGCAGGCGGATGCGGAAGAACAGCCGGGCCAATGCCGACTCCGTCATGCGTGCCTCATAGTCGATGGACACCGCCTGGAACGTCTCGCGAAGTTCCTGCTCGATACGAAGCCGCACGTTGGTGGTGTAGCGGTCCCTGGGAAGGTAGACGACGGCTGACATAAAACGGCCGTAGATGTCCGGCCGGAGGAAGAGCCTGGTACGGCGCCGCTCCTGCAGTTTCTGGATGCCAAGGGCGGTGGCGGCCAGATCGGGGACTTCGATCTGGAACAACTCATCACGGGGGTATGTTTCCAAAATTCCCAGCAGGTCCTTGCCGGAGTGGGAATCCGGCGGGAAACCAGCGCTTCGGAGTACGGCGTCCACTTTTTCCCGGACAATCGGGATGTTTCGAACCGATCCGGTATAGGCGCTCGTGGCGAAGAGTCCGATGAAGCGGCGCTCACCGTTGACGTTGCCGGCAGCGTCAAAGCTCTTGACCCCGATGTAGTCGAGGTAGGCCGAGCGGTGGACGGTGGAACGCGAGTTCGCCTTGGTGATGACCAGTGCACGCTTTTCCCGCGCCTTTTTCCGGCCGGTGTCGGTCAGGTGCTGGATGTGCGGCGAGTCGGCGACCGCCCGCAGGAGGCCCAGCCCGCTGTCTTCGCGGAGCTCCAGGACATCTTCGCCATCCACGTTCACCAGGTCGTATTCCCGGTATCCAAGGAAGGTGAAGTTCCCGTCATCCAGCCAACGCAGGAGGTCCTTCGCCTGCCGCAGCTCCGCGATCTGTGCCGGGTTGGCTACCTGGTCAAGGCTCTCGGAGATCTGCCGTGCCTTCTGGCGCATTTTCGGCCAATCCTCGACGGCAGCGCGGACGTCGTTGAGGACGCGCTTAAGTCCCTCAAGCAGGGAATTCTTGGCGTCGTCAGAGATGCGGTTGATTTCGACGGCGATCCAGGACTCCATGTGCGAGGCATGCTCGCCCTGCGCAATGAGGTGGGACAGGCTGGGCATTGCCGCGGTGTCACCGCTGGAAATTCCAATGTGCGCGGGAACCCGGTTGACCTTGACCAGCTCGCCGCTTTCCCTGTCGCGGGTAGCGACGAAGAGCGGGTGAACCACAAGCTTGATGGCGGCGTGCTGACGGACGAGTTCTGCGTTGACTGAGTCAACCAGGAACGGCATGTCGTCCGTGACCACGAAGACCACGCTGCTGTCTTCCTCATCCACAACGCTGATTTTCGCCTGGCCGGGCTGCCGCACTGTTGCGACCTCACGGTGGTTGCCCGCCCGTGCCACCAGCACTTCCCGGGGGTAGCTCCTGGCATCCTCCTCGGCCAAATGCTGGTAGTAGTCCCCAATAAAGCCTTCCAGGCCTTCAATCGAAAGGGGCTGATCCTCCACGCTGGATCCAGACGACATCGACACACGCCTCCATCACAAGATATTTGCTGCACCATTGCAGCTCTTATGGCGAGCCTAGCCCTTTGACCTGCGCCCTGCTGTGGAAGAAAAGACAGAGGATTTCACTTTTTGCTGGTCAGGTGCACAAACGAGACTGCGAACTGCACGGCGCAACGCAGACTCGGGAGCAGTTTCCAACAGCAGCGACCCCGCAAGCAGGGCCGCATCCGCAGCTGCCGGGTCGTGCGGCAGGAAGGTTTCGATGCCGCAGGCAGGACCGTATCTTTCCCAGGCATCCTGCAACTGCCGCTCCGGACTCCGTCCCACCGACGAAGCACGAACCTTGTTCATGACCACCAACGGGGACGCCTGGGGAACGGCGGCTTCCAATTCAGCGAGGCCACGTACCAGGCGGGGAACTCCCACAGGGTCGGCGGCCCCGACCGCGTAGATGGTGTCGGCAAGCTCAAGCGGACGCAGCGCGGCGGCATTCCGGCGTGGCGCCATAGTGTCGAAGCTCAATTCTTCATCTGCTTCCAGGCAAAACCCGGTATCAACAACAATGACGTCGGCGATTTGCCGTGCCCGCTCCAGGACCAGGGCAAGGGCGGGCGCCCGGAGCTCGGTCCACCGGTCCGCGCGGGTAATGCCGGTGAGTACTGTGAACGTCCCCGACTTCGTGGCCACCGGGGTTGCAACTTTTTGAAGGGCGGAAGCATCCAGGGCGCCCTGGTCCGCCAGCCGGCATGCCTGCGCAAGGCCGGCTGATTCATCCAGCAGACCGAGAACGGCGGCTATGCTGGCGCCATAACTGTCCGCATCAACGAGGAGAACCTGTTTTCCGTCGGCCGCCATCTCGCCGGCGATGTTGGCCGCAACGGTTGTACGTCCCGGCGATCCAACCGGCCCCCAGACCGCAATGATTCTTCCCGCACCTGGCCCGTCCGGGACCACCGCCGGCTCCGCCTGGACCGTGCCCAGGGCAGCACCTGTGTCAGCAAGCGAACTCCAGGTCGCCGAACGACGACCTGCCCCCGTCAATTGCTCCACCGCATCTGCGATCCGGTCGGACAGTTCGGCGGACTCCACCCCGGTCAGCGCAGAGGCCACCCCAATTTTTCGCAGCCGTGCTGCTTCGTCGGCGTTGTCCGTCAACGCGATAATGGCCACTCCCACCGCTCCCAGCCTGTCAACCAGGGAGGCTGTCAGCCCCTCGGAGCCATCAGCCACGACGGCTGCCCGGGCAAGTCCGCTTTGGCACGCCGCTAAGAGCTCCGGCAGTTCCACGCACTTCCTGACGACAGTGACAGGACCATGCAGCCGTTCAAGTCCGCCCACCAGATCCTCCCGGCTCTGGCCAACGGTGACTACCGGAATGTTCATCGGGAGCCGCCGCCCGGATTCCAGACAACCGAAATCTTTGCTTCGTTGGCCTGGGCGCCGAGCAAGGCAGGCATTTGGCTGTCCTCCACGAGGACCATCAGGACGGTGGTCTTAGTGGATCCCAAAGCCGTGGAGCCAGCTGTCACTTCCGCGATTTCAGCGCTGGAAAGGAGAAGCTTGGGTTCACTGTAACCATTTTTGGCGTCGGGCTGTGCAACCCAGACGTCCACCCTGGCGCCCTCGACTGCCTGCGACGGAAGCGTTTCGTCAATGGTCAGCGCCACCGGTTTGCGGTCCAGCTGGTCCACTTCCCCAAGGCTCGCCCGGGGTACCAGCTGGTCCTTGGCGATCCGCTGTACGGCAACCACGCCCTCGGGCAGGCCGGACTCCACAGGAATGTAGTGTTGCTCGGTTTCGCCGAGGCGCACTTTAGCCCGGACCACGTTCTCGGCGGTCAAGGCCTCGCCCACGCCGATGCCGTCCCGCGCCGCGTAAACCTCCGTGGTCCAGTCGGCACTGTTGACCAGGAAGACGACGCCGGCAACGGAGACCAGGACCAGGAGAATGCCCATCAGCAGGCGCGGGTCCCGCCAGGATGGACGCTTAAGGCGTGCCGCCGTGACAGACGAATCAGGAACCATGCCGCTTCTCCCCCTAGTTGCGCCGGCGCACTGTGGCCGGACAATTTATTGTTGCGGCAAGGGCGCTGGAACGAAAGCCCACAAACCAAACAAGGCCAATCTGTGGATAACAGCAGCAAAACGGCTCATCTGATGGCAAAATGAATGCATGCCCAGGTTTCTCACGCTCGCGGATGTCGCAGAGCAGCTCCAGATCAATTCGCCTGCCGCTTATGCACTGGTGCGAAGCGGGGAGCTCAAGGCTATCCAGGTTGGTGGCCGGGGGCAGTGGCGGGTCGAAGAGAAAATGCTGGAGCAGTACATTGAGGAACGCTATGCCGAGGCCAGCAGGATGATCCAGGAGTCCAAATCCCGGTCGGTCTGACCATTCCACTTGCGCCCTAATTTCCGGGCAGCGCGGCTGAAAGTCCTCGCCGCTAGATGTCGTGGGTCCGCCGCGACCTTACAGCGGCCAATGCCGGAAACGGGATGGTAGAAACCTGGCTGACCTGGCCACTGCGGCGGGCCTCCCCGGCAGCAACAACCGCCAGGTCAATGAAGTCCTTCCCCACCCTGTCGATGACTCCCTCCATACGGACACTGCCGGCACCGTTTCCCAGTGTGACCGAAAGTTCGGTGCGGTCCCTGGCAAGGGCACGCAAGGAATGCGCGAGTCCTATCGCACGGCGCACCGGCGAAGCCTCGGGTTGGGACCACCTCCCCAAGCCCACGTAGCGGAGCGCCGCAGCGTAAGGAATGAGAACCTGGTGGTGGTCTTCGTCCAGCACCATTGCGTCCGCACCGGCATGGGACAGCGTGCCGTGAAATACCTCCCCACAGGCAAGATGGACACCCAGGCGGCAGCCGAGAGCTCCGCGGAGCCTGTCCGCGAATTCTACATTCACCATGTCGATTCTGGTGCGCTCGTTGATCTCAGCATCAAGAGACAGCCTGTCCGCTTCCGCGAACTGGCTTTCCATGTCGTTGAAGAGGGAATCCCAGCGCATCCGGTCAGCGTAGGACCCAACCGTGGCCTGGTCAACCCGCATTTTCATTCTCTCCACTGTCTAGACAAAAGCGGTGAGACGGGCGCAAACTGAAGCAGACATAAGCAAACAACATCAAACTGCATCAAAGAGGGTCGAATGTGCAAACGTGATGACACGGGGATCGGTGCTGACGCCACCGCGGCGGCGGGTCTGCTGGTGTTGGCCTTCGCACTGGTCTTTATCGGAGCAGGACTTCTTGGCCAGTGGCAGGACTCGGCCGCCCGCCACCAGCGCCCTGAGGTGGAGGACGTGCTGGGCGCCGCCGCGGCCGCTGCCGGGGCAGTCCTCCTGCTCTGGTGGTTTGTGTCCCTTGCATATGCTGCTGCCGGCCTGGTGCTGGAGAAACTCGGCAAGGCCAAGGCAGCCGCGGTGAGCCGCAAAATGTCGCCCGCTTTTATGCAGCGCTTGGTTGTTGCAGCGGTTTCCGTCCAGCTTTTGTCCGGCGGTGTTGCCGCACATGCCGCAGTTCCGGCACCGGGTCCACAGTGGGCTCCGACGCAAGGCCAGGAGTCCTCTGCGCCGGCGGCATCGGGACCGGACCGGGCCGCACCGGCAACGGGCGAACAGGAAGCAGCTCCGCCTCCAGACAACGCCAGCGAGCCGTCCGTGCCTGCAAGCCCAGGCAGTGGACCCGGTGCGGCCGCGCCCGTGACCGGTGGCTCCGGGCCGCAACCAACGTCCGACCCTTCGCCGGCCCCTCTCCCTCCCGCCGCAGACCAGTTCCCGGTAAACAACCAGGCCCCGGTACCCGGGCAAACTGAGCCCATACTTCCGGCTCCATCAACAATTCAACCGCGCTGGCAACCATCGGCTCCGATCGTTGAGCCCGGGTTGCTGACCGCACCTGACGTGCGCAGTGACGCCGGCATCCATCAGGGGATAGGCCGGTACAGCGGGCCGGTAGCCGTCCTTGCCGGAGACAGTCTGTGGGACATCGTGGCGGATCAGTTGGGGCCCGGTGCCTCGGACGTGGACATAGCTCTTGAGTGGCCGCGGTGGTACGAAGCCAACAAAACCCTCCTTGGCCAGAACCCGGATGTACTTCTTCCCGGGCAAATCCTGGTGCCTCCTACGTCCGCGTAGCCACCCGCAACACCACCGGCGGGCATCCGGCCTTCCGGGCACAACCATAAAAAGGGGAAACCAATGTCTGCAGTGACGCCAATCCGGGCAGCCCAGGAGGGCTCCGACAGAGAAACGGGAAGAGACCGGGAGGCCGCCGCACTTCGGAACCCGGCGCTGGACCAGGGGCGGGCAGGCTTTTATCGCCCCGGAACCCAGCCCGCGCTGCGGTCCGTCGACGAGACTGCAGAAGTGCGCGCGATCACCCGCGGCACCGTGCAGGCAGCGATGGAGGTATTGGCCGGAATCCGGCCCATCCACCAGCTGGCACGGCGGCTCGATCCACGATGCCTGGGGAATCTGCAGCACCGGGCGTCCCTGATCAGGCGGGAGCTCACCCGTACAGGGAATCCCGCCCTGGCCCGGCTCCACAGGAATTCCACCGTCCGCTCAGTCCGCGTCTGCGAGGTGGCGGATGGCATCTACGAAGCCAGCGCCGTTGTGGTGGACGACGTCCGTGCCCGTGCCGTCGCCATCCGGCTGGAGCGCAGCAAGCATGTCTGGAGGGTGACTGAACTTGTCATCGGCTGACCCACGCAAAGAGGCAGGGCCGGGAAAGTGCTTCCCGCCCTGCCTCTGCCTGCTTTCCGTGCGGCTGCCTGGTTTAAGGCGCGGCCGTCAGCGCCGCTTCTTCTTGGCCGAACGCCTGGCCGCATCCTGGGCTGCCGCCTTGGCCGGATTTCCCGAACGTCCCGACTGCCTGGTCTCCACGCGGGTCTGCGTCTCGCCGCTTTCGCTGGGAGCGGTGTACTGCAGCTGGGCAGGCCTTTCCGGCGCTTCCAGGCCGGCCGCGCGGACCTGGGGCTCCACGTGCTCCGTGTGCCCGCCGGCAGCATCCGGTACTACCACGTCCTGGGCAGGGGTGACTTCCACTTCCAGGTTGAACAGGAACCCTACGCTTTCCTCGCGGATGGCCTCCATCATGCTCTGGAACAGGACGAAGCCCTCACGCTGGTATTCCACGAGCGGATCACGCTGGGCCATGGCCCGCAGCCCGATTCCTTCCTTAAGGTAGTCCATCTCATAGAGGTGTTCCTGCCATTTGCGTCCAATGACGGACAGGACCACACGGCGCTCCAGCTCCCGCATGCTCTCCGAACCGATGGCTTCCTCCCGCGCCTGGTACACCAGGCGGGCGTCGGACAGCAGCTCTTCCTTGAGGAACTCAACGGTCAACCGTGATTTGCCGCCCGCCTCTTCAATGATGTCCTCGGCGGTGACGCTTACCGGGTAGAGCGTCTTCAGGTTGGTCCACAGCTGGTTGAAGTCCCAATCGTCGCCGTTACCTTCCGCGGTTGCGTCATCGATCAGCGCGGAAATGGTGTCCTCCACGAAGAACTGAACCTTTTCGTGCAGGTCGTCACCTTCCAGGATCCGCCGCCGGTCACTGTAGATGGCCTCGCGCTGGCGGTTCAGGACGTCGTCGTACTTCAGCACGTTCTTACGCTGCTCGGCGTTCCGGCCTTCCACCTGTCCCTGGGCGGAAGCGATAGCGCGCGAGACCAGCTTGGACTCCAGCGCAACGTCGTCCGGAACCGAGCTGTTCATCAGGCGTTCGGCGGCACCGGAGTTGAAAAGCCGCATGAGGTCATCAGTCAGCGACAGGTAGAAGCGGGACTCGCCGGGGTCGCCCTGGCGTCCGGAACGGCCGCGGAGCTGGTTGTCGATCCGGCGGGATTCGTGCCGTTCGGTTCCCAGGACGTAAAGGCCGCCCAGGTTCAGAACTTCCTCGTGTTCGTCCTTAACCGACTGCTTGGCTGCGTCGAGGGCTGCGGGCCAGGCGGACTCGTACTCCTCGGAGTTCTCCTCGGGATCCAGCCCCCGCTTTGCCAGTTCGGCGACGGCGGTGAATTCCGCGTTGCCGCCCAGCATGATGTCGGTACCGCGGCCGGCCATGTTGGTCGCCACGGTGACGGCGCCCTTCCGGCCGGCCTGGGCAACGATTGCAGCTTCCCGTGCGTGGTTCTTTGCGTTGAGCACCTCGTGGCGGATGCCTTCCTTCGCCAGGAGCCGCGAAAGGTATTCGCTTTTCTCGACGCTGGTGGTGCCCACCAGGACCGGCTGGCCCTTTTCGTGCCGCTCGGCAATGTCACGGACAACGGCGTCGAACTTTACGGTTTCGTTCTTGAACACGAGGTCCGGCTGATCGATGCGCTGCATGTCGCGGTTGGTGGGAATGGCCACGACGCCCAGCTTGTAGGTGCTCATGAACTCGGCTGCCTCGGTTTCGGCAGTTCCCGTCATGCCCGAGAGCTTGTGATACATGCGGAAGTAGTTCTGCAGCGTCACGGTGGCCAGCGTCTGGTTTTCGGCCTTGATCTCGACGCCTTCCTTGGCCTCGATCGCCTGGTGCATGCCCTCGTTGTAGCGGCGGCCGGCAAGGATGCGGCCGGTGTGCTCATCCACGATCAGGACTTCGCCGTCCAGGATGACGTAGTCCTTGTCCCGCTTGAACAGTTCCTTGGCCTTGATGGCGTTGTTGAGGAACCCGATGAGCGGGGTGTTCGCGGATTCGTACAGGTTCTGAATGCCAAGGTAGTCCTCGACCTTTTCGATCCCGCTTTCCAGCACGCCGACGGTCCGCTTCTTTTCGTCCACCTCGTAGTCCTTCTCGGGCTGCAGCCGGAGGACCACCTTGGCGAATTCGCTGTACCAGCGGTTCGTGTCCCCCTGTGCGGGACCGGAAATGATGAGCGGTGTGCGGGCCTCGTCGATGAGGATGGAGTCGACCTCATCCACAATGGCAAAGTTGTGTCCGCGCTGGACGAGTTCGTTCCTGTCCCACGCCATGTTGTCGCGGAGGTAGTCAAAACCGAACTCGTTGTTGGTTCCGTACGTGATGTCCGCGGCGTACTGCTGGCGCCGGACGGCAGGATCCTGGTTGGACAGGATGCATCCGCTGGTCAGGCCCAGGAACCGGTAGACGCGGCCCATCAGGTCAGACTGGTATTCGGCGAGGTAGTCGTTCACGGTGACCACGTGAACGCCCTTGCCGGTGAGGGCATTGAGGTAGGCAGGAGCGGTTGCCACCAGGGTCTTGCCTTCACCGGTCTTCATTTCTGCAATGTTGCCCAAGTGCAGTGCCGCGCCACCCATCAGCTGGACGTCGAAGTGCCGCATTCCGAGGGTTCGTGAGGACGCTTCCCGTACCGCGGCGAAAGCCTCCGGGAGCAGGTCATCCAGCTGTTCGCCGTCCTGGTGGCGTTCGCGGAGACGGTCTGTTTCCTCACGGAGTTCAGCGTTGGTGAAGGTCTTAAACGAGTCTTCTAGCGCATTGATGGAGTCGGCATAATTACGCAGTTGCCGCAGCGTTTTTTTGTCACCCGTGCGGAGTAGTTTTTCGATAAGTGATGCCACGTGAAGATGCTCCCAGTCTCATGCCGCCGAATTCTGGCGTTTTTAGTCTACGGGAGAGACAACCGGCAGGTGCCTGTTTCCCTGAGAGCGGATACCACCCTCTGTGTTGGCGACAGGCCGGGCAACGGCCGCCGCGAGGGCGGCCGCGAGGTCTCCGGCGGGGTAGACCTCCACCTCGTGCAGTCCCAGCCAGTCAGCCATCAGGAACAGTTCCGCGGCGAGTTCGACGGCGGTGTCCGGCGGCGCGTCCGGCTCACCGAACGCAGACCGGACGAGCAGTCTCCCGCCGGCGCGGTCAGCCTTCAGGTCCACCCTGGCGACGATCCGGTCTCGGAGGAGGAATGGAAGGACATAGTAGCCGTAGCGCCTTTTGTGTTCCGGTGTGTAGATCTCAATACGGTAGTGGAAGCCGAAGAGTTCCTCGAGCCGCCGGCGTTCAAAGACCAGGGAATCGAACGGGCTGAGCAAGGCACGTCCCGTCGCCCGCCGGGGCAGGACGGCGTCAACGTGCCGGTAGACGTCCCTGCCCCAGCCGGCCACCGTCACCGGCTCCAGCCTGCCCTTTCGGACAAGGTGCTCCACGGACTGCACCGTTGCCTTCACGGGTGTCCTGAAGTAGTCGGCAAAGCACCGGACGCTTCCTATGCCATGTGCCTGCGCTGCTGCCTCTGTCAGCCGGTTCAGCGCCGCTGCAGGATCGGGGTCATGGGCCCCAGCAGCGACATGCGGCAGCACTTTGGCAGTCAGCGTGTACTTGCGTTCAAACTGCTCGGTCCTGGAAGCAGCCGCGACCAGGCCCTCCTCGAAGAGATGCTCCAGGACGCGTTTCACCGCGTTCCAGTTCCAACCCCAGTTCACCCTTTGCCGGTCCTCAACGTGGCCGATTTTGGCCGTGATTTCCGAGGCCGTCATCGGGCGGCTGCGTGCGAGCGTATCCAGTATCTTCGCGGCGACGGCACTGCGCTGGTGGGGGTCCATGCGCGCGGCGCCGACCCAGGCGCGTTTCTGCCAGAGGAGCAGGTCCTGGTAATGCTCCGGGCGGATATAGCTTGCCTCGTGGGCCCAGTACTCCACCATGCGGCGGGGATGGACGCTGGACATCCGCCGCAGGATGGTGCGGTCGTAGTTGCCCAGGCGGGAGTAGAAGGGAAGGAAGTGGCTGCGCGAGAGGACGTTGACGGAGTCGATCTGGACCAGCTGGATCTGGGCAAAGGTACGGCCCACCGTCCGTGAAGTCACGGGACCGGCGGGCCGTCCTTTGTGGAGTCCCTGTGCTGCCAAAGCGATCCGCCGTGCCTGGTCCAGGCTCAGCGCTGCTGACACATCAGTCCTCTCGGTGGGTGGCTTGCACCCTTAGGCGTTGGCGGCGGCGTCATCCGAGCGGTAGGCCAGGATCTTTTCTTCCACCACAGTATCTCCGGGCTCGCACTCATGGTCCAGCGTAATAACGCCGTACGTCCAGCCGCGGCGCCGGTACACCACAGAAGGGGTGTTGGTGGCCTTGTCAACGAAAAGGTAGAAATCGTGGCCGACGAGTTCCATGTTGTCTACGGCGTCGTCGAGGGAAAGGGACGCAGCAGGAAAGACCTTGCGCCTGATCAGGACGGGGGAATTCCCGGCGGGAATGTCATTGTCGACGTCGTAGGGGGACTTGTCGGCGGGGGCGGCCACAGCCTCGTTCCGGTGGCTCGCCTCAAGGTACAGCGGCTCGTGGGCACTTGCCGGTTCGAGCGTGGCAGTCGCTTCACGGACCGCCTTGGGAGTGTGGCGCCCGTGGTGGACCTTTTTCCGGTCCTTCGCGCGGCGGAGACGCTCAAGCAGTTTGTTGTATGCAAGGTCAAATGCAGCGAACTTGTCGGCGGCGCTGGCTTCGGCACGGATCACGGGTCCACGGCCCAGTACTGTCACCTCAACGGTCAGCTGATCGCCGGTCTGCCGGGCATTGGTCTCCTTGGAGACTTTGGCGTCGACCCGCTGGACTTTGTCTCCAAGCGATTCGATCTTTGAGATCTTCTCCCCGGCATATTCGCGGAACCGGTCTGAAACTGTCAGATTTCGTCCGCTGATCATAAACTCCATGGTGCCCTCCAAATGACTTCGGTGACACGACGGCGGCGCTTCCCTGGGCCGAGCTGTCTGACAGTCGAGCCCCTCTCCGAGCCGCCATCGAAAGGTACATTCTGTTCTTGGTACCCACCACCGACGTTAGTTCATAGCCATGCGTTATTCATCCTTTCCTGGTTTATTTTTTTCTAAGTCATGGCTGCTTCCGCTGGTCCTCAGGGGAAGCAGCGCCGCCACCGCCGGCATCCGGCGGGCGTGTCGCGGCCAAGACTACGCCGCCCGCCACAATGGCACCTGCCTGGTGCAGTGCCCGTGCAGCTTCCGCCAATGTGGCACCCGTGGTGAGGACGTCATCAACGATGATGCAGCGGCGCCCTTCGACCCTTCCCTGGCCCCGGCGCCGGACCTCCATGGAGCCACGGACCCGCTTTGCGCGGGCACCGCGGTCCAGGCCTTTCTGGCCTCCCGTCAGGCGCAGGCCTTCTTTGCCGGTCTTCACCAGGACGTTCACCACGCCAATGCCCGGAAGTTGCCGCGAAGCCTCTGCCAGGAGCAGGTGGACGGGGCTGAATCCCCGGTTCATGTACGCCGCGGAACTGGTGGGAACTGGAACGAGCGCGATTGACGGCCCCTCCCCCGCTGCCGCCCGGACAGCTCCGGCCAAAGAGCGGCCAAGAGCGGTTTTGAGCTGATGCTGGCCGTGCCTTTTAAAGGAGAGGAGGGCCTGCGCCAATTCCTCCCGGTAGACGCCGGCTGCAACGACCGGAAGCAGGACCGTTCCCCGGATGTCCATCAGCGCAGGCGCTCCGCTTTCCGCCCTGAAGGGTTCCTTGGTCAGGCGCCTGATGTGGCGCTCACAGGCACTGCACAACGCCCGGTCTTCCGCGCCGCAGCACACGCAGTCCACGGGAACAGCGAGCGCAAGGAGATCGGCAGCGGCACCGGCCACCTGGTCGGCAAACCGCAGCAGCGTGCTCTGATGGTCAGAACGGTGCCGGGCAGGCCGGGGCGCAGGCGCCAGGAGGTCCGGATCGGCCCTGGACCGGCTCCTGCCGGGCAAGCCGGCTTTGCTGCTCACCCCTTAACACTGGGCGCGGTCCGGCATGAAGCGGAAGACGGCAGCAGGCGTATGTGGGTAAGTCGGGGTGCCTTGTTCAGCCCGGGAACGAGGGATCGATCGGACCCTTGATCTGCGGCGACCATCCGTTGCCCAGCCGTTGGAAGATGCCCTCCGAGGACTGCGCGTAAACTTCCTCGGCGCCATTTCCGGCGCTGAGGGCCACCAACCCCGGCCACGGAGCAAGTTGCTGCGGCTGCCCGGACGTGAGGGACAGCAGTTCCGGGGTGACGTTGGAGCCCGCGGATCCCTTCATGACGGCCACGGTGGTATCGCTGACCCATGCGCCCTGGTCCGGGTTGCTTTCGGTGGCCAGCGTGACGGGCGCTGTCAGCTCCCGGGGCGTTCCGTCGCCACCCCGGATGATGCCTGTCACCTGCACTCGCGTCCTGCCGTTTTGCTCCGAGATGACCAGCGCACGCACGCCTTCCCGCGAAATCCGGAATTCCTTGACCGTCCGTCCTGCAAGCCACGCCGGAGCCAGGGTGACTGAAGGGACCGGTGATCCTTCGGTGACGCCGGTGGGCCGGTAGGCAACCACCTCGGTGCCGCCGTCCGCTCCCGGGCCTGCGGTCCACACCCAGTCGCTGAGCCCGAAGGACGGGCGGCTCAACGTGCTTCGCGTGGTGAGCGCACGGGGCGGCTGCCCCGGGCTGATGCTGTACAGGGTTGTCCGGCTGTCATTGAGGAACGCGGCCGTCTGCGACACCGGGGATTCTGCCGGAAAGCGCGGATTAAGCGCAGAGACGGGCTGTATGTCCGGCAGCGGGGAAACCCTGTTGTTCTCGTACCTCACCAGCTCATTTCCGCTGATGGCGATTTGCCGCGAGGGGACGCTCTTGTCCTGTACCGGCGGCAATACGGATCCGTCGTCCTCCACGCGCACCAGGTCCTGGTTGGCGCGCAGCTCAACGTTGACGACGTCGGGCTGGCTGCGGAACGTCAGCGTCAGCTGCATTTGCATGCGGAGGCGGTCCTCCGGTGACGTTTCCATCAGTTCCTTCGCCGTCAGGTCCACCTGTGCGGCGCCTGAAACTACGGGGACCGATTCGCGGGCCAGCTTGATTCCGGATGGGAAGGCACTGGCTACGGCACCGCGGAGGTACGGGGCCGGCCCGGCGAGCAGGGCGCTGGTCATGGACTTCACCGTTTTGTTCCTGATGAACCAGCGGACGTCCGGGACGGCGAACGTGAAGGTGGGGTCGAAGAAGTAGATCGGATACGCCCCGTAGATCACCTTGAAGGTTTCCTCGGGGATGGCCGTGCCGTCTGGAATGGCCGAAATCCTCCACTCACCGTCAACCTGGGTGACGGTGACTGGAATCTTTTCGATGGTTCCTTCCGGCGACTGCGTGGCGATGCCGTCGGCGTCAACGGTATAGGCGACGTCCAGCTCGTAGTTGAAGACGTTTTCAGTATCCGTTGCAACGACGCGGGCGTCACGATAAACGAGGGCGCGCTGGTCCGGCTTCCAGGACACCGATGATGCCTGCGTCAGGTACTGGCGGGCCACGGCGTAGTCGTCCTCGTACCCGCTTCCTGCCCGGTAGAAGTAGTCAATGATGGTTTCCGGTGATGCACCGTCTTGCGGGGCGGCCGGCAGGAACACCGGTGCGCTGAGGTTTCCGGCGCTGCCTTCGCTGCTCTTCCCCACAGGTCCTGATGTGGGTATTCGCGCGCAGCCCGCCAGCAGGACCAGCAACAGGGCAAGCAGGAAGGCAGCGCATCGTGCCTGGCCGTGGCCGCGGCCCATCATGGGGTCTCCTTTGACGTCGGCACCGGAACCAGCCGCGAAGAACCGGTGTCGAGGACCAGCATGTTCCTGTTGTCGGTTTCCCGGGGGATGTTGCCGGGCTCCCCCGGAATCATGACGTCGTCCGGTTCGAGATGGATGGGGGATGTATCAATGTCCTCGCCTTGGCGCAGCGGCAGTGTGAGCAGGAAGTTGGCACCACTGCCCTTCCTGCCCCACGCCTGCAGCCAGCCGTTGTGCAGCTTGGTGTCCTCCATGGCGATGGACAGCCCCAATCCGCTGCCTCCCGTTGTACGGGCACGGGCCGGATCCGCACGCCAGAACCTGTCGAAGACGCGGGCGGCTTCCGCCGGCTCCATGCCGATGCCATGGTCTCGGACCGCAATTCCGACGGCGGTTTGGCTGGCTGCCACGGTGACCGTCACCGGTTTTCCTTCACCGTGTTCAACGGCGTTCAGGATCAGGTTCCGCAGGATCCGGTCGATCCGCCGGGCATCCATGTCCACGATGATGGCGCCGGCCGGGGCGCTAAGGACAATCCCGGAACCGTATTCGGCCGCTACCGGCGCCGCACCTTCAATGACGTGGGCAACAACCTGCAGGATGTCCTCGGCTTCCGCATCCAGCACGGCCACGCCGGCGTCGAACCGTGAGATCTCGAGGAGATCCGACAACAGCGATTGAAAGCGTTCCACCTGGTTATAGAGCAGTTCAGCGGACCGCTTGTTAATAGGGTCAAAGTCGTCGCGGGCGTCGTACAGGACCTCCGCCGCCATCCGGACCGTGGTCAACGGCGTCCTCAGCTCATGCGAGACATCGGATACGAAGCGCTGCTGCATTTGCGAAAGGGTGGCCAGCTGCGTGATCTGCTCCTGGAGGCTGGCAGCCATGTGGTTGAAGGAGGCGCCGAGGCGTGCCACCTCGTCCTCACCACGGACCACCATCCGCTCCTGCAGCTGTCCGGCGGCAAGTTTCTCCGAAACCATCGCGGCATGGCTGACCGGGCTGACGACGTTGCGGGTGACATACCAGGCCACTGCGCCGATCAGCAGCACCAGTACAGCGCCGCCTGCCCACAGCACGCTCTGGATCTCGTCCAGGGTCTGCTGTGCGGTGTTGAGGTCGTAAATCAGGTACAGCTCATAGACCGTGCCATTAAACGTCACCTTGTTGCCAACGGCGATGCCCGGCCGGTCTTCGGTGCCCACCGGAATGACCGTGGACGCCCAGTACTGGTCCTTTCCGGACTCCTGCACGGCTTTGCGCAATTCCGGTGGAATAACGCTGACCGTCAACTGGTCGGAGGCACGGGACTCAACCCAGCGGTTCCGCGGCTTGGTCTGCTCAGGCATGGCCTCGAACACGTAGCGGCGCTGGATTACCGAGCCGCGCCCTTCGACCGCATTCAGGGTGTCGTAGACCAGGGTGATAACGCTGGACTGATCGGTGACCTGGGCGCCGTCGAAAGTGTCCTGGACCTGCTTGACGTTGTAGCGCGTCTCTGACTCGGCCTGCGTCAGGCGCTCCTGGAAGAGGTTGTTGGCGATCTGGTTGGAAAGGTAGGCGCCAACAACCGCGAAGGAGGTGACGGCAAGCAGCAGCGTGGTGAGAACCGTCCGGAATTGCAGCGACCGCCGCCACCGGCGGTGCAGGGCACGGCCGATGTAGCGCAGGGCCGGCAGGAAGCGGCGGAAACCCATCCTGACGAGCCGTGCCACACGCAGGCTGACGATCAGTGCACGCCGCTGCCAGATCCGGGCTCGGAACGCCAGGCGCCGGAAGCCCGGGGTCAAGGCTTCCGTGTGTCCGGGGGCCGCATCGGGGTCAGATGTTCCGGGGCGCCCGGCGTTGCCTCCGGCAGCGGGGGTCGCGGGAGCGGGAACGCCCGGACCGCGTCCCCCATCAGGTGCAGCGGGATCAGGCCCCTGCTTTGTAGCCGACACCACGCACCGTCAATACGACTTCAGGAGCCTCAGGGTCCTGCTCGATCTTGGACCGCAGGCGCTGGACATGGACATTGACCAGGCGGGTGTCCGCTGCGTGCCGGTAACCCCAGACCTGTTCGAGCAACAGTTCGCGGGTGAAAACCTGCCACGGTTTGCGGGCGAGGGCCACCAGGAGATCAAACTCAAGGGGAGTCAGCGAGATGCGCTCATTTCCCCGGCTGACGGTGTGGCCGGCGACGTCGATGGTGATGTCGGCGATCCGGAGGGTTTCGGGGGCCTTCTGGTCCCCCGGGCGGAGGCGGGCACGGACGCGGGCCACGAGCTCGGCGGGCTTGAAGGGCTTCGGCACATAGTCGTCGGCACCGGATTCCAGTCCGCGGACGACGTCGGAGGTGTCCGACTTGGCAGTGAGCATGACGATAGGCACATCCGACTCGGACCGGATCTGCCGGCAGACCTCGATGCCGTCCACGCCGGGAAGCATGAGGTCCAGCAATACAAGGTCCGGCCTGGATGACCGGAAAACGTCAAGCGCCTTTGCGCCGTCAGCGCAGAAGACCGGCTCGAAGCCGTCATTGCGAAGAACAATTCCAATCATTTCGGCCAGCGCTTCATCATCATCAACCACCAGAATGCGTGCCTTCATAGTTATATATTCCCTTATCAGGCAGGCTTTGTCCTGTTCAGCGCCTTACGGCATGGCGGAACGCTAGGACGTCCGACGCCGGAACTATAGGCTGGGGATGATGCCGGACCTTCCCGGCGCCCTCCGGAAGTCGTACTGCGGGCGCGGGCAGCATTCGGACCAGTACGGGGGAAGGAACATGGTGTCATCACAGGATTCAGGCCAGCAGGAGCCCGGACGCCGGGACGGGCGCGCTGACGGGCGGGACCAGGACGGCCAGGGCCCGGGCGACGCCTCCACCCCGGCATCACCGGCCAGCCCGGATCCATGGGTTGAAGCGCCGCAGTGGAAATCCCCAGCCGGGCAGCAGGCACAACAGCCGTGGGGGCAAAATACCTGGCACCCGCCCGCCGGCCAGCAGCCCAGCCAACAGCAGCCAGGGCAGCCTTGGGGACCACCTTTCTGGCAGCAGCAGGCCCCCGGACAACAGCCTGTCTGGGGCGCAAGCGCCGGTGGCGCATTCCCCCAGGGCGCATACCCCCAAGGCACCTCACCGGGACCGCCGTATCCCGGGGCCCACTACGGTGGCCCCTACGGCCAGCCCCGCTACGTTGCCCCGCCCAAGCCGGGCATTGTTCCGCTCCGCCCCCTCATGTTCGGGGAAATCATGGACGGCTCCTTCCAGGCCATCCGCCGGAACGCGAAGGCCATGCTGGGCGCAGCCTTGCTGGCCCAGTCACTGGTGGCCATTCTCGCGGCGGGGATTACCGCGGTAACCGCAACCTCCATGGGTTCCATCGAAGCCTGGGCAGAGACTGCCAGCCCCGCCGACCTCGCCTCGCTGGGGTTGGGCTTCTTTGCCGCCGTCCTGGTGGTCGGCATCCTTACACTGTTTATCTCGGCGATCCTCCAGGGTGCCATGGTGGTTCCGGTGGCCCGGTCCATCCTCAACCGCCGCACGGGCTTCCGGCAGATGTGGACCCTGGCGCGGTCGAGGGCGGGCGCCCTGGTCCGCCTTGCGCTGGTGCTCATGGCGGCCGGCCTGCTGGCGTTCGCACTCCTCGCCGGGGTGGCCGTCGCGCTGGTATCCGGCATGGAAGGAACCGGGGCCCTCATCCTGGTACCGCTGGTCCTGGGCTTTATTGCGTTGTTCATCTGGATCACCATCAAAGTGATGGTGGCTCCCGCTGCGGTTGTCATTGAGGAACTCGGAGCCCTGGCCGGGTTACGCCGGTCCTGGGAGCTGACCCGCGCCAACTGGTGGCGGATCCTGGGAATCACGCTCGTGGTCAGCATCATGGTGGGAGTCATCAGCCAGGTGGTGATGATCCCGGTGAGCCTTCTGACAAGCCTCCTCACTACCTTCGCATCACCGCACGGCGGCAGCGGGCAGGAAGCTGCGGTGGCTGTGGCTGTTGGCGTTGTCACTGCGGTCCTTGGCGCCCTGATCGGGGCACTTGGTTATGCGTTCCAGACGTCCGTCATGGCCCTGCTCTATATGGACCTGCGGATGCGCAAGGATGGCCTGGACATCGTGCTGTTGCGGCTGATGGAATCAGGCGCTGATCCCGACGGCGTCCCGGGCCGCGGCGTCGCGGCAGGGGTCCCGGGACGGGAAGGTCACGGGCCTGCGGCGGGAGCCTGGCCGGATGTCCGCTGAGCCGCCTGTGCTCCCGGATGCGGAGGAAGCCCGGCGCTGGGCAGTGGAGGAACTGGGCAAGTCTGAGTACCGCGAGGCCACCCCGTCCTGGCTTCAAACGCTGTGGATGGACTTCCTGGACTGGCTCTCGTCCCTGGATGGGTCCGCCCAGTCGGCGGGGCCATTGCCAACACCGGTCATCGGGATCGTGGTCGCCCTAATCATTGCCGTCGCCGTCATCCTCGCCCGGCCACGCCTGAACGCCGCATCCAGGCAGCCCAAGGACGTTTTTGAGGCGGACTACTAGGTGACTGCGGCTGACTACCGGCGGCGCTCCGAAGCGTCTGCCGCGGCAGGGAACTGGGGGGACGCCGTCGTCGACCGCTTCCGCGCGCTCGTCCGCTCGGCCGAGGACCGCACCATCCTGGATCCCCAGCCCGGCCGGACGGCGGACGAAGTGGCGCGCGAGTTGTCCGTGCCGTTCGGCGCGGAAGGGCACCGCCTGGACCACGCGGCAAGCACTTTCGACGCCGTCCGCTACGGAAACATGGCGCCGGGCAGCTCCGATTATTCGGACATGGCCGCCCTGGACGCCGCCCTCGAAGCGGGCAAACCCGAACGTTCCCAGGCACCGGGCCGCGCGGAGGTCATGCCATGACGGGCATTGATACCGCCGGCATAAGGCAGCCGGAGACCAGAGTTGACGGCCCGGACACGCTCCCGGCGCCCGGTCGAGGCCCGCTTGGATGGCTGCGAAGGCACCGGTCCCTCGCCGTCCTCGCCACGGTTTGCGCCATCGCCCTGGGTATGGCCGTCTGGGGCCAGCTTGCCCCCAAAGGTGACGCCACTCCCCTGTCGGTCAGCAATGCGGGACCGGAAGGGGCACGGGCAGTCAGCGAAATCCTCGCCCGGCACGGGGTTGAGGTGCACAAGGCCCGAAACTTCGAAGCAGCCATGTCCGCGTTGGAAGCAGGCTCCTCCCCTACGCTCCTGCTGTACGACCGGAGCGGTATCCTCGACGAACCGCGGCTCCTTGATCTTGCGGCCGCAGCGGGGCGGTTGGTGCTTGTGACGCCCAGGCTGGAGACGCTGTCCGCCCTGGACAGTGACATCCGGCAGGCGGGTGTGGTGCCCGATGCCTCCCCCGCGCTCGTCCCTGGCTGCTCCCTTCCGGACGCGGAGGCTGCCGGGGATATCTCCGGTGAG
Source organism: Arthrobacter sp. RT-1 (assembly GCF_003367205.1). Classification (NCBI taxonomy): domain Bacteria; kingdom Bacillati; phylum Actinomycetota; class Actinomycetes; order Micrococcales; family Micrococcaceae; genus Arthrobacter; species Arthrobacter sp. RT-1. Next base: position 98,603 of record NZ_QRGQ01000012.1, read on the forward strand.
TCGGGCTTCGTGTACGACGGCGGGGTGTCCTGTTACCGTCCTTCCGGTTCGGCCGCCGGGCTGCTTGCCGTCAGCGGGGACGGGCGGTTGTCCGTCCTGGGCAGCACTGAAGTGTTGAGCAACGACGGGCTGGATGAGCTGGGACACGCTGCACTGGCCCTTCGGACCCTCGGCGGTTCATCGGACCTGGTCTGGTACCTGCCGTCGCTGGAGGACCTGGATACCTTCGGCTCACCGCAAACCCTCGACGACTTGGCCCCGGACTGGGTCCGGTATCTGGGTCCCTGGCTCATCGTCGTGGCATTGACGGCGATCGCCTGGCGCGGCCGGCGCCTCGGTCCCCTGGTGTTTGAACCGCTGCCAGTGGTGGTCAAGGCAGTAGAGACGGCGGAGGGGCGCGCGCGGATGTACCACGACGCGCACGCCGTCGAGCAGGCCCGCGACAACCTCCGGGCCGGAACGCTGGCGAGGCTTGCCGGGAAGTTGCGTCTGGGGCCGGGGGCCACTGCCGAGAACACCATTGATGCGGCGGCACGGTTGCTGGGCAGGCCCGCAGCGGAAGTCCGGGACCTCATCAATCACCATCCCCGCACCGAGGCCCGGCTCGTGGCCTGGGCGCAGGAACTGAACAACCTAGAGAAAGAGGTCAGCAGCCGATGAGTGAACACGGCAGTGGCCAGCGGGTCCTTGATCCGATGGAGCACGATTCCGCCCGGCAAGCCCTTTTGGACGTGCGCCAGGAGGTGTCAAAGGCGGTAGTGGGGCAGGACGCCACCGTTACCGGAATGCTGATCGCCCTGCTGTCGCAGGGGCACGTGCTGCTGGAGGGTGTGCCGGGAGTCGCCAAGACCCTGCTGGTGCGTGCCCTGTCCGCCGCGCTGAGCCTGGATACGAAGCGCGTGCAGTTCACCCCCGACCTGATGCCGGGGGATGTCACAGGCTCCCTGGTGTACGACTCGCACACGTCCGAATTCACCTTCCGTGAGGGGCCCGTCTTCACCAACCTCCTCCTGGCGGACGAAATCAACAGGACGCCACCCAAGACCCAGGCGTCGCTGCTGGAGGCGATGGAGGAGCGGCAGGTTTCGGTGGATGGAGTGTCCCGGCCCCTGCCGTCACCGTTCCTCGTGGCCGCCACCCAGAACCCCGTGGAGTATGAAGGGACGTATCCACTTCCGGAAGCGCAGCTGGACCGGTTCCTGCTCAAGCTCACCATGCCGTTGCCTGATCGGCGGGATGAGATGGAGGTCATCCGCCGCCACGCCGCCGGCTTTGATCCGCGTGACCTGGCCGCCGCCGGCGTCCGGCCCGTTGCGGGTGCCGCTGACCTGGAGCGGGCACGGCACGCGGTAAGCGGTGTGGCCGTGGAGCAGGAAATCATCGGCTACATCGTGGACCTGGTGCGGGCCACCCGCACGGCGCCATCGTTCCTGCTGGGTGTTTCGCCCCGCGGCGCCACAGCACTCTTGAATACGTCCCGGTCCTGGGCCTGGCTTTCCGGCAGGGGCTTCGTGACCCCTGACGATGTCAAAGCGCTGGCACTGCCCTGCCTGCGGCACCGGGTTGCCCTGCAGCCGGAAGCCCAGATGGACGGGGTCCGCGTGGACGATGTGCTGGGCAGCATCCTGGCGTCCGTTCCCGTTCCACGCTGATGGCCATCTCCGGGCGTTACGTGCTGCTGGTGCTGGTGGGCCTGGTGCCGGTCCTGCTGCTGCCCGGGTGGGGAACGGTGCTGGCCGTACTGGGCGTGCTTGCCGCGCTGGCAGCAGCCGACCTGGTCCTTGCCGGTTCGCTGCCATCTGTCCAGGTCCAGCGTTCCGAGCCCGGCAATGTCGCCCTGAACGGGACCATCGATGCCAGGCTCACCGTCCGGAACGACGGGAACCGGCGCCTGCGCGGCACCCTCCGCGACGGCTGGCAGCCGTCGGCGGGGGCACGAAACCCTGTCCAGGATATTGACATCCCGGCCCACGAAAGCAGGCGGGTCACCGTCCGGCTGCAGCCGGTCCGCCGCGGAGACCTCAAGGCCCCGCACGTCACGCTGCGCTCCTTCGGACCCCTGCGGCTCGCCGCCCGCCAGCGGACCATCGAGTGTCCGGGCGCAGTACGTGTCCTGCCGCCTTTCCAGGCGCGGCGGCACCTGCCGTCCAAGCTGCGGAAGCTCCGCGAACTCGACGGAAAAGCTGCCGTGCAGATCCGCGGGGCGGGCACCGAGTTCGATTCCCTGCGAGACTACGTCCGGGGCGACGACGTACGTTCCATCGACTGGCGGGCCACCGCCCGCCGTTCCTCCGTCGTCGTCCGCACCTGGCGTCCGGAACGTGACCGGCGCGTAGTGATGGTCCTGGATACGTCCCGGACCTCGGCAGCGAGGATCGACGACGAGACCCGCCTCGATACCGGCATGGAAGCTGCGCTGCTGCTCGGCGTCCTGGCCGAGCGCGGCGGTGACCGGGTTGACTTCCTGGCCTTTGACCGCCGGACCCGTGCCCGCGCAGGATCTGCCGTACAGGGCAACCTGCTGGGACAGCTGGTCCAGGCCATGGCACCGCTGGACGCGGAGCTTATCGAGATGGACTGGCCGGCCGTGCCGGCGCAGGTCCGCGCCGTCACCGCACACCGGTCCCTGGTGGTGCTGCTGACCTCACTGGACGGCGGCGCGCCGGAGGAAGGACTCCTTCCAGCCGCCGCGCGGCTTGCCAACGACCATGTTGTGGTGGTGGCGGCTGTCCGCGACCCCCAGCTGGGCATCATGCTCCGGGACCGCGCCGACGCCACCGGGGTTTTTCGTGCCGCAGCTGCCGAACGGGCGCTCCTTCAGCGCGCCGCTGTCAGCGCGGAGCTCCGCCGCCTCGGGGTGGAAGTGGTGGACGCTGAACCGCACCAGCTGCCGCCGCGGCTGGCAGACATGTACATCAGGCTGAAAGCGGCCGGTAAATTGTGAAGCCGGCAGAGTTTTTTGAGCAGGAGGATCTTCATGAACGTACCGATCTACCAGCAGGTTCTCGGGGCGGAATTTACCAGGCTGCAGCCTGAACTGCAGGAGTACTTCTCCCTGGTGCCCGGCTCCGGCCGGTACGGCGTGGGGGAAGGCACGTTCGACGTCGTCGGCTGCCGGCAGGAGTGGCTGCGGCCGCTGTTGCGCCTGACCGGCGGAGAGGAAGCGTTCTTTCCGGAATACGGTGAGAACGTCCCGTTCCGGATCGAAAACCACGCCCACCAGGATCCGTTCGGCCGCTCCAGCCTAACCGCCCGGCGCGAGATCCGGTTCCCCGGCCGGACCCGCATCTTCCAGGACACCACCAGCGCCACCAGCCGTAACGGGAGCCCGCAGCTGGTGGACTACGTGGGCCGCTACCGGCGGTTGGTCACGGACCTGAACCTCAGCGTCACGGCAGGGGGAAGGCTGCGGGGCGTGTCGGAAGCATCCCGGCTTTTCCTCGGCCCGCTCCGCGTGCCACTTCCGGCACCGGTGGACGCCAAAGCCTACGCCGAGCAATGGTGGGACCCCGCAGAAGGTCCCAACGGCCGGCACCGCATCCAGGTCAAGGTCATCCAGCCGCAGATCGGCCTCGTCCTGGTGTATGCCGGCAGCTTCGACTACCGGCTGCGTCCCTACACCGGGGGCAACCCGGCGCGGAGCTTCCTGCCGCGCTACGCCCAGCCGGACCGCTGGGAAAACCGGGTCTGAGGGGTGGCCGGCGCCCCTGCCGGCCAGCCCCGGCAGGCTAGCCCAAGGCGACCTGGTTCAGGCCGTCCGCCATCTGGGTCAGCCTGCCCAGCACGGCGGTGGCCTGCGCCGGGCTGTGACCGGCAAGCCCCGCTGAGGGGGTGACCCGGAGGCTGGCCAGGGACGACGGTGGGAGGCCAAGCTGCCGCCACGGGCGCCATACCGACTCGACGCAGTCCGCCACTTTGGGAAGCTGACCTGCTGCAACGTCAAGGGCTCCGGCCCACACCCGTTTGCCGGCCTCTACCGCTCCCGCCAGCTGCTCCCACTGTCGGGATGTCAGGGCTTTGAGCGGCACCGCGATGCCGTCGGCTCCTGCATGCAGGATCTGGTCGAACGGGGCCTCAACTTCAGGCACCGACACCACCAGTTCCGCGGCACCGGCTGCGCGGAGTGCGTCCATCACCAGGCGCCAGGATTCCCGCGCTTCGGAGGCGGCGACGGCACGCAGGGTGCGGTAGCCGCTGGCAGTGGGAATGGTTCCGGCCAGCACGGCGGCAACATCGGGTTCGTCGAGCTGAACCACAAGCCGCGCACCGGGAACGGCAGCCGATACCCGGGCGAGGTAGCTTCCGACGCCGGCAGCGAGTGAAGCGGTGAGGTCCCGGCGCGCGCCGTAATCAAGCAAGGCCCGCTCCCCGTTGTGCAGATGCAGGCCCGCCGCCAGGGTGAGCGGGCCCACCAGCTGGAGCTTGATCTCCTCCGCGGATGCGTCCTCGGCCCCTGCTACGTCAGCCAGGACGTTGATGTCCGTGGAGAGCGCCGAGGCTGCGCGGCGGAAGTCCTTGCCGGGGCGGTCCACGAGGCGCCACCCGTACGGCTGGACGTCGACGGCCAGTTCCTCCAGGAGGGAGGCGGTGCGCCCCAGGGCATCGGAGCCCACCCCGCGGGCCGGCAGTTCGGCGAGGAACGGCAGGTGCGGGCTGCCGAGTTCACCCCGGATGATCCGGGCGGCTTCGAGTGGGTCCTCCCCGGGCCATGGTCCCAGTCCCGTTGCCGTGACTTCCGCAGGCGGAGCTTTATCCGGCAGCGCGGCGCCGCGGACGGGTTCGTGCCGTTCGCCCACGGTCACGCGAGTGCTGATGCCTGCGGGTGCTGGCCGGACGCAGCCTGGTGGTCCTCAGCAATCGCTTCGTGATGGCGGATGACTTCACCGATGATGAAGTTCAGGAATTTTTCCGCGAAGGCAGGATCGAGGTGGGCGTCTTCGGCAAGCCGGCGGAGCCTGGCAATCTGCGCGGTTTCGCGTCCTGGATCTCCCGCAGGGAGGCGGTGGGCGGCCTTCAGGAAGCCCACCTTCTGCGTGGCTTTGAAGCGCTCTGCCAGGAGGTACACGAGGGTCGCATCGATGTTGTCGATACTGGAGCGGATGGACAGCAGTTCAGCCATCACCGAATTGTCCACCTGGCCGGCCAACGAACTGGCGGAGGGGTCGTAATCGTCGGAGTCAGGAGAGGGAAGGTTGTGCTGCGTCATGATCCCAGTCTATGGGCAGCCGGCCCAATGATCCGGGTGTTAAGCGCCGGCGCCGGATGTCGCCCGGCCCCGGCGCTTGCCCACCATGCTGTGCCGCTCAGATGCCCAGCAGCGCCCGGTGCTGTTCCCGGCGTCGTGCCTGTTCCTCGGGGTCAGGGACCGGCAGCGATGCAATCAGCCGCTTGGTGTAGTCATGCTGTGGGTTGCCCATGATATGGCTCCCGATAGCCTGTTCCACCAGCCTGCCCTTGTAGAGCACGCCAACCCAGGAGGAGAGGATGTCCACCACTGCAAGGTCATGGCTGATGAAAAGGCAGGCGAACCCAAACTCCTGCTGGATGTCCTTGAACAGCTCCAAAACCTTGGCCTGCACCGAAACATCCAGGGCCGACGTCGGTTCATCCGCTATCAGCAACCGGGGGTTCAGGCTCAGGGCCCGTGCCAGCGAGGCCCGCTGGCGCTGCCCGCCGGACAGCTCGTGGGGGTAACGGCCCGCATACGACGCCGGCAGCTGGACTGATTCAAGCAGCTCGCCGACGCGTTTGCGCGCCTGGGCGGGGCTTGGCCGGGTGTGGATCACCATGGGCTCGGCGATGCACTCCCCGATGGTTAGCTGCGGGTTGAAGGACGCGGCCGGGTCCTGGAAGACGAAGCCGATGTCCTTGCGGAGCGGTTTGAAGGTGCGTTCGCGAAGGTTCAGCATTTCGTAGCCCAGGACTTTCAGGCTGCCTCCGGTGGTCCTGTTGAGCCCGGCGATGGCCCTGCCGATGGTGGTTTTTCCGGAACCCGACTCCCCGACGAGCCCGAAGACCTCACCCCTGGACAGCGTGAAGCTGACCCTGTCCACGGCCTTGAAGGCCGGCGTACCCAGCCTGCCCGGGTACTCGATGGTCAGATTGTTGGCTTCCACCAGGACGTCCTCATCCTGGTGGGCCCGGCTGGTCAGTCCTTCCGAGGCGGAATTGTGCCCCAGGTGCGGCACCGCGGCGAGCAGCTTCCGGGTGTAGTCCTGCCGCGGTTCGGCAAACAGGGTGCGGGCCGGAGCCTCCTCGACCACGTCCCCCTGGTACATCACCACCACGCGGTCGGCCAGGTCCGCCACCACCCCCATGTTGTGCGTGATGAGCACGATCGAGGTGCCGTACTTGTCCCGCAGGTCCCTCAGGAGTTCCAGAATCTCGGCCTGGACCGTGACATCCAGTGCGGTGGTAGGCTCGTCGGCAACAATCAGGCCGGGGTTGAGCGCCAGCGCCGCTGCGATGACAACCCGTTGCTTCTGCCCTCCGGAGAACTGGTGGGGGTAGTAGTTGACGCGGTGCTCAGGATCGGGAATGCCCACCTTGCGCAGGGCCTCAACGGCCCGGGACTTGGCTTCTTTGGCGGAAACCCGCTTGCCACTCTCACGGCCGGCGTGCGCCCTGATGCCTTCAGCAATCTGCCATCCGACGGTGAACACCGGGTTCAGCGCCGTGGACGGTTCCTGGAACACCATGGCCACATCCCGGCCCCGGATCTGGCGGAGGCGGGCGGCACTGACACTGATCACGTCAGCCCCGTTGATCACCACCGCGCCCGAGCTGCTGGCCGTTTCCGGGAGCAGGCCCAAAATGGTCTTGGCGGTGACCGTCTTGCCGGACCCGGACTCCCCCACAATCGCAAGCACTTCCCCCTTCCTGACTTCCAGGCTGACGTCCTTGACGGCATGCACGGGCCCGCCGTCGGTGGCGAAAGTGACCTGAAGGTGGTCGATGTCCAGGACCGGACGGCCGCCGTCGAGCTCTCCGTCGCCGGAATGCCCCGCGTCCAACGGGTCGATATTGACGGTCATGATGCCCTCACTTCTGTTGCGATGGCTGCGGTGTCCACCGGCGCCGGGGAACTGCCGCCTGTGCTCTTACGGCCTCGGAGGCGCGGATCGTTGAGGTCGTTGATGCTTTCGCCCACCAAGGTCAGGCCCAGTACGGTCAGCACGATGGCCATGCCCGGGAACAGGCCTGTCCACCAGATTCCGGAGGTGGTGTCGGCGAGCGCCTTGTTCAGGTCGAAGCCCCATTCGGCGGCCGAACTGGGCTCGATGCCGAAGCCAAGGAAACCCAGCCCCGCCAGGGTCAGGATTGCCTCGGACGCGTTGAGGGTGAAGATCAGGGGCAGGGTTCGGGTGGCGTTGCGGTAGATGTGGCGGCTCATGATACGGATGTTGGAGGCACCCACCACCTTGGCGGATTCGACAAAGGGTTCCGCTTTCAAGCGCACGGTCTCGGCCCGAATCACGCGGAAGTACTGCGGGATAAAAACGAGCGTGATAGCGGTTCCGGCCGCGAAGATGCCACCCACCAGGCTCGACTGGCCGCCACTGATCACGATGGCCATCACGATCGCCACCAGCAGTGAGGGGAATGCGTAGACGGCGTCGGCGATCACCACCAGGATCCGGTCGAGCCAGCCGCCGATGTATCCGCTCACCAGGCCCAGGACAACGCCGACCACGATCGACATGGCCACGGCGACGACAATTACCAGGATTGCTGTCTGCGCTCCCCAGATGACACGGGACAGGACATCGTATCCGCTCACCGTCGTTCCCAGCAGGTGCTTCCCGCCCGGGGCCTGCTGCGTGGGAAAGCTGCCGTCGTCGTCGGAAAGCTGGGAGAAGCCGTACGGCGCGAGCAGCGGCGCGAGCAGGGCGGTCAGGACGAAGGCGCCGGTCAGGACCAGTCCGGCCACCAGCATGCCGCGCTGGAGTCCTACGCTCTTGTTGAAGTGGGAGATGACCGGCAGGCGCCGGTACCACGGTGCCCGGGGGCTTTCCATCGGTACGGGCACGTCAGGAATGCTCATGTCAGTACCTCACGCGGGGGTCGATCAGCGCGGCAATGATGTCCACGATGAAATTGGTCATGGCCACAATGATTGCCAGCAGCACCACGATGCCCTGCACGGCGACGAAGTCGCGGGCTGTGAGGTAATTCGCAAGCTGGAATCCCAGCCCCTTCCACTCGAAGGTCTTCTCGGTGAGCACGGCGCCGCCAAGCATCACCGCGATCTGCAGGCCCATCACGGTGATGATCGGGATCAGGGCCGGTTTGTAGGCGTGCTTGGTCACCAGGCGGAACTCGCTGACTCCCCTGGAACGCCCGGCCTCCACGTAGTCCCTGCCCAGGGTTCCGATGACGTTGGTCCGGACGAGGCGGAGGAAAATGCCGGCGGTCAGCAGGCCGAGGGCCACCGCCGGCAGCACGGCGTGGGCCAGGACGTCGCTGAGCGCGGCCATGTTGCCGCTCCGCAGGGCGTCAAGCCAGTAGATGCCGGTGGGTGCTTCCAGCGACGTCAGCGCGAGCTCGCTTGAGGTCCTTGCCCTGCCCGCCACCGGGAGCCAGCCCAGCCAGACGGAGAAGGTCAGCTTCAGCAGCATGCCCGCAAAGAACACGGGTGTGGCGTAGCAGAGAATGGCGAACACGCGCAGGACAGCATCCGGTGCCTTGTCCCGGCGGTGGGCTGCAACCATGCCCAGGGGGATTCCCACCAGCAGGGCAACGAGCAGCGCGTTGATGCTCAGTTCCAGGGTGGCGGAGCCGTAGGTGGTCAGCATTTCGACGACGGCACGGTTGTCCGTAAGGGTACGGCCGAAGTTGCCGGTGGCCAGCTGGCCAAGGTATTCGAAGTACTGGACCAGGATGGGCCGGTCATAGCCGGCCGCCTGGATGCGTTCCTGGAGCTGGTCGGCAGGCAGTCGGCCGCCCATGGCCGCAGTAATGGGGTCACCGGTAATCCTCATCAGGAAGAAGACCATGGTGACGAGGATGAAGATCGTGGGGAAGATCAGCAGGAAACGGATCAGGATGTACTGGCCGAGTCCCCCGCCGGAAGATTTTTTTGTGGCCGGGAGGAGGCCGTCCGCGTCGCTGGGCGGCGCATCAATCAAAGTGGTCATGGTACCTCAGGGTTGTCTGGGCGCCGGCTGCTGCCCGCACCATTAACCAGCACGTTGGGGCGGGACGCCTGGCGGGCGTCCCGCCCCGTGTGCGGTCATCGTCGGATGGTCGGCAGGACCTACTTGGACATCACGCCAAGGCGGGTCTTGAACGACGGGTCGAGGGTTTTTTCAACGCCCTGGACATCCGTTCCTGCCACCATGACCTGGGCACCCTGCAGCAGCGGCAGCGTGGAGAGGTCCTTGGCAATGGCTTCCTGGGCCTGGCCCAGCAGCTCACTCCGTTCCGCCTTGTCGGTGGTGACCAGCTGCTTATTGACGACCTCTGTCACGGCCGGGTTTTCGTAGTGGTTGCCGAGGAAGTTCCCGGGGATGAAGAACGGCGTGAGGTAGTTGTCCGCATCAGAGTAATCAGGGAACCAGCCCAGCTGGTACACGGGGTAGGCATCTGCCCTGCGTTCCTTGGTGTAGGTGGTCCACTCCGTGGACTTGAGGTCAACCGTGAAAAGCCCCGACTTCTCGAGCTGTTCCTTCACCAGGGCGTACTCATCCGCAGCAGACGTACCGTACCTGTCGGTGTACTGCAGCTTCAGGTCCACCACGGACGTCACTCCGGCGTCGGTGAGGGCCTTCTTGGCCTTGTCCAGGCTGGGTTTGCCGCTGCCGTCGCCGTAAAGGCTCTTCAGCGGCTCGGTTGCGCCTTCGAATTCCTTGGGCACGTAGGAGTAGACCGGGGTGTACGTGTTCTTGAAGACCTGCGACGCGATGACGTCCCGGTCCACCAGGTGCGCAATGGCCTGCCGGACAGCCAGTGCCTTGGCGGGATCGGCGTCGGGCGTTTTGGCGCCGAACGGCATGGTGTCGAAGTTGAACACCATGTAGCGGAGTTCTCCGCCGGGACCCTTGTGGACCTTCACGTTGCTGTCCGACTCGAGGTCAGCAACGTCAGTTGCAGTCAGGATCCGGCCGGCAACGTCGATGTTGCCTTGCTGGACATCGAGCTTGAGGTTGTTCGGGTCGGCGTAGTGCTTGAGCGTAGCGCCGTCGTTGGCAGCCTTGCCCAGCAGACCCTGGTAGTCGGCGTTGGGCTTGAAGCTGACCAGTTCGTTCTTCTTGTAGCTGTCGATGGTGTACTGCCCGGCGAAGGGTTTGGCCGCGACGATGGCGTCGTCGTCCAGGATCTTGTCCGCGGGAAAGACTTCCTCATCCACGATGGGGCCCGGGTTGGAGGCCAACACTCCTGGAAAGACCTGGTCGTTGCCGGCTTTCAACGTGAAGACCACGGTGCTGGAGTCAGTGGCCTCGATCTTTTCCATGTTGGCCAGCAGCGACGCGGGGCCGTTGGGGTCGTCGATCTTCTTGACCCGGTTGAAGGAAAAGACAACGTCGGAGGAGTCCAGTGTGTGCCCGTTGGCAAACTTCAGGTCCGGCTTCAGCTTCACCGTGTATTCGGTGGGGCTGGTGAAGGAGGCCGACTCTGCAATGTCCGGGGTGGCGTCGGCTGTTCCCGGAGCGTAGTTGAGCAGGAAGGGGTAGATCTGGTTCATCACCATGAAGGATCCGCCGTCGTAGGAGCCGGCGGGGTCGAGCGTGACCACTTTGTCAGTCGTTCCATAGGTGATGGCGCCGCCGCCGGCGCCCTCGGTTGCCGTTCCGCCGCCGCCGGAGGGGCCCGTGCAGGCCGTCAGTGCGAGGGCGGAGATGCCTGCCAGCGCGATGGCGCCGTGCAGGGCTTTGTTGCTCTTCGTCATCTGTGAACTTTCTGTTCGATGAGTACGCGCCCGCCGAGGATGTGGGTGCCTCTGCTCAGGCGGGCAGCGCGTTACTGATGGGTAGATTCAATCAGAGAGTCAACCCCCGGGACGGCCCATTGTGTGAGTTGAGACACAAAATTTACCTGGCGCATCCGCAGCCCCGGTTTTAGGGGCAGTCCGCCGGCAGGAAGGCAGAAAAAGCGCCGCCCCGGGAAACCGGGGCGGCGCTTGGAAAAGTGTTCAGTTACAGCGCGGCGCGCTGCAGGGACCGGGCAACGTCGATGGTTGCCTGGCCGAGGACGCGGCTGCCTTGGTAGAGGACAACCGTCTGGCCGGGCGCCACGCCACGCAGGGGGTCGGTCAGCCTGATGACCAACTGGCCGGCGGCGCCGCCTTCTCCTGCTTCCATCCGGGCAGTGGCCGGCACGGGGTCGCCGTGCGCGCGAACCTGCGCGTAGCAGTCGAATTCCGCACCGGACTCCACCTCCGCGATCGGCAGGCCCGCCCAGGAGACCTTAATGCCCCGGATCTCGTCGATGGCCAGGAGCGCCTCCGGTCCCACCACCACCTTGTTTTCCTTCGGCCGGATCTCCAGGACGAAGCGCGGTTTTCCGTCGGCGGCCGGTGTGCCGAGCTTCAGGCCGCGGCGCTGGCCGACGGTGAACGCGTTGGCGCCGGGATGCTCACCTACTTTGGTGCCTGTTTCGTCCACGATGTCGCCGGTGGTCATATCAATCTTTTCCGCGAGCCACCCGGCGGTGTCGCCGTCGGGAATGAAGCAGATGTCGTGGCTGTCGGGCTTGTTGGCCACCGAGAGTCCGCGCCGCTCGGCTTCGGCCCGGACCTCGGCCTTGGACGGGGTGTCGGCGAGCGGGAACATGGAGTGCTTGAGCTGTTCGTGGGTCAGGACGCCGAGGACATAGCTTTGGTCCTTGGCCCAGTCCGCGGCGCGGTGCAGCTCACGGTTCCCGTCGGCGTCTTCGATCACCTTCGCATAGTGTCCGGTGCATACGGCGTCGAAGCCCAGGGCAATGGCCTTTTCCAGCAGGGCAGCGAACTTGATCCGCTCGTTGCAGCGCATGCAGGGGTTGGGCGTACGGCCGGCTGCGTACTCGTCGATGAAGTCCTGGACGACGTCTTCCTTGAAGCGCTCCGAGAAGTCCCACACGTAGTAGGGGATGCCCAGGACGTCACACGCGCGCCAGGCGTCGCGGGAATCCTCGATGGTGCAGCAGCCGCGGCTGCCGGTACGCAGGGTGCCTGGCATCCGCGACAGCGCCAGGTGGACCCCGACGACGTCATGCCCCGCCTCAACGGCGCGGGCGGCGGCTACGGCGGAGTCAACTCCGCCGCTCATGGCTGCTAGAACTCGCATGCTGGCTTTCTGTCGGGGAAGGCTGCGGCCCCATGGCCGGGACCGTGCGGACCGCCGGGCAGGGTCCCGGATACGATCGTCGCCTATCTATTCTACGGCCTCGTGTAAAGGAGCACGGCGCAGTGTCAAGGAGCACGGCGGCAGCGCGGTCAGCTGGCAGCCCGTCCCTGCCGGGCGATGGTGCCTGCAGTCTGAATGGAGGACTCGTGGCCGGCCATACCTGCCTGCCGGGCACGTGCATAGGCGTCCGGAAGGGCGTTCAGCAAGGCGTCGACGTCGGCGTCGGTGGAGGCATGGCCGAGAGTGAACCGCTGCGCGCCCCGCGCCGTTTCCTCGTCAAGTCCCATGGCCAGCAGGACGTGGGACGGGCGCGGCACACCGGCCGTGCACGCCGACCCGGTGGATGACTCCACTCCGGCAAGGTCCAAAAGGAAAAGGAGGGAATCCCCTTCGCAGCCCGGGAAGGTGAAATGCGCATTGCCCGGGAGCCGCCCGGTGCCTGGCGCTCCGCGCAGGACGGCCTCCGGCACCCGCTCGAGCACCCCTTTGATCAGTCGGTCGCGGAGAGCCGTGATCCGGGCGGCTTCACGGGGCAGCGCTGCAGCAGCAGCCTCTGCGGCCGCTGCGAAAGCTGCAATCGATGCCGTATCCAAGGTGCCGGAGCGGACGTCCCGTTCCTGCCCGCCTCCGTGCTGGACGGGGGTCAGCTTGACCGCCCGCCCCAGCAGGAGGGCCCCCACACCCACCGGTCCCCCGATCTTGTGCCCGGAGATGGACATGGCATCCAGGCCGGACGCCTTGAAATCCACGGGGAGCGAACCAAACGCCTGCACGGCATCCGAGTGCACGGGTACGCGGGCGGCCTGGGCCAGTTCCACGATCCGGTGGACCGGCTGGATGGTGCCCACCTCGTTGTTGGCCCACATGACGGTGACCAGCGCGATGGTGCCCGGATCCCGGGACAGCTCACCTTGAAGGAATTCGAGGTCCACCACGCCGTCGCCGTCCACCGGCAGCCACGTCACGTCGGCGCCCTCGTGCCGTTCCAGCCACTCCACGGTGTCCAGGACCGCGTGATGTTCGACGGCGGAACAGAGGATGCGCCGCCGCGCGGGGTTCTCTGCCACCCGGGCCCAATACAGGCCCTTGACAGCCAGGTTGTCCGATTCGGTGCCGCCGGACGTAAAGATCACCTCTGATGGATGGGCGCCGGCAGCAGCGGCGACGGCCTCCCGGGCATCCTCAACTGCCCTGCGCGCCCGCCGGCCGGAACCATGCAGCGAGGAGGGGTTTCCGGTGCGGGCAAGTTCACGCGTCAGGGCAGCCAGAGCCTCAGCTGAAAGCGGGGTGGTGGCAGCATGATCGAGGTAGACGGGCACCTTGCAATTCTAGCCCTTGGGCCGGTTGCCGCCCGGCGCCGGAGGCCCTGCCACCTGATCTGCCGGGAGAATCCGGGCACAGCAGTAATCCGGTATATCCGCTCCCGCCACGCGTTCCTCCGAGGTGCCGGAACCCACCGCCGCGCCCCGCAGGAACGCGCCGTTCATGGGGCACACCACGCCGGTGTGCGTCCGGGAAAGCCGGTGGAAGGGGCAGTTCGGCAGCAGGAACCCGCCCTCGCCGTCCGGTTCCGGCCGATATCCGGTTGCGGCGAGGAACCGCTCCAGGGATTCGGCTCCCTCGGCCAACTCCCGGCCTTTGTGGAAGGCGATGTCCCGGAGTACCTCTCCTGCCGGTTTGCCGGTCTCCTGGGACCTCTCGATGGCGGCGGCCAGGAGCTCGCCTGCAAGGTCGTAATTCCGGTCAGGCACCGAGGCGCCGATTTCGCCCGCTGTACTCCGGTACATCTTTGCAGGCCTGCCGGACCCGGGGCCGGTTTTTCCCGGCGGCTTGTGGAATTCAACGGCCAGCAGGCCGTCCTGGACCAGCCGGTCCAGGTGGAAGGACACGGTACTCCTCGGAATGCCCGCGGCCCGGGCGGCATCGTCGCGGCTCACGGCATGCGGCGCCGCCGCCACGAATTCGAAGAGCTGGAGCCGCTTTTCGTCTGCGAGGGAGGCGAGCGCAGCCATCCTGTCTGCCCAAGGGAGCCTGGTCATTCCACCCCAATCCAAAGTCAAGATCTCTTGATTATAGACCTGCCCGCTTCTAAAATAGTCATATCTACTTTTAGAAGGAGTTGCCATGAAAACTGCATCCGCAGTGCATGCCCATCACCTCCCGGCAGTTCAACCTGCACGGCAGGCTTTCCTGCTGCTGCGAACTGTGTTTACCGTTGCGCCGATCATCTTCGGCCTGGACAAGTTCACCAACATCCTGGCTGACTGGACGATCTATCTTGCTCCGCAGGCCACTGCGATCGTGCCGATCCCCGCCCAGACCTTCATGTACGTGGTGGGGGCAGTGGAGATTGCCGCCGGTATTATCGTGGCCATCCGCCCGCGGTTTGGTTCGCTCCTGGTGGCAGCCTGGCTGGCCGGCATCATCATCAACCTCCTCCTGCTGGGGAGTTTCTTCGACGTCGCACTGCGCGACTTCGGGCTTCTGGTGGCAGCGCTGGCTTTGAACCGCCTCTCCCGGCCTACCGGAGTGCGCACGGAGTAACTGTGCGCATTGACTACAGCAGAAAAGACCTGCCGGCAGCTGGATATCCAGCGGCCGGCTCTTCCTTTTAAGTGCCCAGGAAGCTGGATGCACAGGAAGCTAGTTCGACGGCGGCAGCACCGGCAGGAACGAGGCTACGTCTGCCCGCGCTGCGGCGAGCGATGCCGCATCGGGGCAGGACACGGAGACATAGATGGACGAGCCGGCGGTGGCGAAGAGCCGGGCCAGGACGACCGCTGCCTTCCCGCCCCGCGGTGCAGCCTGCTCCAGGGCCAGGACTTCCACCCGGCGCACCGGCGCGTCACGGTCATTTCCCCAGCGAAGGGTGTCTGCCTTCAGGGAGCCCGGCAGCAGGGTCGGATCAAGGTATTCGAAGAGCGCCGCCGTTGATTCACGGTCATCGCCCCGCGCAAGGGCGCCTTGGTTGCTGCGGACTTTGGCAGCCACGAGGCACCCGTCGGCTTTTGCGTACTGGCTCTCGCCGGCGACCTTGTCCTTAACCTGCTTCCAGCCAGGCGCATCCTTCAACCCATCCGATATCCCCACGGGGACGTCGCGGGCAAGGGTCCCGCCGGCTGCTAACGGAAGATCCTGCCCGGCCACGGCGTCAGCGTCATGGCCGGGGGTAATGGTGGGAGTAGCCAGGACCGGAGTGCTTTCCACCACGTCCGGCGCCGCCGGATCCCGCACCTCCACGCTGCATCCGCTCAATAGGACGGCGACCAGGGTGCCTGCCAGCGCCGCCCCCAGCCACTTCCCGCCAGCCGCCCGTACCGTCGTCGGCATTGTCATGTCCCCCGCTGCTTCATGCCACGGCCCCGCCGGCCGCGCATGCACGAGTCTAGACTGCAGCTCCCGCCGGGAACCTGCACAGCCCAAGCACTCGTTGTCAGGACAGAGCGGGCCGCCGTGCTGGCTAGACTGGGCTGGCTTGGCTCCCCCGCGGGCCGGCCATACAGAAAAGGATGAGTGTTTGACCGAGAGCAGCAGCTCCCACTACCAGGTCCTTCAGGTAGCCGTTACGGCCACTGAGAAGGAAATCAAGGTGGCTTACCGCCGTGCTGCCCGCACCGCCCATCCCGACCATGGCGGTGACGCTGCCGCGTTCCGCCGGGTGACGGCCGCATATGAGACCCTCATTGATCCTCAGCGCCGTAAAGCCTACGACCGTTCGTATGCGGCGGGCCCTGTCCGGGGCAATGCTGCCGACGATGAGCCGCACTTTGATGCTCCTCCCGCCGGCAGCCGGGCGTCGGCCACAGTTCACCGGCCTGGCAGCACCCGCAATACCGCGGGGGATCCGCCTGTCTACGTGCCGCCGTTCACGCCCGGCACTGTTCCGCTGATTCCACCGGCTCAGGCCAGCCAGCAGGTGCACGGGATGCCCCGGAAACGCGGCATCTTTGGAGCCGAAGCACGGATCCAGCGGGAGATGCGCACTGTCCAGCTCCTGACCCGCCAGGTGTTGCCCGCCATCCCCGCCGCCCGACTCATCAACGGCCTGCAGTCGCCGGCGGACAACAGCCACATCGACCATGCCGTGCTGTCGGGCTACCGGCTCGCCCTGATTAACTCCATGCTCCTGCCCAAGGGGGCGTACGCCTGGGACGGCAGGACCCTGAACCATGGGACGCGCACCATCGCGCCGCCGCAGCTGGCCCACCTTGTTCGGGCGATGCAGGACATCTTCCCGGAACTGAACGTCACCGGCTGGACAGTGGTTTTGAGCCCCAGCGGGAACCTGCACGAGCCGGTCATCGACCATCACCGCCGCCCCGCAGGTGCACTCCAAACAGTACAGATCGTCAACGGTGCCGGCATGGTGCGCGGGCTCAAGGAGTTCCTTGCCTCCGGGCCGGCGCCCAATACCGTGAACGTGCCCGTCCTGGCCCGGCTGCTGCGCGGCATGCACTGACAGCGGTCGCTAGGATGGGAATGTGTTCCGCATCCTCTTCCACGCCCCTGAAATTCCCGGCAATACAGGTAACGCCATAAGGCTTGCCGCCATCACCGGGGCTGAACTGCATCTCGTGGAACCACTGGGTTTCGATTTTTCAGACGCCAAGCTGCGCCGCGCCGGGCTCGATTACCACGACCTCGCCGTGGTCACGGTGCATAAGAACATCGAGGACGCCTGGCAGCACCTTCAACCCGAACGCGTCTATGCGTTTACTTCCGATGGAGCGGCCAGCTACACGGACATCGCGTACCAGCCGGGCGACGTCCTGATGTTCGGGCGGGAGTCCGTGGGCCTCCCGGAGGAACTGAAAACGGACTCCCACGTCACCGCCACGGTGCGGCTGCCCATGCTGCCTGCCCTGCGTTCCCTGAACCTGGCCAACGCCGCTTCCATTGCCGTCTACGAGGCGTGGCGGCAGCAGGGGTTTGCCGGCGCGCGGATCTGAGGCCTTCCCTATGGCGGCCGGGGGAAAAATCTTCCGGCGCCGCCCATCCACCCATGCAGCAGCCCCGAATCACTCCTGAGAACATTTCACGGGATCGAGGAGCGGCAGGTGACACTTCTGGAAGCAGGGTCCAGGACCAAAAGCCGCAGCCGCACAGGCACTGCTGAGGATTCACCGCCGGGAGACTTATGCTTGGAAGTAATGGAAACTCCCAACGCGCCACATTCCGAGGCTCCTGCCGCGGTAACCGATCCGCCGGCTGACCTCAGCCAACGCCTTGTAATCCTTTTGGAAGGCATAGCCCGTGGGGACCAGGCGGCCTTTGCGGAGTTCTACCGGCTCACGTCCCGGAGGGTGTTCGGCATGGCCCGCCGGGTTCTGATTGATCCTGAGCTTAGCGAGGACACCACCCAGGAGGTCTTCCTGCAGGTGTGGCAGAACGCGGCAAAGTTCGACCGCCAGGCAGGAAGCCCGCTGTCCTGGTTGATGACCATTTCGCACCGGCGCGCGGTGGACAAAGTCAGGTCCTCGCAGTCCTCAACGGACCGGGAAGCGAAGTACGGTGCCAGCACGCAGGACATCGATCATGACAGCGTTTCTGACGAAGTGGGAAGCAGGCTGGAAGCTGAAGCCGTGGCCCGCTGCCTCGGAACATTGACCGAAACACAACAGGAGTCCGTACGCCTCGCATACTATGGCGGCCTCACCTACCGGGAGGTCGCAGAACGGCTGAACGCGGCAGTACCCACCATAAAGTCCCGCATCCGCGATGGACTGATCCGATTGAAGACCTGTCTGGGGGTGAGTTGAGATGACAGAAATGAACCATGGGCGCAACGGCCGCTCCGGCTCGTTCGGCGATACCGTTGCCATGGACCTCGCGTCCGGCAGGGCCGTTGACCTGGCAGAGCTGTATGCCCTGGACGCCGTGACGGATCACGAACGGCAAGCCATTGAGGATTACATCTCCACCGCCCCGGAAGCAGAACGGCTCGCATTCCAGGAGCGGGTGCGGCAGGCGCGCGAGACACTGGCCAGGACTTTCCACGTTGAAGAGGAACCTCCGGCCGATCTGTTCAACCGGATTGTGGCCCAATTGCCGCCCCAGGACGGCGTGCGCCGGGACGACTTGCTGCCGGACGCCCAAACCGGCGCCACCGCTGCCGTGCCCGTAGCCGGCGACGAGCTCGCCAAGGCCCGCCAGCGCAGGGAAGAACGGCGCCGGCCCGGTGCCCGCCGTTGGCTTGCCGGAGTGGCAGCAGCTGCGGCGATCGCATTGGGCGGCGTCGGAGTGGGGTCGTACCTCGCGGACCAGAACGACCCCCTGAACCAGGTGGTCCGTGCGGGCGACCTTCGCGAGGCATCGGTGGATGTGTCCGGGGGCGGCACCGCCACCCTCCTCATCTCCTCCTCCGAGGACGCTGCCGTGGTGAAGATGAATGGCGTCCCCGCTCCGCCTGAGGGCAAGGTCTACCAGATGTGGCTGATTCCCAAGGACGGCTCTGCGCCCGTGTCACAGGGGTTGATGGACGAGGAAGCCCTGTCCAAGCCTGCTGTTGTGCAGGGCATTTCCTCCGCGGCTGCGTTGGGGATAACCGTCGAACCCGTGGGCGGATCCCAGTCACCCACCCTGCCCACGGTCGCCGCCGCACCCTTGGGAGCGTAGCCGGAAAGCGGCAACACGCTGAAGAACGCCCCGTTTCCGGCCAGGAAACGGGGCGTTCCTGTACGTAGAAACAGATTTTAGAAGCCGGCGATGGTTCCGGGACCGTTGACGGCAACAACGTGGAACGCCTCCGCGCTGCGGCCCTCCGGAAGTCCCGCCCGGGCCGCGTTTGTCCGCATCCCCTGCCGGACAGTTGCCTCCATGGCTTCCACATCGGGGTGCTGGCTGACGTGGACATGGATCGCCTTCAGCTTGGCTTCCACCTGGCCGGTGACATCCACGAAGTGGTTCTCCCGCTCCTCCGGCCCCGCGTACAGCCAGAGCCACGGCAGCTTGTAGGCTTCAAGCCCTGATTCGGCGAGTTCAGGGTAGGCGAAGGGGTTTTCCAGCGCAGGGTACACCGCCCGGGTGACGGCCTCGCCCACCGCCAGGTGGTCGGGGTGGCTCTTCTGGATGCGCCGCCAGTTCCGTTCCGGATGCATGGACAGCACGACGTCGGGACGGATTTCCCGGATCAGCTTCACCACGCCCCGCATCACCTCGTGCGAGGGTTCGAGGTATCCGTCCCGTTGGTGAAGGTAGTGGATGTCGGTGACGCCCACCAGCCCGGCGGCGCGGCGCTGTTCGGCGTCCCGCATGGCGATGATGTTGGCACGGTGTGCGGGGTCGAAGCCCCCGGCGTCGCCGTCGGTCATGATGCAGTAGCTGACCTGCACCCCCGCGGCCGTCCAGGCGGCGATGGTGCCTGCGGCACCAAAGTCGATGTCGTCCGGGTGGGCCGCAAAACAGAGCACCCGCCCAACCCGGTCCGTGGCCGGGTTGAACGGGCTCTGTGCCTGCTCGTTGGAGGCAGTCAAGGAATCAGCCTTTTCGCTTCTTGATCTCTTCCGTAGCCTGCGGCAGCACATCGAAGACGTCCCCGATGATGCCGAAATCGGCAATCTCGAAGACCGGCGACTCCGCGTCCTTGTTGACGGCAACGATGACCTTGGAGGTCTGCATCCCGGCCTTCTGCTGGATGGCCCCGGAGATGCCGGCTGAGATGTAGAGCTGGGGGGACACGGTCTTGCCGGTCTGGCCCACCTGTGCGTCATGGCTGATCCAGCCTGCGTCCGTGGCTGCGCGTGACGCTCCCACGGCTGCACCCAGTGCGTCGGCGAGCTCTTCGACGGGTCCGAAGTCGCCGTCCAGGCCGCGTCCGCCGGCCACCACGATCCTGGCGTCGGTGAGGTCCGGCCGTCCGCTGGCCACCTTCTGCTCGCGGGCGGTGATCCGGGCAGCTGCGGCCGCGGCCGGCACCTCTACGGTGACGGTTTCCGGCGTGGAGGGGGCAGTGGCAGGCTCGGCCGTGATGTTGTTGGCCTTAACGGTCACTACTGACACGGAAGTGGTGGCCTTGCAGGAGGTGTTGTAGGAGCCGGCCAGGACGGACTTGTGCGCGGTTCCATCCGCGTCCACAGCTATGGCGTCGGTGATAACGCCGGCGTTCAGCCGGATCGCCACACGGGCAGCAATCTCCTTGCCCTCGGGCGAGTTGTCCAGCAGGACGATGCCCGCGCCGGTGGTTTCCGCGGCCGCGGCGACGTAGGCGGCCTTCGGGGCGACCAGGAAGTCGTCGAGGTCCTGGGCAGAGGGGCGCACCACCGTGCTGACGCCGTATTCGGCGAAGGCAGCCGCGACGCCGTCGGAAAGCTCCCCGTTGAGGGCCACAGCGCTCTCCCCCAGTGAACGTGCCAGTGTCAGCAGCTCGAGGTAGCTCTTTTTGACGGCAGCGCCCGGGTTGTCAATGAATACAAGTACTTTTGCCATGTCTGTGATCCCTCTTAGAGCAGCTTCTGGGCGGCCAGGAAGTCAACCAGCTTGATGCCGGCATCGCCTTCGTCGGTGATGATGGTGCCCGCGGTCCGGGGCGGGCGTTCCTCTGCATTGATGATGCTGGTCCAGGACCCGGCGAAGCCCACCTGTGCCGGGTCAACGCCAATGTCCGCGAGCGACAGTGTGGTGATGCTCTTGCGCTTGGCGGCGATGATGCCCTTGAAGTTGGGGTACCGGGGCTCATTGATCTGGTCCGTCACGGACACAACGGCGGGCAGGGATGCTTCCACCGTTTCGGAGAACGTATCGGCATCGCGCCGCGCCGTCAGCCTGCCGCCGCTGACCTCCAGCGACGAGGCAAAGGTGACCTGCGGCAGGCCAAGCCGTTCCGCCAGCTGCGCCGGAACCAGGGAGGTTTCGCCGTCGGTGGAAGCCATGCCGGTGATCACCAGGTCCACCGGTGCGGACTGGCCCAGGTACCGGACAGTGGCCGCCAACGCGAGGGATGTAGCGGCGGCGTCGGAACCGGCCAGCGCATCATCGGTGAGGTGGACCCCCTCGGTGGCCCCGATCTGGAGTGCCTTCTTGATGGCGTTGACTGCCCCGGCAGGACCCATGCTCAGGGCGATGACCTGGTTGCCCGCCTTGCTGCCGCCACGTGCCTCGGCGAGCTGCAGTGCCGCCTCGAGTGCGTATTCGTCGAGCTCGGACAGGATGCTCTCATCGCGGTCCGTCGTGTACCCCTCCCCGTTGAGGTGACGGTCGAACTGGGCGTCCGGTACATGCTTGACCAGGACGATGATCTTCAATGTATCTTCCACTGTATTGACAGCAGCCTTCCATGCTTGTGGACAGCCAGCCGGGTGAGGTCGTGGCCGCGGAATGCCCGGCATACGGGTAGCTCCTAGCTAACCATATAGGCCCTCCCCTGCGCCCTCTTCCGTTAACGCCTGTGTCAGCACTCCCTTGACGCGGGTGCCCGCCTGCCCCATGAGGTGGAAACAACGACGGCGACGCCCCCGCCCGAAGGTGGGACGCCGCCGTCGTACTGCTGCTGCGGTTGGCGCCGTACGGCACTTAGCCCGCTGCGGTGCCCAGCGTGACGTCGAACGTCTGTTCCTGGCCGTTGCGCAGTACGGTGATCTTCACTTTGGAACCGCCGGGCTGCTCACGCACAGCCGCGGTCAGTTGCTCAGGTTCACCGACTGCAAGGTCGTTGAACCTCGTGATCACGTCACCCACCCTGATACCTGCCTTGGCGGCTGCCGAGTCCGGTTCCACGGTGGCGACGTCCGCGCCTACAGAGAACTCTGAGGACGCGCTCGTGCCCTTCGGCTTGACGCTGACACCCAGCTGCCCGTGGGAAGCCTTGCCGGTCTCGATGATTTCCCGGGCAACCCGCTTGGCGTGGTTGATGGGGATGCTGAAGCCGACGCCGATGTTTCCGCTCGTGGAGGATGCGCTTGAGCCCGCCGACGCGATGGCCACGTTGACGCCGATAATCTCACCGTTGCTGTTGACCAGGGCGCCGCCTGAGTTGCCCGGGTTGATGGCTGCGTCCGTCTGGATGACGTTGATGGATATTTGGCCCTGTTCTGCAGTCTGCTGGCTCTGTCCACCGCCCGGAGGCGCGAACTGGAAGCCGCCCTCGTCGTCGCCCTCCGCGTTGTCCCCCTCTTCAGGGGCAGCTGCCGACGCAACACTGATGGTCCTGTTGAGGGTGGAGACGATTCCGTCGGTGACGGTTCCGGTGAGACCCAGCGGAGAGCCGATGGCGATGGCAGTGTCTCCCACGTTCAGCTTCCCGGAATCGCCAAGGGTGGCCGGGGTGAGGCCCGAGCCTGCGTCCACCTTGATCACGGCGAGGTCCGACAACGGATCCGTACCCACCAGCTTCGCGGGGATGACCCGGCCGTCACTTGAGCGGACCTCAAGGTTCGCATTCGCCGTCTGGCCATCGAGGGTGACCACGTGGGTGTTGGTGAGGATGTGTCCCTGGTCGTCCAGCACGATGCCCGAACCGGTGCCGCCCGCACTGCCGGTGGAAGCACTGATGGTTACCACGCTGGGTGAAGCCTTCACTGCTGCTGCGGTGATCTCGTTGACCGAGTCCTGGTTGTTGACGATGACGGTGCCGGGCTGGGCGTTGCTGCTGGTGCTGGCCGGGGTTCCGGAGGTACCGAACCATTCAGCGGAGCCCACCGTGGCCACGCCGCCGCCCACCAGGCCGGCGGCGAGGATGCTGGCCACCAGCGTGCCGACGCCGAAGCTGGCTTTCCGCCGCGGGGCATCCTTGGGATTCGGCGCGAGGCCCACCGCTCCGCCCTGGAATTCATGCGCACCCTGGGCCTGGTGGCCGCTGTGTTGGCCGATGTCCTGATGGCCGTTGTGCAGCTGGCCCTGGGGACTGTGCTGGGGGTACTGCTGCGTATGCTGCTGACCCTGCCCGTAGTACCCGGACTGGCCGTAGAAAGGCTGGCGCTGGGGATAGTCGGGGCGGGGAGCTCCGGGGAGTTCCTGCGTGGGGTTCGCCCGCTGCGGCTGGTCCAGCCTTTCCGTGGGGTACTGCTGAGGAGCCGGGACGTGTCCGCCGTCGGGCTGGTCACCTGCTGCCAGGCGTTGGCTTGCCGCGTCCTCCGCACCGCGGGCTTCCGCATGCTGAGCCTCCGCGGAACCCTCCCCCGGCTGCGGGTGCTGCTGCCACGGATTCCGGTTGCCCGGACGGTTATCCTCGGCGCCCTGTCCGGGAGTGTGGTTCTCAGTCATGGGACTTCCTTTCATCCTGGTCTGCATTAACTATGAACTCATTGGCTGGAACAAGCTCGGATGTTTGCTGAGAGCTTCCTGATGGCCCTTTTTCCCCTGTGCGCCGCCCCCGCATGCGTTTCGCTGGTGGCATATTCCCGCCGATGGACGGGCTGTGGGGTGCACCATAGAATCAAGATGAATTGCCACAGCGACCTGCGGCTTCACACCAAGCGTGGGGGCGCTGCTGGATTCTGAGACGACTGATTCGTCCCGAATCGGTGTCAGGCGTGCTGAAGGGTTGCACATGCGGTCAAAGTTCAAACGTATACTCGCCGTCATCGGCCTCACCGGCCTGCTGGCGGTACCCGCCGGCGCGGCCTGGGCAGAGGACCCGGTGACACTGGATCCAGCGACAAAGATCGTCGACTCCGCAGGCGTCCTTGGCGGTGACAAGTCCGAGGTCGAGGCCGCCATCAAAAAGCTGGGCACCGATCACGCCACCGTGCTCCACGTGGTCACCGTCAAAAAGTTCGAAAATCCAACTGACCGTGAAGCGTGGACGGACGAGGTAGCCAAGAAGGCCGGCCTGGGACCCAACGCATTGATCCTTGCCGTTGCTACCGACACCAGGCAGTACATCCTGAATAAGGGTGGAAGCAAGATCACCGCGGCCCAGATCGAAAACATCAAGAGCAGCGCTATTGGCCCTCAGCTGGCTAACGGCGACTACGCCCAGGCAGCCGTGAATGCCGCTGAGGCAATTGGCGACGCAGCCGGGGGTGGAAGCGGCAACCTCCCCTCCGGTAATGGGGCCGGCACTGCCGTCCTCGTTGGCACCGGCGTTGTGGCGGCCGGTGGCGCAGGCGCTTACCTGTACTTCCGCAACAAGCGCAAGAAAGCCGCCGGCCAGGCAGCGACCGGCAGCTATGGGCCGCAGGGCGCCGAGCTCGATCCGCTGGCCTCGCTCAGCGTTGAGGAACTGCGCCGCAAGAGCGGCTCCCTGCTGATCGAAGCTGACGACGCCATCAAGTCCAGCGAGCAGGAACTGATGTTCGCGCAGGCACAGTACGGTGATTCCGCCGTTGGCAACTTCACCAAGGCGCTGGACGAAGCCAAGGGCCACATGACGGAATCGTTCAAGCTGCAGCAGCAGTTGGACGACCACATTCCCGACACTGAAGAGCAGCAGCGCACATGGCTTGGCGAGATCATCCGCCGTTCGGAAGCCGCCCTGGCATCCCTGCAGGAACAGAAGGCCGATTTCGATTCCCTGCGGGAGCTCGAGAAGAACGCCCCGCAGGCACTCGCAGCCGTCAATGCAGGAGCCCGTGAAGCAGATGCAAAAATTGCAAGTGCGGAGCAGTCCCTCGGCACCCTGCGCGCCAAGTACGCCGAGAGCGCCCTGACCCAGGTCTCCGACAACATCCTGCAGGCCAAGGAACGCTTGGCCTTCGTCCAGAACGCCACCGCCACCGCACAGCAAAAGCTGGGCGAGGGTGAAGGCAGCCTGGCAGCCGTGGCCGTCCGGGCAGCAGAGGAAAGCCTGCACCAGACCAACGTCCTCCTGGACGCCATCTCCAAGGTCTCGTCCAATCTGGACGAAGCGAGGAACAGCCTCGAGGCAGCAGTGGCTGACACCTCGCAGGACCTTGCCCAGGCAAGGGCAATAATCCAGTCCGGCGCCCACCCCGAGCTGGCCGGTCCGGTGGCAGGTGTGGAAGCGGCACTGGGGCAGGTGAAAGCGGAGATGCAGGGCGGAAAGATCGATCCGATCGCCACCCTCCAGCGCGTTGAGACCGCCCATCAGTCCCTCGACCAGGCGCTGACCGGCATCCGGGACCAGCAGGAGCAGGCGCGCCGTGCGCAGGCATCGCTCCAGCAGACCATCATGTCTGCCCAGGCCCAGATCAGTGCAACGTCCGATTACATCACCGCCCGGCGCGGCGGCGTGGGCACCGAGGCGCGCACCCGGCTGGCAGAGTCGCAGCGGAACCTCGACTATGCGCTGTCCATTGCCCGGACCGATCCGGTCACTGCATTGACCTACGCCCAACAGGCTCACGCGCTCGCTGCGCAGGCGGCCCAGCTGGCACAGGCTGACGTGGACCACTTCGACGGCTACGCCAACCAGGGCTACGGCCGGGGCGGCATGTTCGGCGGCGGTGGAGGTGGCGGCCTCGGCGGCGCCATCCTGGGCGGCATCCTCATTAACTCCATCCTTAACGGAGGCGGCGGCGGGGGCTGGGGCGGCGGCCACAGCGACGGCGGAGGCTGGGGCGGTGACTCGGGAGGCTTCGGCGGCGACATGGGCGGCTGGGGCGGAGACTCCGGAGGCGGCGGCGACTTCTAGTACCAGTAGGACCAAGGCGCCCGCGTGAACCGCCGGGCGCCACGGGCGCAGTACACCCACTGTTCACGGATTTCAGTGGTCATCACAGAGCAGGACGAAAGGTAACACCATGGTTAAGCAGTCCATTTTCGGCCGTGTCGCACAGCTGGCAAAGGCAAACATCAACTCCTTGCTGGACAACGCTGAGGACCCGCAGAAGATGCTGGACCAGATGGTCCGGGACTACACCAACAACATCGCCGAAGCGGAGTCCGCCGTCGCGCAGACCATCGGCAACCTCCGCATGCTCGAGGACGACTACAACGAGGATGTCAAGAACTCGCGCGACTGGGGAAACAAGGCACTTGCCGCTTCCCGTAAAGCCGATGAATACCGTGCCAACGGCAATGTGACCGACGCCGAAAAGTTCGACAATCTCGCCAAGGTTGCCCTGCAGCGGCAAATGGCCGCCGAAAATGAGGCCAAGGGCGCCGAGCCGAGCATCGCCTCCCAGCGGGAAGTAGTGGACAAGCTGAAGACCGGCCTGGACCAGATGAAGGGCAAGCTCAACCAGCTGACCAGCAAGCGCAACGAACTGGTGGCCCGCTCCAAGACCGCGGCTGCGCAGTCGCAGGTCCACGACGCCATCAAGAGCATTGACATCATGGACCCCACCAGCGAGGTGGGCCGCTTCGAGGAGAAGATCCGCCGCGAAGAGGCGAAGGTCCGTGGGCAGCAGGAACTGGCGGCGTCAAGCCTCGATGCGCAGTTCAACCAGCTCGAGGACCTTGGTGAGCAGGTGGAGATTGAAGCCCGCCTGGCAGCGTTGAAGTCGGGCGGCGCCTCAAAGCCTGCCATCGGCGCAGCCGGCTCTGCCAACTCCGATGAATCCACCACGACTGAAATCGACTACGACAAGCTCTGACGGATAGTAGAAGCAGCCCTCGTGAAGGGCGTTGGGTAAGGGCCGGGGCCGGAAGCTCCGGCCCTTACCCATGCCGCAGGTGTGTAGCGTGGTGGCATGGCTTCTTCCGATGTGACGTCCCTGGTGTGGCTGCGTGACGATCTTCGTTTGGACGACAACCCTGCGTTGTCTGAGGCTGCCGCACTCGGGCTCCCCCTGACGGTGGTGTACATCCTGGACGAGGAGTCCGAGGGAATCCGTGCTCTGGGAGGGGCGGCACGCTGGTGGCTGCACCATTCCCTGGCGGCGCTGTCCGGATCGCTTGAAGCCAAGGGCTCGCGCCTGCTTCTCCGCCGCGGGCCCGCGGCAGACACGATCAGGGAACTGGCGTCTGAAACCGGCGCTGGCCATTTTTTCTGGAACCGGCGCTACGGCCTTCCGGAGCGCACCGTAGACGCCGCCGTAAAGGCCTGGGCAGCGGACAACGGGCTGGAAGCATCGAGCTACCAAGCAAACCTGCTGTTCGAGCCATGGACGGTGCGCACAGGTGCCGGTGGACCGTACAAGGTGTTTACGCCGTTCTGGCGTACCTGCCTGGCGGGCCATGAAGTCCGCGACCCCCTGGAGCCTCCCCGCAGCCTGCCGTCACCTGCCGCTCCGAAGGGCCGCCTGCCGCAGGGCGACGACCTGGACAGCTGGCAGCTGCTGCCCTCCTCCCCCGATTGGAGCGGCGGCCTGGCTGCCACTTGGGAGCCCGGTGAAGACGGCGCGCTGCACCGGCTGGAGGACTTCCTTGCCGGACCAGCCGAAGACTACGGCACGGGGCGGAACATTCCCGGTGCCGAAGGGACCAGCCGGCTCTCGCCGCACCTGAGGTTCGGCGAAGTGAGTCCCTTCCGGGTGTGGCGGGAAATACGCCGGCGGTTCCCGCACAAGGTGCCGGCCGACGTCGGGATTTTCCGTTCGGAACTTGGCTGGCGGGAGTTCTGCTGGCACCTGCTGTATGCGAACCCGCACCTTGCCACCCGCAACTACCGGGCCGAGTTCGACCGGTTTGAGTGGCAGTCCCTCGGCAAGGAGGAACTGCAGGCGTGGCAGCAGGGGCGCACGGGCTATCCGCTCGTGGACGCCGGCATGCGCCAGCTCTGGCAGACCGGCTGGATGCACAACCGCGTCCGGATGGCCGCTGCCTCGTTCCTGGTCAAGAACCTGCTGGCTGACTGGCGCATCGGGGAGGAATGGTTCTGGGACACCCTGGTGGACGCAGATGCCGCCAGCAACCCTGCCAACTGGCAATGGGTGGCAGGGTCGGGCGCCGATGCCTCGCCCTACTACCGGATCTTCAACCCGGTAACGCAAAGCAGGAAATTCGACGCCGCCGGGGCTTACCTCCGTGAGTTCGTCCCTGAGCTCGCCGGCCTTGACGCCAAGGCCATTCATGAACCATGGAAGGCCGGTGTGCCGGAGTACCCGGCCCCCCTCGTTGAATTGCCCGAATCGAGGGAGCGCGCCCTGGAGGCTTACCAGAGGCTTAAGGATTCCCAGGCGGGTTAGCGGCTGACCTTGCCCATCAGGGAAGCAATGGGCCGCAGGAAGATCGGACGGGCAAGGAACCAGGCCGCCACCATGACCACGACCGAGGCGACGAAGACCCAGAAGCCGAACCAGCCGTCGTCGTCACGCACGCCGTACATGTGGTTGAGGTTGCGCAGCGCGCCGGTGGCCAGCACCAGGAAGACGTGCACCACGATGAAGGCCACGAAGTAGATCATTACCGGGAAGTGGACGGCGCGGGCCCATTCGATGGGGAACGCCTTGTTGAGGCCGGCGGCCTTTTTGGGCCAGGCCGAGGACATGCGGAGGCCGGTGATGAACGCAAGCGGCGCGGCGATGAAAACCGTGACGAAGTAGGCCAGCAGCTGCAGCGCGTTGTAGTTGATCCAGCCGTTCTCCGTTGGCCAGTTGAGCGACGCATACTGCAGGGCCGCCGAGAGCGCGTTCGGGAACACGTCCCAGCTCGTGGGGACGATGCGCATCCACTGTCCGGTGGCGAAGAGCAGGACCGCGAACACGAGCCCGTTGAGGATCCACAGCGCGTCCAGGGTCAGGTGGAACCACAGTTCCAGGCTGATCTTGGTGGGCGCGTTTTTGGTCCGGATCAGGCCCTTGTTGTTGCGGGTCCAGTGCCCGCTGGGACGGGTGGTGGTGCGCACCTGCCAGCCGGTGCGGATGATCAGCAGCAGGAAGAACGCATTCAGGAAGTGCTGCCAGGCCAGCCAGGCCGGAAAACCCACCGGAGCATTGTCGGGAAGCTCCGAGTGGCCCGGGTAGTCCGTCACGAAGGAGGCAACAGCCGGCAGCCCCATCAGCCACTTGGCAAGCAGTACCACCAGGACCAGCGCCACGAGGACGGCGGGCACCCCCCAGTAGAGTCGGGACCGCTTACCCGCGGCGGTGCCGGGCTTCTTCGTGGGTGTGGACATCGAACAACATTCCTCTCGAGAATGACTGGCCAGTACTCACTGCGCGTGAGGCTCTGCGAAAGAGAATACTAGGAACTACCCGTATCCAAGGAAAAAGAAGACCCCGTCCGGCATATCTGCCGGACGGGGTCTTCACATAGTTGCGGGGACAGGATTTGAACCTGTGACCTCTGGGTTATGAGCCCAGCGAGCTACCGAACTGCTCCACCCCGCGTCGCTGAAACAACACTACCCTATTTTCGCGGCAGGTTTTTCCACCCTGCATTCCGGCGCCGAAACGGGTCCGCGGAGGAACCCCTTCCGGCCGCTGACCCCTACCCCTGATCCGGCATCGGCATTGGGGTTGGGACGTTCGTTTTGGGTTAAGCAGAAAGGCCCGGACACTGTTTCCAGTGTCCGGGCCTTTCGCCAGTTGCGGGGACAGGATTTGAACCTGTGACCTCTGGGTTATGAGCCCAGCGAGCTACCGAACTGCTCCACCCCGCGTCGCAAGAACTACTTTACCGGCCGGTGAACATCCGGCCAAATCGAAGCGGCGTGATCTCCGTTACGCCGGCCCGGCACCCGCCCGCAAAGGGGCAGGTGCCGGGCCGCCGTCGTCGGATCTAGCTGCTCGCTGAAGGCGACGGCGTAGCTTCAGGCGTGGCAGTAGCTGCCGGCGCCGGGGTGGCCTCCGGGGCTGCTACCGGGATCTTGGCCTCGGCGTCCACAGCCCTTTGCAGCGCAGCCTGGATCCGCTTCTGGGCCTCGCCGTAGGCGGCGAAGTCACCGGCGGCCAGTGCTGCCTGCCCTGCCTGGATCGCCGCGTTGGCTTCCTCCAGTGCCGCCTTCAGGTCCGCCTTGGCGTCCGCTCCCCCGGGAGGAGCAGCCGGGGCCCCGGGATCAGCCGGGGTCTGACCGTTGTTGTCCGAGTCGCCGGCGGCAGCACCGGAGTCACCGCCGAAGAGTTGCTTCAGCGCCTCATCCAGCGTGGGCGCGAAGCCCACCTTGTCACCGAAGGCCACCAGGACGCGCTGCAGGGTGGGGTACGACGTCTCACCGGTGGACTTGAGGTAGACCGGCTGGACGTACAGGATGCCGCCGCCCACAGGCAGGGTCAGCAGGTTGCCGTTCAATACGTCCGAGGCACCCTGGCGCAGCAGGTTGAGGGCCTGCGACACCGTGGGATCGGAGTTGAACTTGTTCTGCGCCTGGCCCGGGCCGGGAACCTGGATCTCCGGCGGGATTTGCAGCAGCCGGAGCTTGCCGTAGCTTTCGGCCTTGACGCCTGCCTGGTTGCCGGCATCCGAGTCCGCTGCCAGGAAGCCGTAGAGGACGTTGCGTGCGTTGCCGTTGACGATCTGCGGAATGAAGGAGGACGTCAGCTGGAACGCGGGTTTGTCCTGGTCCGGCATCTGCAGCGACATGTAGAACGGCGGCTGCTTGACGTCCGTGTCCACGGTGGGATCCGCGGGAACGCTCCAGGCGTCGTTGGTCTTGTAGAAGCTGGAGGGATCGGTGACGTGGTACTCACCCAGAAGCTGGCGCTGGACCTTGAACAGGTCCTCCGGGTAGCGGACGTGACTCATGACGTCGCCCGACATCTCCGAATACGGCTTCAGTGAAGTGGGGAACACCTTCTGCCAGGCCTTCAGCAGCGGGTCCTGGTCATCCCAGGCGTACAGGGTGACGGACCCGTCATAGGCGTCCACCGTGGCCTTAACCGAGTTCCGGATGTAGTTGACCGTGCTGTTGGGCAGGGCAACCGCCCGGCCTGACGTGGTCTGGGAGTCCGCGGTGGCATCCGAAAGCTGTTCCTGCTGCGAGTACGGGTAGTACTGGCTGGTGGTGTAGCCGTCCACGATCCACTTGACGCGACCGTCCACCACTGCCGGGTAGGCGTTGCCGTCAACCGTCAGGTAGGGCGCAACCTTCTCGACGCGATCGCGGGGGTTGCGGTCGTACAGGATCTGCGACTCGGGGTTCACGCCGTCCGAGAGCAGCAGGTCCGACGACTGGAACTTGATGGAGTACAGGACCTTGTTGAAGAAGCTGCCCACGTTGGGACCGCCGTTGCCTTCGAACGTGTACTGGGTTTCCCCTTCGCCCTCTCGGCCGGACGGCCTGTCCTGCTCACGGGCGGGGGCACCGTCCGGCGCACCTACGATCGAGTAGTCCGGGGACGATTCGCCGAAGTAGATCCGGGGCTCGTAGCTTGAATCATCGCCGAGCACACCCGTGGAGGGGATGCCGGACTGGAGGAACTCGGGCTTGCCGTCCACGGTGAACTTGTTGCCCTTTGCCGCCACGACGCCGTAGCCGTGCGTGTACACCACGTGCTGGTTGAGCCAGCCCTGCTGGTTTGTGGCAACGTTCGTGGGGTTCAGCTCGCGGACCGCGATCACGGTGTCCTGGATCTTGCCGTCCACTTCGTAGCGGTCAACGTTCAGGGCTTCGGGGAACTGGTAGTACGGGCGGTACTGCTCGAGTTGGGAGAACGCGTCGGAGATCAGGTTCGGGTCCAGCAGGCGGATGTTCGCGGTGGTCTGGGCGTCCGGCGCGAGGGCGCCGGTGCTTGCGGTGTTGGTGGCGTCGTAGCGGCTCACCTGGATGGTGTCCAGGCCGTAGGCGCTGCGGGTGTTGTCGATGTTGCGCTGGATGAATTCCTTTTCCAGCGTTTCCTCGGAGGGCCGCACCTGGAACTGCTGGATGACCCAGGGGTAGACGCCGCCGGCGAGAATGGAGGTGATCACCAGCATGGCGGTGCCGATGACCGGCAGGCGCCAGCGTCCGATGACGGCCGCGACGACGAACAGGATGGCAACGAGCACGGCGGCCACGGCCAGGATGGCCTTGGTGGGGATGACGGCGTTGACGTCCGTGTAAAGGGCACCGGCCCAGCGGCCATTGTTGCTCTGCACGGCGGAGAAACGGTCCAGCCAGAAGTTCACGCCCAGCAGCACCAGGAAGGCGGCACCGGTGACGGCGATGTGGATCTGGGCTGCGCGGCTCGTGAACACGCCGCGTTCCATCAAGCGGATGCTGCCGTAGAGGTAGTGCGTGAGGATGCCCGCGATGCCCGCGATGACCACAACGCTGATCAGGAAGCCGGTGACGAACCCAAGGAACGGCAGGACCATCAGGTAGAAGCTGATGTCCATGTCGAATTCGGGGTCTCTCTTGCCAAAGCCCTCCTGGTTGAAGAACAGCAGGACTTTTTGCCACTGGCTTGCGGCTGCGCTGCCTGCGAAGAGCCCGAAGAGGACCGGCAGGCCCACCATGACCACCCGGCGGACGGGTTCCAGCTGGGCCTGGTACCGGTTGAGGTTGTCGCGGATGTCGGAGTCCGGAGCGTACACGGGCCGGGCCTGGTAGGCGATGCGGATCGCGAAGAACACGGCAGCGAACATCAAGGCGAATCCGGCCGCGAAGATGCCGATCCTGGCCAGGTTCTCGGTGACGAAGACTTCAATGAAGCCCAGCTGCCGGTACCAGAGGACATCGGTCCAGACATTGGCGAAGAAGATGAAGCCCACAACCACGAGGGCAACGACGATCAGGGTGGGCGTCAGTGCGCCGCGCCGTGATGGGGGTCTGCCTGTGGACATGGTGCTGGCGGGACGGGACAAACTGGGTACCTCATAGCTGGTCGTCAGATATTCGAAGCGTGCGTGCGAGCGACGAACTCCACCGGTCAAACGGCTGGTTTTGCCCGTCATAATTGCCACGAGTGGCGGTAAAGCTTAGTTCCTGTCGAGTCTAGTTGCGCCCAGTCTAGTTGTTTGTGCAGCCCGGCAGGCCGGATGTGTCCTGGCCGCTGCCGGCGCGTTCGACGGCGGCCCTTGCCTCTGCCAGGTTCTCGACCCGTACCACCTGCAGGCCGTCGGGGATGTGCCCTGCCACCTGCTCGCAGTTGGCGGCGGCCGCCAGGAACAGGGTGGCTCCCCCGGCGCGGGCAGCCTGCATCTTCTGCCCGATCCCGCCGATGGGCCCTACCGCCCCGTCCGGGGTAATGGTGCCGGTCCCTGCGATGTGCTTGCCGCCGGTCAGGTCGCCGGGGGTGACGGTGTCGATAATGCCGAGCGAGAACATCAGGCCGGCGGACGGACCGCCAACCTTCTCCAGGGAGATCTCCACGTCAAAGGGGAAAGTGAACAGATACTTGAGCATGACACCGAGGATGAACCGGCCTTGGCCGTTGTCCTTCGGGGTGATGGTTTCGGTGACCGGCTGCCCTTCGCGCTCCAGGACGACGGTGGCGGCGGCACCGTTGCCCGCGGCCAGTTCCTCCTGGATGACGGACAGCGCGGTGATGTCCTTACCGTTGATGGATTTCAGGATGTCCCCGGGCTGGATCTTGCCCGCCGACGCCGATCCTTCGGAAAGGTCCGCTGCCTGAAGCTGCTGGCCGAAAGGGATGTCCAGCTCGTTGAGTGCCGAGGCCACGGCGTTCTCCTGCGAGGTGGTCATGGCCACGGCGCTTTGCTCCTCGGCTTCCTGCCGGGTGGTCCCGGTGGGATAGAGGAGCTCCACCGGGTGGACGGCCTTGGTTCGGTCCAGCCAGGCTGAAAAGGCACCGATAATGCTGACTGGCCCGTTGGGGCCGCCGGCGACGTACACGGTGGTCAGGTCGAGGTTCCCCGCAGCGGGGTACGATTCCCTGCCGGTGACTTTGATGACCGGGGTTCCCTGGCTTTGCCCCAGCGTGTTGTACGTGGGGCCGGGTGATTCCACAACATACGGGACGGGAATCGTGGCGACGCCGATTCCAAGGCCCAGCGCGGCCATGCCTGCCAGCATCATCGTGGACACCCGCGGGTCCCGCGGCGGTGTGCCGGCCTCTTCAGGTGCGGTCCCGCCGTCGGCCGTTATGCCGGCGTCTTTTTCCCAGGAAAAGCCATCGTGGGGAAGCTCAGGCGCGTGGTCCTCGGAGGGGTAGCCGCCACGGGTTGTAGTCACCCCACCAACACTACGCGGTGGCAGACAGGGACAGCTCTTTGCCTACAGCGAACGACAACGCAGTGCGGCAGACAGCCGACCATGGCCGGGGTACCGTGAAGGTTGATCAACAGTCACACCGACGATCGGCGGGATCATGACCTCCAATCCACTTAATCCGTCCAACGGCGACGATACCCCCAAGGATCCGTTGACCGAGATGCTGCAGAACCTGATGGGCGGCAAGGGGATGGAAAATTTCGACCCCGCCGAACTCGCCAAGGCCGCCGGACTGCCGAACGACCCCAACCTGCTGGCCCAGATGTTCTCCCAGGTGCAGGCCATGATGAGTGCCCCGTCCGAGGGGCCCGTCAACTGGACGCTGGCGCACGACAATGCACGGCGCGTGGCAGCAAGCAGCTCGGACCCATCGGTAACCTCCCAGCAGTCGCGTGACGTGGACGAGGCCCTCCGTCTGGCGGAACTGTGGCTGGACCCAGTCACTGATCTGCCGGCCACCGGCCTGATCGGCCGGGCCTGGTCCCGCGCGGAATGGGTCGAGGCCACCCTGGGCACCTGGAAAAGGCTGACGGAACCCGTGGCCAACAGCATCGCCAACGCGCTTTCATCCGCCATGACGGAGCAGATGCCCGAGGAGATGAAGTCCATGATGGGCGGCGCTTCCTCCATGCTCCAGAACATGGGCGGAGCCATCTTCGGCATGCAGCTGGGCCAGGCCATCGGTGCCCTCTCCGCCGACGTGGTCAGTTCCACGGATATCGGCGTGCCCCTTGCCGACCTTGAAATGGCGCTGCTGCCGGCGAACGTTGCCGCGTTCGGCGAGGGCCTGTCCCTGCCTGAAAACGACATCCGGCTCTTCCTCGCCGTTCGCGAAGCGGCCCATGCCCGCCTTTTCGTCCAGGTTCCCTGGCTGCGGGGGCACCTGCTCGGCGCTATCGAAGCCTATGCGCGCGGCATCCACATCGACACCTCGCGCATCGAGGAATTGGCCCGGGACCTGGACCCGAGCAACCCCGAAGGGATCCAGGAGGCCCTGTCCCAGGGCGTCTTTATGCCCCAGCGGACCCCTGCCCAGGAACAGGCCCTGGAGAAGCTGGAAACAGCACTCGCCCTCGTGGAGGGCTGGGTGGATGAACTGACGGCCTCGGCTACCGAAAAGATGCTGCCCTCGGCCGGTGCGCTGCGCGAAACCGTGCGGCGCCGCCGCGCCACGGGAGGCCCGGCCGAACACGCCTTCGCTTCACTGGTGGGCCTGGAACTGCGTCCCCGGCGGCTGCGTGATGCCGCCACGCTGTGGGCCACCCTGAAGGAAGAGCGCGGCATCGAGGGACGCGACGCCATCTGGCACCACCCGGACCTGCTGCCCACCGCGGAGGACCTGGACGATCCCAAGGGCTTCAGCGGGCGCCGCAAACTGGCCGAAGCCAGCGACAGCGAAGTGGATGATGCCCTGCAGAAACTGCTCAGCGGCGGTTTCGACGAGGCGCCGGGCACGGATGCCGGGAAAGATGCGGGGACGGACAAGGACGTAGATTCACAGGACGACGACGGCGGGGACAACCAGCCGAAGGGCTGAGTCCTGCGGCGGCCGCCGGGGCGGGGTTTAGTCGGCGTCGTCCGGCCAGGGTTCCTGCTCCGGCACGCCGCCTCCCCCTCCGTTGTCCGTGAGGCCGCGTGCGGTGGCGAAGGAGACGCCTTCAAGAAACGCCTTGGCGCGTTGGGTCTCCGGGTAGGCCTCCAGCAGCTTCCAGAAAGCGGCGTTGTGTGCGGCCACCAAGAGGTGGGCGAGTTCGTGGAGCAGCACGTAGTCGATGACCCATTGCGGCATGGGACGGAGCTTGTCCGAGAGGCGGATGGTCCCGTCCGCCGGGGTGGCTGATCCCCACCGCGAGTTTTGGTTGCTGACCCAGCGCACTGACGTGGGGACAGCCCGTCCGCCCAGGTAGTGCGCCGAGAGGTGCGCGGCGTGCGCGGCGAGGGCTGCGTCCGAGGCGGGACGTTTCCTGCCTGATGCGGCGCGCCGCTCCCCCTGGCGCTGCAGCTTTGCCAGCATGCGGTGCACCCACTCGCTTTCCTGTGCGGCCGTGAAGCGGGCCGGGATGGCAACAACGGCGGTCCCGTTTTCCCAGAAGGCTGCCACGGTGCGCGTGCGGCGGGCGGAACGCCTGACCTCCACGGGAGCACCGTCAGCCGTGGTGAGGCTGGCACGAGGGGCCCCGTCACGCCGGTCCCGCGGCCCCGGAGACCGGGTCACAGGGACGTGCTTTCCGTCAGGACCCGAAGGACGTCTTCCCCGTACTTTTCCAGCTTGGAGGGGCCCACCCCGGCAAGTCCGGCGAGTTCTTCCAAGGACGCAGGCCGGGCCTCGGCGATGGCTGTGAGCGTTGCATCTGTGAAAACCACGAAGGCCGGGACCTCGGCGGACAGTGCCACTTCCCGGCGCCAGCTCCTTAGCGCGTCAAAGGTCTGTTCCTCGTATGTAGGCGGGCAGGCATTGCAGCGTCCCACCTTGCGTTCCGCCCCGGTTGCGAGCATGCTTCCGCAGACCCTGCACATGGCGGGGGCCGCTGCTTTCCGGCGGGGTGCCGCGCCTTTGCCGCGCGTGTGTGAGCTCACCACGGAGTCCGGCCGCAGGCCGTCGAGGAACCGGGACGGCTTACGGTTGGCGCGGCCGCCGGGCGTGCGGGCCGTGCTCCAGGACAGCGACAGGTGCTCGCGCGCCCGGGTGATCCCGACGTACAGGAGCCGGCGTTCCTCGTCGACGGACTCGGGCGAGTCGGCGAAGGAGATAGGCATCAGGCCTTCACTGAGCCCCACCAGGAAAACCGCATCCCACTCCAGGCCCTTGGCGGCGTGCAGGGATGCCAGCGTCACCCCCTGGACAGTTGGCGCATGCTGGGCCAGTGAACGTTCCTGGAGTTCATTGACGAAATCCGCCAGTCCGAACTGTGCGCCCCGGACCTGCACGAGTTCATCGGCAAGGGCCACGAGTGCCGCCAGGGATTCCCAGCGCTCCCGCAGCGCCCCGCCGCTGTGGGGCGCGGAATCCGTGTAGCCGAGGGAGGAGACGATATCGCGGACAAGCTGGCCAAGGGGCTCCGGCGAATCGGTCTCCGTGACTGCCCTGGTTGCCGCCCTCAGCTGGAGGATGGCGTCCCGGACCTCTTTACGCGCGAAGAAGCGTTCCCCTCCACGCAGCTGGTACCCGATCCCCGCTGCGGCAAGGGCCTGCTCGTAGGCCTCGGACTGGCCGTTGGTGCGGAACAGGATCGCCACCTCGCTGGCGGGAGTGCCGGCGTCGAGAAGGACCTTGATCTTCTGCGCGACGGTAGCGGCCTCCGCTTCGTCATCTGAGCACTCCGTGAAGTGGGGTGCCGGCCCCGCAGGCCGCTGTGCCACAAGCTGCAGGGGTGTTGCCCAGGCGGCGTCGGCGGCCGGTCCGCCGCTCCGCCGGCCTGCCAGCAGATCGTTCGCCAGCTTCACCACCTGCGGTGTGGAGCGGTAGTCCCTGATCAGCTTGACCACGTTGGCCTGAGGATAGCGGGCCTTGAAGTCGAGGAGATGCCGGGGCGACGCGCCGGTGAAGGAGTAGATGGTCTGGCTGGCGTCGCCCACGACGCACAGTTCGTCACGGCCGCCCAGCCACAGTTCCAGGAGCCGCTGCTGCAGCGGGGACACGTCCTGGTACTCATCAACCACAAAGTGCCGGTACTGCTCGCGGACGGTGGCAGCCACCTTCTCATCCTCCTGGAGGATCCCGACGGTGATCAGCAGCACGTCCTCGAAGTCGATGACGTTGCGGTCCGTCTTGACGTCCTCGTAGGCCTGGAACACCCGGGCCACCGCGGTGAGGTCGAAACCGCCCGGGGTTCCCCTTCCCTGCGCGTTTTCCAGGTAGTTGGCCGGGGTCAGCATGGAGACCTTTGCCCACTCAATCTCGGACGCCAGGTCCCGGATGGACGCCCGGTCCGTACTGAGCCGCAAGCGCCTGGCCGCCTCGGCGAGCATCTGCGCCTTGTGGTCCAAAAGGTTGGGCAATGTGCCGCCAACAGCCTGCGGCCAAAAGAACTGGAGCTGGCGGAGGGCGGCAGCGTGGAAGGTGCGGGCCTGGACGTTGCCGGCCCCGAGGTCCCGCAGCCGGCTGCGCATCTCAGCCGCGGCCCGCGCCGTAAACGTCACGGCCAGCAGCCGTTGCGGGGAGTAGACGCCGGAATGCACGCCGTAGGCGATACGGTGGGTGATGGCGCGGGTCTTCCCCGTCCCGGCGCCGGCGAGAACGCACAGCGGGCCATTCAGGGTGCTGGCCACCTCGCGCTGTTCGGCGTCCAATCCGCCAAGGATGCGGTCCTCGAGCGAGGCTGCTCCGTCAATATGTTCTGTAGTCACTTCTGCTGCTTTTGTGTCTCGACTACCGAATGCTTGGAGTCTGGTGGATATGGGTGTCAGGCGGCGGGGCGGTCCTCGATCCGCCCGCCGAACCAGTGCTCAATGAGCGCCCGCGCGATGGAGAGCCTGCTGGAAATGGTGATCTCACCGCTGAGCACGGCCTCCTGGAGTTCCTCCCGGCTGAACCAGCGCGCCCTGGTGACCTCCACGCCGTCGGGCGTTGCCTTGGCATCTTCGGTGACGGCGGTAAATCCAAGCATAAGGGAGGCGGGGAAGGGCCAGGACTGCGAACCGAGGTATTGGCAGGCGGTGACACGCACCCCCACTTCCTCAAGGACTTCCCTCACCACTGCCTGCTCCAGTGATTCTCCGGGCTCAACGAACCCAGCCAGGGTTGAGTAGTTCTTTGCGTCGGGAGCACCGCCGCCGCCCAGCAGCACCCGGCCATCCGGGCCCACCACCGTGACAATGATGGCAGGATCCGTACGCGGATAATGTTCCGACGAATCCGCAGGGCACCGGCGTACCCAACCTCCTGCTTCAACCAGCGTGGGCGTCCCGCAGCGCGGGCAGTGGGTGTGGCCGGCGTGCCAGTTGGTGATGGCACTTGCCTCCACGAACAACGCAGTGTCCGTTGTGCTCAGGCCGGCCGCCACATCACGGAACCCGGCCCATGCCGCGTCGGCGGGGATGCCCGCGGTGCCCGGCTTAACAGCCTCCGGAAGGACAAACAGCAGCAGCTCGGTGCCGGCAGGAAGGTCCGCGCCCGGCAGGGCTGAGCCCAGGTAGACCACAAGCTCCGGAGTCACCGCGGCCGCTGACAGGCCCTCCAGCATCGCCTTGGCGCCGGCAGTGAAAAGGCCGCTGCCCTGCACCAGTCCCTGCCGGCCGGAAAGGACAATGGCCAGGGTTTCAGTCCGTGCCAGGAGCTCCTCCACCATGCCGGGCCTGGCCCGCACGGCCGATCCCCGGTCTACCAAGGCTGGCGGGACGGGAAGCAAGGTGTCCCGGAGGTGGTTCGCCGGCAACAGTGCCGGCACCCCCTGATGGACCGGTGTGGCAAACTCCGCATGGCTCATGAGTCCACCGTACTGACTGGGACCGACAATGCCCATTTTCGGGCGGGCCGCGGACCTCCTCCGGGGTACCCGGATTTGGATGTATCTGAAGACTCGCCGCCGTCAGACCGGTGTCTTGGACGGCGGGCAATCTACCGTGGAACGGTGAGAAGAAAACCGATTGAACTGGCAGCCGTCGCAACCGCGGCAGTCCCCGGACTGACCCCAACGGCCGTTAGCTCTGCCCCGGATGATCCCGCGGACTTCGACTCAGCCCTGCTCCTGGATTCCGAGGGCAAGCGCTGGCGGGTTAGGTCGCCGCGGCATGCGGAGGCCAGTGCCAGGCTGGAAACCGAGTTCCTGGTGCTGCGGGCTTTCGCCCCCGGTATCCGTGCCGAACTTCCCTTCCTGATGCCCACGGTGGCCGGCAGCGTCCGGCTGGGAACCCTGAGCACGTTTGTCTACTCGCACCTTGCCGGCAGCACCCGCAGTGTTGAGGAACTCACCGCGGGCCCGGAGACCCTGGCCCGGGAAGTCGGGGTGGCCCTGGCCGCTATCCATGATCTGCCCCGGGCTTTGGTCAGCAACGCCGACCTGCCCAGCTACACCCCCAACGAGTTCCGTCAGCGCCGGCTGAATGAACTGGACCAGGCAGCCACTACCGGGAAGATTCCGCCGGCCCTGCTGCTGCGCTGGGAACACGCCCTTGAGGACGTGTCCCTGTGGCGCTTCAATCCCTGTGTGGTCCACGGCGACCTGCACGAGGACAACCTTCTGGTGGAGGGCCAGCGCGTCACGGCCGTCACCGGGTGGACCGATCTTCGCATCGGTGACCCCGCGGACGACTTTGCCTGGTTGGTGGCGTCAAACGAGCAGGACTTCGTGGACGCGGTCCTGGCTGGCTACACAGCCAGCCGCCGGGACACTCCGGACAACCATCTGCTGCGCAGGGCGGCACTTTCTGCGGAATTCGCCCTGGCCCAGTACCTGGTGAAGGGGATCGCCGCCGGAGATCCCGGCATGGTTGCCGAGGCTGAAGGCATGCTCGAAACCCTGGCCAGCGATATCGCAGAGCACGGCGGGCAGCCCATCAGCGTGGAGCCCCTGCCCTCCCCCGCGGTTGCCGCGGGGACCGCAACGCCGCCGGCGGGATCCTCCGCAGTGGCTGGTTCCACCGAGGGCGCTTCCGGGGTCGGCCCATCCGACGGCGGTCCCTTGGCCGGGGTGCCGGCCGTTACGGTTTTTCCCGTGCCGGCCGAGCCCGCCGTTAGCGTCCTTCCCGTGCCGGTGCAGCCTGCCGTGCACGTAACCCCCATTCCGGTTGAGCCGGAGCCCGGCGCCGGCAACGACGCCGATGCCAAGGGCTCGGACGACACCTCCACCGCTGCCATCTCCATCGTCAACGCCAAGCAGACATAGCGGGACGCAGGCTTTTCGGCCCAAGCCTCCGGGCTGACCGTCACGGCGAGCGAAGCGCGGCCGCGACTATTTCCTCCAGCTGCGCCGCCGTCCCGAGGTCATGGGGCCGCACAACCTCGTTGTCGGCAACGTAGAAGAAGGCGGCCCGCACGTCGTCCAGGGGAACGTTCTTCAGCCGTGCCCAGGCCAGCCGGTACACGGCGAGCTGCACCGACCGTGCCCTCAGCTGGGCACCGGAGGGCCGCCGCCCGGTCTTCCAGTCCACCAGGTCCCAGCGGCCGTCAGCGTCCTGGAAGACAGCATCGATGCGTCCGCGGACCACCACTTCCCCAACCCGGGTCTCCACCGGCACCTCCACGAAGGCCGGTGACCGCTCAGCCCATGGTGATGCCCGGAAAGTGGCAACCATGGAATCGAGGTCGTAGGCGGCGTCGATGTGGTCGTCCGAGCCGGGGGCTTCCCCGAGGTCGAGCATGCCGGCTGTACCGAAGTATTCCTCCACCCAGGCGTGGAATGCGGTTCCCTTCCGCGCTGACATTCCGGGTTCCCGCGGGACGGGCCGGCGGAGCCGGGCAAGGACGTCTGCCGGGTCCTGGCCCAGGTCCACCAGGGTTGAAGCGGAAATGTGGCTGGGCAGGTGGACGTCCTGGCCGTTGGACCTCCGGGCCCGCCGTTCCAGCAGCAGGGCCGCTTCCCGGGCCCATCCGGCCGCGGTTCCCGTCAACCCCGTGGCGTCGCCAGGCACAGGTTTGCGTCCTGCTGCCGGGAACGCGGGCTGCAGATCACCGGTAGCGGACTCGAGGGCGGCAAGCACGCGGGCAGCGGCCATTTCCATGGTGTTCCTGCGCCCGCGGGCAAGGCGGAGCCGTTCCCCTGTCCGGGGGTCCACCGGACCCTCCAGAGGATCATATGGCCAGCCGGCGACCTCCGTTTCGGCGGTGAGCGGGCTGTTCTCCGGCAACTGGGCTTCTTCCAGTGACCGGGGATGGATTGTGGCCCGGGCAGGCGATACGCCATCGGTGCTGAGAAGCGCTTCCAGTTCGGTAAGGAACGGCGACATCTCCGCGCGTCCCGCCCGGGAACCGACCCACGCCGCGCTGGACACCCACAGGACATGTTTTGCCCTGGTGTAGGCAACGTAGGCGAGCCGGCGCTCCTCGGATTCCGCGTGGGTCTGGACGGCTGCTTTGAAGTCTTTCTCGGCGTCCAGCCAGCCTTTTTGGTCAGGTTGGTCCAGATCCCACTGCGGCAGGTCCGCACGGTCTCCGCGCAGTGGCCACGGCAATGCCGCCGCCCCGCTGCTCCAGCGGGAGTCCTTGTCCGTGGGAAACGCGCCGGCGTTCAATCCCGGGACAAAGACGACATCCCATTCCAGGCCCTTGGACGCATGGACGGTAAGGAGTTGGACCGCTTCCCGGTTCACGTCGCTGGGAGGCGCCTCAAGGCCGTTCTCTTCCGTCGCGGCGGCTTCCAGCCACGCCAGGAAGGCGAGGATGTCCACTCGTTGTGACGACCGAAGGAACCCCGCCGCGGCGTCCTGGAAGGCGTCAAGGTTGCGGCGGGCCTGGTGGATGCTGACGCCGGGACGGGCTGCGACCTCGATATCCAGGAGCATGGCCCTTTCCACTTCCCCCAGGAGGGTTGTGAGGTTATCCCCTAGGTAGCCACGCAAGTGCTGCAACTCTGCCGAAAGCCGGAGCAGCCGGCTGCGGGCTTCGGCGCTGAGGGACCTGCCGCTGGAGGATGTCCATTCCTCCCGGGGCAGCCAGTCCAACGCCTCCACCAGGCTCGCGCCGTCAGTGAGGTCTCCCTCGAGGACCGTCGCATCCGCTTCCGCCGGCTCGGCGGCGGTCTCCCCGTCACCGGATCTGTCCGGGGCATGTCCGCGCCTGCGTGCCAGCTGGCTGGACCAGTCCCGCAACGCCATCAGGTCAGCGGGTCCTATCCGCCACCTGGCCCCCGCCAGCAGCCGCATGAGCGCGTCCGAGCGCCCGGGGTCGGCCAGGACACGGAGGGTGGCAACGAGGTCAACCACTTCCGGGGTATCCAGGAGGCCGCCCAGGCCCACGATCTCGTAGGCGATGCCGCGTGCCTCAAACTGGCGACGTATGGTTTCCATCTGTGCCCGCCGGCGGCACAGGACGGCGATGGCCGGCGGCACCGGAGAGCCGTCGGGCTTCAGCTCGAAGTCCGTCACCTGATACTTCAGGACATCGTCCGCGAGAGCGGAGGCTTCCTCGGCATCGCTGCCGAAGCGGCCGAGGACAACGGCGCCCTGGACGGCATGCGGGCTGGGTTGCAGCGGCGGCACCTCCGCGCGGGCAGCTCCCCCGCCACCTGCCGGTCCCCGGTGGGCCTCGGCCTTACTGAGAGAATCCGACATGACGTTGGCCGCCGCCAGGATTGACCGTCCGTTCCGCCAGGCGGTGGTCAGGTAGGACGTGGGTGCAGGTGCCCAGCTTCCGGGCTCTGCCGCCGGCCCGTTGCGGACCGGGAATTCGCGGACGAAGTGGAACAGCTGACCAGCTGAGGCCCCGCGGAAGCCGTAGATGGACTGATTGGGGTCGCCGACGGCCGTGACTGCATGTCCGCCGCCGAACAGGCGCGAGAACAGGACCAGCTGGGCGTGGGACGTGTCCTGGAACTCATCGAGCAGCACCACCTTGTAGCGCTGCCTCTCCATCTGGGCAGCCAGTGGAACGTCCCGGGAGACTTTGGCTGCAAGTGCCACCAGATCACCAAAATCAAGCGCGCCGCGGGCCCGCTTGGCCCCCGCATACCTGCCGACCATGT
Source organism: Arthrobacter sp. RT-1 (assembly GCF_003367205.1). NCBI lineage: Bacteria > Bacillati > Actinomycetota > Actinomycetes > Micrococcales > Micrococcaceae > Arthrobacter > Arthrobacter sp. RT-1. The sequence continues at coordinate 142,417 of NZ_QRGQ01000012.1, forward strand.
CCGCCACGCTGGCCCTGGTCCGGAGCATGCCGGCGAGCTCGGCCGCTGCCTGCGGAGGGTTCTTTTTCTTGTCGGCCAGGTAGGGCAGCGCTTCAAAGTCCGAGAGCCGTGCCATCAGCCAGGCTTCGACGTCCTCCGGCTCCTGGAGGTGCTCGGCACATTCGCCGGCAAGCTGGATGACTGCCTTCACCAGGGTGGACTTGGCGGCACGGAAGTGCGCGTACTCGCCGTCGTATGCTTCCACGACCTCGCTGGCGAGCTGCCACGCCTGCGCGCCGCCGAGGAGGACAACATCGCGTTCCACCCCCAGGCGCAGCCCGTAGTCTGACACGATGCCGCTGGCGAATGAGTGGTATGTGGACACCTTCGGTTCCAGTGCGTCGTTGCTGAGCAGGCCCTTCGGGAAAACCTTGTTTGCGGTGTCCGCGGAAACCAGCCGCTGCAGGGCCACCAGCTTTGCCCGGATCCTGGACGCCAGTTCGCCGGCCGCCTTCCGCGTGAAGGTCACCCCGAGGACTTCTTCGGGCCGGACCCAGCCGTTGGCGACGAGCCAGACCACCCGGTCCGCCATGGTGGCGGTCTTTCCCGACCCGGCCCCGGCAATGACCAGCCGCGGAGACAGCGGTGAGGAGATGATGGCGGACTGTTCGGGGGTGGGCACGTTCTTTTCGCCGAGCAGCCCGGACAGCCCCTCGGGGCTGAACCGTACCTCCGGCGGCTGTAAGGGCCCGCCGGGAAGCGCCGCAACGGGCGGCAATTCGAGGTCTTGAAGCACGTGGAGGTCCTGGCTCATTCAGTCACTTGCCTTCCGCGCGCGCACAACGGGCACACTTCGGGAAGTTTGCAGCCATGGCCGCCATGGCTTCCCTTAGCCGGATCATGCCGTGCTTCAAACCCACTGCCACCCATCACTTGTGCTGCGTCCTTCACCATGTCCAGGGCCCAGTTTTCCTGCGGATCAAGCGCGTCCTGCTGCTGGATTGCCGGGCTTTTCGCGCCTGTTCCGAGCTGGGCCAGCACTGCTCCGCCGGGAAGGCCGGCATCCTGGCTGTTTCCGCTGCCCGTGAAGCCACCCGCCAGGACTGCCGCCTGGTACGCGCCAAGCTGGGGGTGCCTGGACAGCTCACTTTTGCCCGGCTGCCGTTTTCCTGTCTTGAGGTCCACGATGACCAGCCTGCCTTCGCCGTCGATCTCCAGGCGGTCCACCTGGCCGCGGAGGATGGCTTCCCGCGGCAGGCCATCCTCCACCGTCACTTCGCCGAGGGGCACCTCGAAATCCTGTTCCACTCCCACGAGGCTGCGACCCTCGCTCCTCATCACCACAAGGTACTGCGCGAGCTTGCGCACCATCGATTCGGCGCGCTGGAAATCAAGCCTGCCCTCCCAGTTGTCCTTCATGCCCAAGGTGGGCCAGCGGCGGACCAGTTCCGCAACGTACTCCGTGCCGGACGCATCCGGCATCTCCTGGGCGATGGCATGGACCAGTGTTCCCAAACTGCGGGCAAAGTCCGTCGCCGCTTCGCCGCCTGCTGCCTGCACAAACCAGTCCAGCGGCGACTTTTGTACGGTTTCGACCTTCGACGGCGACACGGACACACTTCCGCCGGGCGGCACCACGGGTGCGTCGGACGTGAGCGGAGCGAGCCCCCACCAGCTGGCAGGGTGGGCACCGGGAACCGGCGGCTCGGCGGCCGCGAGATGGGCAAGCACCCTCGCCGCCTCATGGGCCTGTGCCGCCCCGCTTCCGTCCAATTGTGCATGTTGGCGGAGTTCGGCAACGAGGGCCCGCAGCGTCATGGGGCGTTCCACCGTAGTAAAAGCCCTGCTTTCCTGGTCCCGCTCCAAGGGGGCGATGTAATCAAGGAACGACGAGGGCTGGTCGTCCTCGGATGAGACGGCGGTGCAGATCAGCAGCTCCCGGGACCGTGACACCGCGGTGGAAAAGCTCCGGAGTTCGTCGTAGCGGATGTCGCGGAGCCGGCTCAGGGGATCGCGTTGGAGCGCGTACTGGACACCATGCTCCACGGCGTCGGCGTAGAGGGTGCTGCCCAGGAGCTCACCGCGAAGCCGGGTGTTGGGCCATACTCCCTCCTGGAGGCCGGCGACAATGACCACAGGCCACTCCCGTCCGGCTGCGCTGGCGGGGGTCATCAGCTCCACGGCATCGTCAACCTGGGCCCGCGCGGCAAGGGTATCCATGGGCAGTTCCTGGTTCAACAGGTACTCCAGGAACTGCTCAGGCCCGGCGCCTGGCATTTGGTCCACGTAACGCTCCGCGGTGTGGAACAGTGCCATCATCGCGTCGAGGTCATGGTCGGCCCTGGCACCGTGCGGGCCGCCGGTCAGTGCGGTTTCCGTCCAGGCGTCGGCGAGACCGGTGGCGCTCCACAGCGCCCAGAGCACAGACTCGGCGTTGGCGCCTGGCTGGCTCGCTGCTTCCCGGCCGGCCTGGATCATCCGGGCGGTGCGGCGGGCGGCGCGCCCCTCGATGCCGAGGGTGGCGAGGGCACCGGGCTGCAGAAGCGCTTCGACGAGGAGCGAATCGCTGGCGCGCCCGCCGCCGCCCAAAAGCTCTTCCCGGCGCAGCGACTGCCTGAGGCGGCGCAGTTCAATCGAGGTGGCACCACCGATGCGTGACGTGAGGAGGGATACCGCGGCCTCTGGAGTCAAGAGCGTGGAGTCAAGGGCGACCGCAAATGCGTCCAGGAGCGGGCGAACGGCAACCTCGTCCCGGACGGCGGATTCCGCCACCGGCACCCTTACCGGGATCCCCTGCCCGGAAAGGTAGCGCTGCAGTTCGCTGACCTGCCCGCCGTTGCGCACAATCACCGCCATATCCGTCAAATTACGGCCGTGGTTGATGTGCTGGTCGAGGATCCGCTGGGCCACGTAGCGCAGCTCGTGCACGGCCGACGGAACCAGGTGCGCCTCAACCGACCCTTGCGGCACGTTTCCCTCCGGATGGTGGAGCCGCCGCGCCAGCTGGCCGCCGGCCCGCTGCGAGATCCGCCCGGCAACGTCGAGCCATGCACCGGCCAAGGCGGGAGCCAGCCGGTGGGAATGCGACAGCGGGCGCTCCAGGACCAGAGCCTCCGGTGACAGCAGCCGGGGCAGCTCAGCCACCAGGTCCGGCCGTGCCCCGCGAAAGCCCTGAACCACGGTGTCAGGTGAGAACGCCACGAAGCAGTCCCGCCCCCCGGCGATATCTGCCAGCAGCTCGAATACTGCCGGGTTTGCCTCCTGGATGTCATCCACCAGGATCAGTTGCAGCCGTGCGCGTTCTGCAGCCAGGAATTCAGGAACATCCTGGAAGATCTGGCGAGCCGCGGTGATGATGCCGGCGGGATCGAACGCCTCCGGCATCCGCAGGTCCAGGACGTCCCGGTACTCGCTGTAGAGGGCAGCGGCGGCAACCCAGTCAGGCCTGCCGCACTCCCGGCCGAGCTGCTCCAGGTCCCCCGCAGTCCGCCCGGACTCGATGATCCGGTCGAAAAGTTGCCGCACCTCGTGGCGGAACCCCCGGGTTTCCAGCGCGCCGTCCAGGTCGCGGGGCCAGGGCAGTTCGAGTCCGGGCAGGCGGTGGCCTTCCAGGAGTTCCTTAATGATGAGGTCCTGCTCGGGGCCGGACAGGAGGCGCGGCGGCCTGGACAGCGGGATGACGCCCTCGGCCTTGGCGCGCCGAATCACGTCAAAGGCGTACGAGGCCCAGGTCCGCGCCGGCGTGGTGCTGAGGCTCCTGTCCAGCCGGGCTGTGAAACGGTCCCGCAGGAAATCCGCCGCCAGACGGCTCGGCGCCAGAATCAGCATCCGTTCGGGATCGACGCCGTCCCGCAGGACGCGCTTGACGGCAGCCTCGATCAGGACCGTGGTCTTGCCCGTCCCCGGCGCCCCGGGGACCAGCACGGGCCCGGCCCCCTGGGGAACATCAACTGCCGCCTGCTGATCGGACGTCAGTGACGGCGCCGCGGCGTGCAGGTGGCGCGGCGGCAGCAGGCGCAGGGAGGCCGCCGAAGGGGCCCGGTCCTGGACGGCGTTGGCGGTGCCCGAAGCCACGGCGTGGCCGGACTCCAGGCTTTGCCGTTGCTCGTCGCGTGGTTCCGTGAAGGGAAGAGTTACTGTCACACCGACATTCCATCATCAGCCACTGACAATCGATGAAGCCGCCGCTCCAGTTGTTCAGCAATGGCGTCCATTCGGTCAAACTCCGGGTCGGTTGGCGTCCACCGGGCGGCCGGAAGATCCACCCGCCAGCGGCCTTCCCCGGTACGCAGGAACGATTCGTGGGCACCGGCTAGCGGGGTTCCTTCTTCAAGGTAATGCCGCAGGGCTTCGGACTCGTGCCCTTCGGGGGCATGTCCGCTCGCTTTGAGGACCCGCCACCAGGGAACGCCGCTTCCGTAATGGCTCATGACCGAGCCCACCTGGCGGGGTCCACCCGAGCCGAGCAGTTCGGAGACATCCCCGTACGAGACAGCGGACCCCGGCGGTACCAGCTCCACTACCGCCAGCACCGCCTCCACGTACTCAATCCGCATTGATCCAATCTAGCCGCAGTGGCGCTCCCGGGAATTGTCGGAGGTGCCCGTTAGCGTTGAAACATGAGCACCTGGAACACCCTCCCCCGAGCAGCTTTCGACCTCGAAACCACCGGACGCAATTCGCGTGCCGCGCGGATTGTCACGGCCTCGGTGACCGTTGTGGACCACAAGGGAGACGTCATCGACGAGCATGAGTGGCTGGCGGACCCGGGCGTCGAGATACCCACCGAGGCCAGCGATGTGCACGGGATCACCACCGAACAGGCCCGGCGGGACGGGCGGCCTGCCCACGAGGTCACCAGGGAACTGGCAGCTGTCCTGCAGGATCTTTTCGACGCCGGCGTCCCGGTCATCGCCTTCAACGCCAGCTACGACTTCACGGTGCTGGCCGCGGAGTCCGCCCGGTATGGCGTGCCCCAGCTCACCCGGTTCCCCGTCCTGGACCCGTACATCATGAACAAGCAGGTTGACCGCTACCGCAAGGGCAAGCGGACCCTGACGGCGCTGTGCGAGGAGTACGGGGTAGTCCTGGACAACGCGCACACCTCGGCGGCTGATGCCCTGGCCACGCTGAAGGTCCTGGACGCCATGGCGGGCAAGTTTCCCAAGCTGATGATGCCCGCCAGCCAGCTTCACCAACTGCAGGTGGACTGGGCCGTCAGCCAGGCAGCAGACTTCCAGGGCTACCTCCGCAAGACCAAGCCGGCCGCTGTGATCGAAGGTGACTGGCCGGTCCTTCCTCCCCAGGACGCCAGCATCGGCGGCTTCTAGGCGGCCCACCGCCCATGGTGCGAGGCAAGTCACATGTCCCGCACCGCCCCGCCGGTACACGCTCGTGACGTCGGCTATTCGCTCCCTGCGCCTGAATCCGGTGCTCCGGACGCCGCCAATGTGCCACAGCGGAATATTCTTCGGCCTTGGCGGAGAACAGCTCTTCCTTATTCAGCCCGCCGCACTGAAGCGTGGAAGTGAGAGAATAAAGTTTTGCGGTCACCCCTGCCCTGGACGTGCTTGACCAGCACCGGGCAGGTGCCAGGCGCCACCAGCGCAGCCTTGCGGCCCGGTTGACTTATGACTCAATGAAAGTGACAACCTGATGAAAATCAAAGCGATGAAGTGGCTCACTACCGCGCCCGTTGCACTCGCCCTCGCTGTTTCCCTGGCAGCCTGCGGCTCAGGATCCTCGCAGCCCAGCGGTACCCCGACTGACGCCCTCGCCGGCAGCGACCAGCAGACGCTGGACAAGTACACCACTGACGACGTCACCCCGATCGACCAGATCGACAAGACCAAGCTCGGCCTGAACACCGAAGGCAAGCTCGAGGTGGGCACCCTCTCGGATGCACCCCCGAACATCTTCATTGATCCCTCCGGCAAGTTCACGGGCTACGACAACGAACTGCTGCGCGCTATTGCCGGCAAGCTCGGCCTCGAGGTCGAATTCGTTGCCACCGACTTCTCCGCCCTGCTCTCCCAGGTTTCCACCCGGCAGTTTGACGTCGGGTCCTCCTCCATCTCCACCACCGAAGCCCGCCGCCAGAATGTCGGCTTCACCAACGGCTACGACTTCGGCTTCATGGCCGTTGTGGCCAAGACCGACGGCGACGTCAAGAGTTTTGACGACCTGACGGAGGATCTGCGCATCGGCGTTGTCCAGGGCACGGTCCAGGACGACTACGTCACCAACACGCTGAACATGGAACCGATCCGCTTCCCGGATTACGCCACCGTGTACGCCAACGTCCGCAACGGCCAGGTGGATGCCTGGGTGGCACCTTCCCAGCAGGCTGAGGGCCAGGTCAAGGAAGGCGACGGCACCGCCATCGTCGAGTCCAAGATCAATACCGAGAACTTCACTGCCTACGCTGTGGCCAAGGACAACCAGCCCCTGATTGATGCGCTGAATTCGGGCCTTGACGCCGTTGTTGAAGACGGGACCTGGTCCAAGCTGACCAAGGAGTGGTACCCGGACCGCGAAATGCCGACTGACTGGAAGCCGGGCAGCAAGGCCGCCACGGTTCCCCAGAGCTGATTGAGCCGGGACGTTCATGGATCTCCTGGACCAGCTTGCTGACACCTTCTTCAACTGGGAGGAAATGGCGAAAGTCATTCCCGCCCTGCTCATGGTGGGTCTGCCCAACACCCTGATTCTGGCTGTGGCCTCCGGCGTTCTCGGTTCCCTGCTGGGGCTGCTGCTGGCCATGATGGGGATCTCCCGCAACGCGGGAGCCCGGTGGGTGGCACGTATCTACACCGATATTTTCCGCGGCCTCCCGGCCATCCTCGTCATCCTGGTGATCGGCATCGGACTGAGCCCGATCGCCCGTGAGATCACGGGTTCGCGGAACCCTTATCCGCTGGGCATCCTGGCCCTGACCCTGATCGCAGCCGCCTACATCGGCGAGATCTTCCGGTCCGGCATCCAGAGTGTTGAAAAGGGACAGTTGGAGGCCTCCAGGGCGCTCGGATTCAGCTACGGCAGCTCCATGCGGCTGGTGGTGGTGCCGCAGGGCATCCGCCGGGTCCTTCCGGCCCTGGTGAATCAGTTCATCTCGCTGCTGAAGGATTCCTCGCTGGTGTTTATGCTGGGCCTGGCCGCCTCCGACCGGGAAATCTTCCGGATCGGAAATGACGCCATGGCTAACACGGGAAACCTTTCACCGCTGGTTGCGGCCGGTGTGCTGTACCTGATCCTGACCGTCCCGCTCACCCACTTCGTGAACTTCATCGACCACCGGCTGCGGACCGGCAAGCCGGAGAAGAAGGAACCGGATGAGCTGGCAGCACCTATCGGCAAGGGGGCACAGGCATGACGGAGTTCGCTTCCGGAACCCTGACCGGCAAGAACCTGCACCTCTCATTCGGCCACAACCATGTTCTCCGCGGCATTGACCTGCACGTGGAGAAGGGCACCACGGCATCGGTGATCGGCCCCTCCGGGTCAGGTAAATCCACGCTGCTGCGGGTCATGAACCGGCTGATCGAGCCGGACCAGGGCGACATCCTGCTGGATGGCCGTTCGGTCCTAAAGGACAACCCGGACGAGCTCCGGCAGCGGATCGGCATGGTGTTCCAGCAGTTCAACCTGTTCCCGCACAAGACCGTGGTGGAGAACGTTTCGCTGGCGCTCCGCAAGCTCCGGAAGCTGCCCGCGGACCAGGCGCGCGCCGAAGCCCTTGAGCAGCTGGACCTGGTGGGCCTGAAGCACAAGGCTGACGCCCGCCCGGCCAACCTCTCCGGCGGCCAGCAGCAGCGCGTCGCGATTGCCCGCGCGCTGGCCATGAAGCCGGAAGTCATGTTCTTCGACGAGGCCACCTCGGCCCTGGACCCTGAGCTGGTGAAGGGTGTCCTGGCGCTGATGACGGACCTTGCGAAGGGCGGCATGACCATGGTGGTGGTCACCCACGAGATGGGCTTCTCCCGCAACGTGTCGGACATCGTGACGTTCATGGATGCAGGTGTTGTGGTGGAGTCCGGGCCTCCGGAACAGCTCTTCACCGCGCCCCGCACGGACCGGCTCAAGGGCTTCCTCTCGGACGTCCTGTAACGCCTGCAGCATAAAAGAAATCCCCGGTTGCGCCGCAACCGGGGATTTCTTTGTCGGCGGCGAGATTGCACTTAACGGCAGTTCCGCGCGCCGGGATTGCCGTTAACTGCCATCTCGCGGGGAGTTAACCGTCGACGGCGGGACTAGCCCTGGGCGGCCGCCGCGGCCTTTGCTGCTGCCGGTAGGGCGTCGTAGATCCGGTTCATGGCGGCGTCGTCGTGCGCTGCCGAGAGGAACCAGGCTTCGAAGACCGACGGCGGCAGGTAGACGCCCGATTCCAGCATCGAGTGGAAGAACGGTGCGTAGCGGAAGGTCTCCTGCGCCTGGGCGTCGGCGTAATTGTGGACGCCGTGGGCCGACGTACCGAAGGCCACGGAGAACAGGTTCCCGGCGAACTGGATGGAGTGGTCCACCCCTGCTGCGTCAAGGGCGGTGGACACGGCTGAGGAGAGCTCCAGGGAGCGGACGTCGATGAACGAGTACACGTCCCGGGTGGCGTGGGTCAGGGTGGCCACGCCCGCCGCCATCGCCACAGGGTTACCCGACAGGGTGCCGGCCTGATAGACCGGACCGGTGGGCGCCAGGTGGTCCATAACGTCGGCACGCCCGCCGAGGGCCGCCGTCGGCATTCCGCCGCCGATGACCTTGCCGAAGGTGAGCAGGTCCGGGGTCCAGGGTTCGGCGGCGTCCGGCGCTCCGCCGGTGAGGCCCCAATACCCGGAGTAGCCGGTGCGGAAGCCGGTCAGGACCTCGTCCACGATGAGCAGCGCGCCGTGCTCGCGGGTGATGCGCGACAGCCCCAGATTGAAGCCTTCCTCAGGAGTGACCACGCCCATGTTGGCCGGGGCGGCCTCGGTGATGACGGCCGCGATGTTCTGCCCGTGGGTGGCAAAGGCTTCCTTGACCGCCGCGAGGTCGTTGTACGGCAGCACCAGGGTCTCGGCCGTGGTGGCTTCGGTGACACCGGCCGAGCCGGGAAGGGCGAGCGTTGCCACGCCCGAGCCCGCCGATGCCAGGAGGCTGTCAAGGTGCCCGTGGTAGCAGCCGGCGAACTTGACGATCAGGTTGCGGCCGGTGACGCCGCGGGCCAGGCGGACGGCGGTCATGGTGGCTTCGGTGCCGGTGGACACCATGCGGAGACGTTCGACGGCGGGCACGCGTTCCTGGACAATGGCGGCCAGGTTGGCCTCATCCGGGGTGGATGCGCCGAAGGACAGCCCGCGGTCCACGGCGGCGTGAACGGCATCCAGCACGGCCGGGTGCGCGTGGCCCAGCAGGGCGGGGCCCCAGGAGCACACCAGGTCCACGTATTCCTTGCCGTCGGCGTCCGTCAGGTACGGCCCTTTGGCGGCGACCATGAAGCGCGGGGTCCCGCCCACGGATCCGAAGGCGCGGACCGGTGAGTTGACGCCGCCCGGCATCAGCTGGCGGGCGCGGTCGAAGAGTGCCTCGTTGCGAGGATTGCTGGAAGTCATGGTTCCTATTCTCTCAGTTAGCCGGCGCGTCAGCTGCCGAGCAGTTCAGCCACCCTGGGCGCCACTGCCGTGCCCAGGAGCTCAATGGACCGCATCATCGCCCCGTGCGGCAACGGCCCGCTGCTGTACTTCAGGTCGAAGCGGTCCACCCCAAGGTTCTGCTTCAGCAGGACGATTTTCCGGGCCACAGTCTCCGGTGACCCGACGTAAAGGGCACCCTCGGGAGCGCACATCGCGTCGAACTCGGACCGTCCGGCGGGACCCCAGCCACGTTCGGCTCCGATCCTGTTCCGCAGCGTCAGCCAGTGCGGAAAGAATTCCTCCCTGGCCTCTTCGTCGGTGGGGGCAACGTGCCCCGGCGAATGCGTGGCCATCTGCTGCATCGGGTGCCCGTACTTGGACATGGCTTCGCGGTAGAGGTCAGCCAGCGGCCGGAAGGCCCGCGGCTGGCCGCCGATGATGGCGAAGATGATCGGATAGCCGTACTGCGCGCAGCGAAGAACCGATTCGGGTGTTCCACCAACCCCGATCCAGGTGGGCAGCAGATGGTGTTCCAGGGGCGGGTAGACGCTGAGGCCGTGCAGGGCCGGCCGGGTGCGGCCTTCCCAGTGCACAGGCTTCTGCGACCGCACCTTGCTGAACAGTTCCAGCTTCTCCTCGAACAGGAGTTCGTAGTCGGCCAGTTCCAATCCAAAGAGCGGGAAGGATTCAACGAAGGACCCGCGGCCCAGCATCACCTCCGCCCGGCCATTCGAGATGGCGTCCACCGTGGAGAACCGCTGGAACACGCGGATGGGATCATCCGAGCTGAGGACCGTGACCGCGGAGCCGAGCCGGATCTGCTGCGTGCGGGCGGCTGCCGCCGCCAGGAAGACTTCCGGGGCGGACACCGCGAAGTCCTTGCGGTGGTGCTCCCCCACGCCAAATGCGTGGAGTCCGACGGCGTCTGCCAGCTCTGCCTGTTCCAGCAGCTGCCGCAGGACTTGCGCATGCGGCAGCGGGCTGCCGTCGGGCTTCTCGCCGACGTCGCCGAACGTGTTGAGGCCGAGCAGGATCCGGTCATCGCCCACGGGCGCGGTCGGGTTCTGCCCATCGGGTCCGAGCGAAGTGGTGAATCCGGAGGAAACGGCCTCGCTCACCGGGATTCCTTGAGCCAGCCGGCCAGTTCGGCCGCCCAGTACGTCAGCACCATGCGGGCACCGGCCCGGCGGATTCCCAGCACGGACTCGGTGATGGCCGCCCGCCGGTCGATCCAGCCGTTGGCCGCGGCCGCTTCGATCATGGCGTACTCGCCGGAGATCTGATACGCGGCTACCGGCACGGGGCTCATCGCGGCGACGTCGGCCACGATGTCCAGGTAGCTCATGGCCGGCTTCACCATCACGATGTCGGCGCCCTCCGCCAGGTCGAGTTCCACCTCACGCAGGGCCTCGGTGCGGTTGCCGGCGTCCATCTGGTACGTCCGGCGGTCACCTTTCAGCTGCGAATCCACCGCCTCCCGGAACGGGCCGTAGAAAGCGGACGCGTACTTCGCGGCATAGGCAATGACTGAGGTGTTGATGTGGCCGGCTTCGTCAAGGGCGGCACGGATCGCGGCGATCTGTCCGTCCATCATTCCGGAAGGGCCCAGCATGTGGGCTCCGGCATCGGCCTGCGCCACGGCCATCCGGGCGTAGATTTCCACGGTCCGGTCGTTGTCCACGTACCCGTCGTCGTCGAGCACGCCGCAGTGGCCATGGTCCGTGAACTCGTCCAGGCACACGTCGCTCATGATCACCAGATCATCACCCACCTCGACCCGGACGTCCCGGATGGCCTTGTTCAGCACACCCTCCGGGTCCAGGGAGGCCGAGCCCTCGGCATCGCGGGTTTCGGGGATGCCGAAGAGCATGATCCCGCCGAGTCCCAGCTCAACAGCCTCGGCGGCGGCACGCTTGAGGGTGTCTGTGGTGTGCTGGACAACGCCCGGCATGGACGTGATGGGATTGGGTTCGGTCAGCCCCTCCCTGATGAAGGCCGGAAGGATGAGCTCGGCCGGCGCCAGGCGTGTTTCAGTGGTCAGCCGGCGCATGGCAGGCGTGGTGCGGAGGCGGCGGGGGCGTTGGCTGGGAAATGTCATGTCCTGTCCTTCACGTTGTTTCAGGTTGGTGCCCAAGGGCGGCTTCGACGGCGGCAACAAGGCCTTCCGGCGTGGGCTCAGCCGCCACCGCGGCCACCGGCAGGCCAAGCGCGGCCGCCTGCTCCGCCGTCGAACGCCCAATCACCACAAGGCGGCAGCGGTGCAGCGGTGTGAGGTCAGCGATGCGCCGCACCGCGCTGGGCGAGGCTGCGACGACCGCATGGATGCTTCCGTCCGCGATCCCGGCAGCGGCAGCGGCCGGTGACAGCAGCGAGTACGACGGCGGCGCCTGGCCCGGTCCCCCGTCTTCCACCGGGAGGGCGAGCCTGCGCTCCGCTGACGCCGGGTATTCGACGGTCCGGTAGGCGGTGACCACAGTAACGTTGCTGCCCGCCGCGAGCAGGCCTTCGGCCAGCCGGGGTGCAGCGATGTCGGCCTGCGGCAGCAGGACCCTGCCTCCGCCCGGCCACACCTCGAGCAACCCGGCGGCGGACTGCTCGCCCGAAGGCGCCAGGTGGACAACTAACCCGTTCGCTTCCAGCAGCCCGCGCGTCGCCGGACCGATGGCAGCGATACGGGTGCCGGCAGGGATCCACTGGTTGAGCACCACGCCGCGGTCCTGCGCCTTGGCCAGCAGCACATGGACTGTGGTGGCACTCGTGACCACCAGCCAGTCGAAGGCGCCGGCGCCCAGGGCATCGCAGGCTACGTCAAGGGAATGCTGGTCTGCCGCCCGTTCGAAGTCGATGAGCGGCAGGAGGACGGCGCTGGCTCCGGCCTCCTCCAGTGCAGCCACGAGCGAGAGCGAGCGTTCGGGGCTGCGCGTGACCAGGACCCGGGCTCCGCTGAGCGGTTGGTCCGGACCGGATGCACGGGAAGGCGATCCCATGGCCAGGTCAGGAAGCCTGCAGGTCTGCGATGTCGGCGGCCCCGCCGGCAAGGAGGACTTCGGCCAGTTCGATGCCCAGCAGGGTGGCCCCCACTTCGGTCAGCCCGTCAGTCGCGCGCGTGTCCCGGACCGAAGCTGTGCCGTCCACGGCACACACCACGGCTTCCAGGTGAAGCATGCTGCCCTTGCGGTAGGCGTAGGCGCCCACCGGAGCCGCGCACCCGGCCTCAAGCCGGGCCAGCAGGGCCCGCTCCGCGGTGACGGCGAGCCGGGTGTCCGGGTCATCGAGTGCCGCCAGCGCCTGGGCCAGCACCCGCCGGGATCCTTCGGTTGAACCGGGCCTAGGAGGTGCATCGGCGGTGCGGCATTCGATCGCCAGGGAACCCTGTCCGGCGGCGGGGAGCATAACGTCCGTCTCCAGGTATTCGCTGACGGCGTCCAGCCTGTTGATGCGCTCCAGGCCGGCTGCCGCCAGCACAACGGCGTCAAGGTCGCAGGACTTTCCCGGAACAACCTGGTCCGTGGTGTTGCCGGGGAGCCCGGGGACCCTGCCGAGGCGGGTATCAACATTGCCGCGGATGTCCAGGATTTCCAGATCGGGCCGGGCCGCGCGGAGCTGGGCGGCGCGGCGGGGCGAACCCGTCCCCACCGTGGCACCGGCGGGTAGATCGGCGAGCTTCAGCCCGTCCCGTGCGCAGAGGACGTCACGGACATCCACGCGCCGCGGCGTCGCCGCAAGGCTAAGACCCACTGCCGCCCCGGTGGGCAGGTCCTTCAGGGAATGGACGGCGACGTCACACTCGTTCCGGAGCAGCGCGTCGCGCAGGGCGGCCACGAAAACGCCGGTGCCGCCCATTTGCGACAGCGATCCTGTAAGGACGTCGCCGTCGGTCCTGATGTGGACGAGCTCCACGGGGAAGCCTCCGACGGCGGCGAGCTGGTCCGCGGTCTGCTGCGTCTGGGTCAGGGCCAGCTTGCTGGCGCGGGTTCCGATCCGGACGGTCACTGCTGTGCTGCTCCCTGGGTTGCGTCCCGGCCTGCTGCCGCGGGATAGGGGTCATGGCCCGTGCCGACCGTCGTATCCGCCCCGGCGATGGTGGGCTTTTCGCCGCGGAAGTTCGCGCAGCACCCGGGCCGGCATACGTCGTACCAGGGGCCCAGGTCCGTCACCGCGGGGCGGTCGCTGATGTTGTTGGCCGCAGTGCGTTCGGAGATCAGGTCCACCAGGCCGTTGACGAATTTGCGGTGCGTTCCGGGCGTTGGGACGCGGGTGGCGGCCAGGCCCAGGTTGGCGCAGGTTTCCAGGGCCTCCGTATCCAGGTCCCAGACAACTTCCATGTGGTCGCTGACGAAGCCCAGCGGCACGATGACGATGCCCTTGGTGCCCTGGCCGGCCAGCTCCTCGATGGCGTCGTTGATGTCAGGCTCAAGCCACGGCACGTGCGGGGCGCCGGAGCGGGACTGGTACACCAGGGACCAGGGTGCGGTCAGGCCGGATTCCTCCTGGACCCGCCCGATGACGGCCGCGGCGGTAGCCAGGTGCTGGGCCACGTAGGCCGAGCCTTCCTCGAATTCGCGTGGTTCGCCCTCGGACCTGCCCGCTGCGTCGGCGTCCCGGGTGGGGATGGAGTGCGTGGCGAAGAGGATCTGGATGGGCGCGTCCGGGGTTCCGGCTTCTGCCAGCTTGGCACGGACGTCGGCGAGGCCGGCGGCAGTGCCTTCCACGAACGGCTCCACGAAGCCGGGGTGGTCGAAGTACTGGCGGACCTTGTCCACCTCCAGGCGTCCGTCCAGGCCGGTTTCGGTCAGGGCCATGCCGATGTCCTCGCGGTACTGGCGGCAGCTGGAGTAACAGGAGTAGGCACTGGTGGTGATCATCAGCACCCGGCGGTGGCCGGCGTCGTACGCGTCCTGCAGGGTCTGCGGGATGTAGGGCGCCCAGTTGCGGTTGCCCCACAGCACCGGAAGTTCGATGCCCCGGGCGGCCAGTTCGGCTTCGAGTGCCGCCTTGAGCTCGCGGTTCTGCTGGTTGATGGGGCTGATACCGCCGTTGGCACGGTAGTGGTGCGAGACTTCCTCGAGCCGCTCGTCCGGGATCCCGCGCCCGCGGGTGACGTTGCGGAGGAACGGGATGACGTCCTCCTGCCCTTCGGGGCCGCCGAAGGAGGCGAGGAGGACGGCGTCGTAATCCTTCGGGGCCATCCGGCCGGCCTCGGTGACAGGGTTAACGGCGGTGGTTCCCTGCGGATCAAGGGGACTCATGCGAGGACCTCGGCTACCTCTTCGGCGGAGATCCGGCGTCCTGTGTAGAACGGGATTTCCTCGCGGACGTGGTTGCGTGCTTCCGTGGCGCGCAGGTGGCGCATCAGGTCCACCAGGTCCACAAGCTCGGGAGCTTCCAGGCCGAGGATCCACTCCCAGTCGCCCAGGGCGAAGGAGGAGACCGTGTTGGAGATGACCTGCGGGAAGTCGCGGCCCAGCAGGCCGTGGTCGCGAAGCATCTTTCCGCGCTCGGCCTCGGGAAGGATGTACCACTCGTAGGAGCGGACGAACGGGTAGACGCACAGCCATTCAGCCGGTGCCACCCCACGGGAGTATGCGGGCGTGTGGTTCTTCGCGAACTCAGCCTCGCGGTGGACACCCATGGCAGACCAGACGATCTCGGTTCCGGTGAAAAGGGTGCTGCGGCGGATGTCGCGGATGGCCTGCTGCAGGGCTTCCGGCTTGGGGCCGTGGAGCCACACCATAATGTCGGCGTCGGCGCGCATGGCCGAGACGTCGTAGCTGCCGCGGTGGGTCACGCCCGCTTCGGCAAGCCGTTCCAGCAGGGCCTCGAAGTCAGCGGCGGCATTGGCGCTGCGGACCACTGCCTCGGACCGCTTGAAGACCGTCCAAAGAGTGAAGAACTGCTCGGCTGATTCTTCGGTTTTAGTGACAGATTCGGCAGAAGTGTGGCTCATGGTTACAAGTTTGCCCTGTAGTACGCGTCAAGTCGAAACCAACGAGTTCTACAGATCATAGAAGTGCGCAAGGTCACAACCGTGCACGCAGGCCGGCACCGACCGGGTGCCGGCCTAGGGGTTGCGCAGGCGGAAAAGGACCAGCCCGGCGGCACCAGCCACGCCAACCAGCCCTGAGCCCAGCCAGACCATGGCGCTGCGCGGTTCCGGCTGTGCAGCAAGCCGGGCATTGCTGCGCGGCGTGCTGCCCGGCGTGCCCGTGGAGTACGGCGTCCAACCGGTGGCCTGCGGCGCGGCGTAGGGCGAGGAATACAAGGGTGAAGCAGCGGCCTGGCGGTCCGTAGCAGCCGTCCCGGCAAAGGGTGCTTGTCCTGCCGTGGCGTCGATTCCGGTTTGCTCCTCCGCCGCCGCCGCAAGTTTGCCCGGCTCTGATGCAGGGGATGCAGGGGATGCCGGGTTTGCTGCCGGTGCGCCTGCGGGGGCCGCGGAGGTTTCCGGGCTGTCCGAAACCCCTGCGTCCGGAGCCGGCGCTGAAGCAGGGGCCGGAGTGGCGGCGGAGGCGGCCGGCGCAGTTCGCGACGGCGCCGGAGCCGATGTTGCAGAGGGCGTGGTGGGAGTCTTGCCGGCACCCGGCGCGCTGGCCGTGGGCGCGCCAGACGGCTCCGTGCTGGGCGTGGGTGCGGCGGTTGCTGAGGGACTCAGGGTGGCCGTTACCGCCGGGAGAAGCGCCGGCGGCACTGCAATCGCGGAGGCACTTGCGGATGGGCTGGGGCTGGGAGCCTTGCCGGGATCGGCTTGCTTTCCCTTTCCGTTTCCGTTGCCGCCGGATTCCTTGCCCTTGGCATCTTTCCCGTCGCGGTTCTGGCCGGGGGCATCCTGCCGGGCGGCCTCGGACTGGCCCTGCAGGGAGGCTTCCAGGGGGAGGATCTTGTTCTGCTGCGTGACGGGTGCGGCCGGGTCACCAGGGTCGGGCGTCACCTCCGCTGCTTGGGACGCAGAAACGCCGGTGGCTAGAACCAGTACCGCTCCGATTGCCGCAGCTGCTGAGCCGCGCCGGATTCCCCCATGGATACCGGTCCGGGACATGGAAAGCTCGGACCTGTTGTCAACCATAGTCACCGACCCTAACCAGATCGGCGGGGGAACTTAAAACCGGCAAAAGGGCAAACCGCCGCCCGGGAGAGGCAGGCTTAGAGCTGATGGCGCGCTGACCAGCGACAACGTTCAGCCCGTCAGACTCCGAACTTGTGTCCGAGTGTCGGACACCACGGCTGCCAGCCCGTTGCCCGCCACCCAACCACCCACCAGGGCCAGGCTTCCGGCCGCTGTGCAGGCTTCCCGGATCGCCGTGACTCGTGCGCGGTGGCCGACGGCGGCAAACGGCAGGGACCCACGCCAGCGGACAACGTCCCAATCAACCAGGCTTTCCCTGGTAATGCCGACGCCCAGCAGCGCCGCCGCATCGCGCAGGGAGGCGGCCAGGAGGCTGTCATCGGTCTCCGGCCCGGCGGATGGTTCCCCTGCCCCGTCCGCCCTGCCATAGGAGAGACGCAGGACATGTCTTCCGGGGCCAGCTGCATCTGCCAGCCACTGCCATTTGCCGGTGGCATGGGTCAGCGCCTTTGCTTCGATCCCGGGGGTCTGCGGTGCCACCAGCACACCCGTGCCGCGGGGGCGGCTGTCCAGGCCGGGGTTGTCCAGCACCAGGGTGACAAGCTTTATGTCCGGTCCTGATGCCGGCTTCTTGCCTGCAATCGCGGGGACCGGCCCTTCCAGCAGGTCGACGGCGGTGGGGCCGTCCACCGCCACCACCAGCACGCCGGCGTCGAACGTTCCGCCGACGGACTGGACGCGCCATCCCTCTGGTGAGCGGGCGACCGAAACGGCCGGCGTGTCGGCCAAGAGCGTGACACCCCGCCCGCGGAGATCCTTAACCAGCGCATCCACCAGGGTATGCATGCCGCCTGCCAGGCCGGCGACGGCGGACCCGGCTTTGGCGGGTTGGCCGGAGGTGGAGGCGCCCGGCACTCCTGCCGCCTTGTGCCCGCCGCGCCGCTGGGCGGCTACGGCCGCGGCGAGGGAGCCGTGCTGCCGGAGCCTGGCGCGGAGCCCGGGAGCCACCATGTCGACGTCGAGCAGTGCAGGATCGGCAGAATGGACACCGCCCACCACCGGGGCTACGAGCCGTTCCAGCACCCGGGCGCCCATCCTGGCCTTGACGAGGGCGGCGACGCTGACTATGTCACGCCCGCTTCCTACCGAAGCGGGCAGGAACCAGTCCAGGGAAGCACGCAGGGAACCCGGGAGGCCAAGGGTCCGGCGGACCTCCGGGTCCCAGGGGTTGGCCGGGATGCCGAGTATCCCGGTCTTGGGAAGTTCACGGGGGCCTTCGGGGAGCTGCACCCATGCCCCGCCGGGCCTTGGAGCCACAATGCTGTCCGCCAGGCCCAGTTCAGCGGCAAGTCCGGAGACGGCATTGGACCGCGTGGCAAAGGACTCGGCACCGCTGTCCAGGGTCAGGCCGGCCACCACATGGCTGCCCACGCAGCCGCCCCACCCGCTGCCGGCCTCCAGGAGGGTGACCCGGTACCCGGCGGCAGCCAGCTCCCGCGCGGAGAGCAGCCCGGAGATGCCGCCGCCCAGCACCAGCGCGGTTCCGGGGTCCAGCGGCGCACTGCCCACCGGTTACTCCGGGGAGATGGAGTGGATGAGTTCAACCACCCGGGTCAGGACTGCCGGGTCCGTCTCGGGCGGCACGCCGTGGCCAAGGTTGAGGACGTGCCCGGGGGCGGCGGAGCCGGCGGCGATGACCTCGCGGACGTGCGCTTCAAGAACGTCCCAGGGCGCCGACAGCAGGGCAGGATCGATGTTTCCCTGCAACGGAACGGTGCCGCCCAGCCGACGGTTCGCTTCATCCAGCGGCAGCCGGTAGTCCACGCCCACCACGTCGACGCCCACGTCGCGCATGGCAACGAGGAGCTCGGAAGTTCCCGTGCCGAAGTGGATGAGCGGCGCGCCGAGGTGCCGCACATGGTCCAGGGCGCGGGACGACGCCGGGGCAACAAACCGGGTGTAATCGGCCAGTCCCAGCGAACCTGCCCAGGAGTCGAACAGCTGCGCGGCGGACGCGCCGGCTTCCAGCTGCGCCTGGAGGAACATGCCGGAGGCGTCGGCGGCCCAGTTGGCCAGGGCGTTCCAGGTTTCCGGGTCGGCGTGCATCATGGTGCGCGGCCCGAGGTGGTCGCGGGAAGGCTTGCCTTCAACCATGTAGGCCGCAAGCGTGAAGGGGGCGCCGGCGAACCCGATCAGCGGCGTCTTGCCCAGTTCGGCCACCGTCAGCCGGACCGCTTCCCGGATGGGTTCCAGGGCTTCCCATGTCAGCTGGGGAAGCGCCGCGACGTCCGCGGCCGTACGGACGGGCTTGTCGAGGACAGGGCCCACGCCCGGGACGATGTCCACGCCCACACCGGCAAGCTTGAGCGGAATGACGATGTCCGAGAAGAAGATCCCCGCATCGACGTCGTGGCGGCGGACCGGCTGCAGCGTGATCTCGGATGCCAGTTCAGGCCGGAGGCAGGAGTCGAGCATGGCGATGCCCTCGCGCACCTTGAGGTATTCGGGCAGTGAACGACCTGCCTGCCGCATGAACCAGACGGGACGGCGGGACGGCTTGCCGCCGCGGTAGGCCGTTATCAGCGGGGAGTCCGCGGTGCGGCCGTCCAGCAGTGGATGGTCAGCGGCAAGTACGCCGGCAGCGGAGACGGCAGGGCTAGGAGTCATGCCATCGATTGTGCCGAAAATCAGCGCCAAAAGATAACGACAGACTGTCTCCCGTTGGGGCCCCGCGGCCGCCGTGGCGGGAATCACAAGCCCCTCCGGCCCTTGACGGGGCAGGTAGTTGTTCTACCGAGGAACGAAAAAGCTATGATTGATCCGTTGTGGTTCTTTTTTCATTGGTGGCTACACACGCCGACATCGATCTTGAGACCGTTGCCCAGTTGAGCAACGGTTCCTCTGGTATTGCCACATCCGCTCTCTCCGGATCACCGGCAGTGAAGGGTGCGGTTGTCCTTGCCACCTGCAACCGCTACGAAATCTACGGCGAAGCGCCGCACCCGGACGACGTCGAGGCCGCCCGCGCGGCCCTTGTAGCCCAGATCAGCGATGTCAGCGGACTCAGCGAATCGCTTGTGTCCCGTTCCTTCAGCACCCGCACCGGCCCTGAAGTAAGCCAGCACCTCTTCGCCGTCAGCGCCGGACTGGACTCCGCCGTCGTCGGTGAACGGGAAATCGCGGGCCAGGTCAGGCGGGCACTGATCACCGCCCAGCACGAAGGCACCGCCAGCTCCGGACTGGTGCGGCTGTTCCAGGCCGCCTCCAAGACCGCCAAGGACGTCGGCGCCCAAACAGCGCTAGGTTCGCGTGGCCTGTCCATCGTGTCGGTGGCATTGGACCTGGCAACAGACCTTTCCGAGAACCAGGACTGGACCACCAAAAAAGTGGTGGTGTTCGGGACCGGTGCCTACGCCGGCGCAACCATGGCGCTGCTGCGTGAACGGGGCTGCACGGACATCTCGGTCTTTTCGTCCTCCGGCCGTGCCGAGGGATTCGTCGCCACCCGTGGCGGTACCGCCCTCGACGCCGAAACACTGTATCCCGCGGTTGCTGCCGCGGACGTCATGATCGGGTGCAGCGGTTCCGATACCCGGGTGGAGGCCGATGAACTGGCCCAGGTGCGCGCCAATTCCCCGCAGCCGCTGATCGCCATTGACCTGGCACTGACACATGATTTCGATCCCGCCGTGGGTGAGCTCGACGGCGTCGAACTCCTCACCCTGGAATCGGTGCGCCTCGCCGCGCCACAGGAGCAGGCCGAATCGCTGACGCAGGCAAGTGGCATCGTCAACGGCGCCGCGAAGGCCTTTGAGCAGGAACGTGAGGCCCGCTCCGTGGATTCGGCGATTGTTGCCCTCCGTCGGCACACTATGAACGTCCTGGACGCAGAAATGGAAAAAGTCCGGGCACGGCACGGCTGCACCGCCGCTGCCGAGGAAGTGGAATTCGCGCTTCGCCGCATGGTCAAGCAGCTGCTCCACGTGCCCACGGTCCGCGCCCGCGAGCTGGCGGCCAACGGCCAGCAGGACGAATACGTGGCGGCCCTGGAAGCCCTCTACGGCATCACCGTGGAGCAGCCCGCTAGCCCCACAGCCCAGGCGGAATGCCCGGTGGACCACCGGGGCCTCGAAAGCGCCTGACCCTCACCGACGCTCTCTCACTTAACGTTGCTTAAACGACGACGCTCTCTCACTTCCTTTTAGAAAGTGAGAGAGCGTCGCAAATTTAAGGGCAATAAGTGAGAGAGCGTCGCTGAGGCGGTTTGTCAGTAGACGGGCTTCTGGGGTTCCACGTCACGCACCCAGGCGAGAATGCCGCCGTCGAGATGGCTGATCCGCTCGTACCCCGCCTTCCGGGCCGCCGCCAGGACATTCGCCGAGCGCGCTCCGGACTTGCAGTGGAAGACAATGTCCTTGTCCTGTGGGATCTCCGCCCAGGCGTCGCCGGCCATGATCCTGCCCTGCGGGATGAGGACCGCCCCGTCGATCCGCACGATGTCGTACTCGCCCGGCTCCCGGACGTCCACGAGCTCAAAGTCCTTGAGCCCCGCTTTCCGCGATGCGAGCATGGTGGCCAGCTGCGTGGCAGTGACGGTGTGTTCCGTGCCCGACTGGGCTGCCGGCGTGATGCCGCAGAACGCCTCGTAATCCGTCAGTTCAGTGATGGGCTCCGCTGCGGGGTCCTTGGACACCCGGATTTCCCGCCAGCTGCCGCCCAGGGCGTCGAAGAGCGCCACACGGCCCAGCAGGGAACGTCCGACGCCGGTGATCAGCTTGACTGCCTCCGTCACCATCAGCGATCCCACGGCTGCGCACAGCATGCCAAAGACGCCGCCCTCGCCGCAGGAGGGCACAGAGCCCGCTGGCGGGGCCTCAGGGTAGAGGTCGCGGTAAGTGGGCCCGTGCTTCTCCCAGAAGACGCTGACCTGGCCGTCGAACCGGAAGATTGAACCCCACACGTAGGGTTTGCCGAGGATGGCGGCTGCGTCGTTCACCAGGTAGCGCGTGGCAAAGTTGTCCGCCCCGTCAAGGATCAGGTCGTACCCGGCGAACAGCTCCAGGGCGTTGGCGGCGTCCAGGCGCACGTCGTGGAGCCGGACATCCACCAACGGGTTCAGCGCGGCAATCGCATCCCGGGCCGACTCGATCTTCGGCCTGCCGACGTCGGCCACGCCGTGGATGACCTGGCGCTGCAGGTTGCTGAGGTCCACCGTGTCGTCATCGATGATCCCGATTGTTCCGACGCCCGCTGCGGCGAGGTACAGCAGGGCCGGCGATCCGAGCCCGCCGGCGCCGATTACCAGGACCCTGGCGTTCTTGAGCCGCCGCTGCCCCAGGGTACCGATCTCGGGAATAATGAGGTGCCGCGAGTAGCGTTCCACCTCGGCAGGGGTGAGCTCACCTGCCGGTTCCACCAACGGATCCAGCGAAACAGTTGAAATATTTGCGGTGAAAGTCGAAGCCATACTTCAATGTAGGCCCCGGGATACCGCCCGGTCATATTACCCCGCAGTAAAGTGGAGGTAACTGCAATGGAAAGAAGGACAACCGTGGTCCCTGAAGCACGGGCTGAACGCCCGCCCGCCGCCGAACCGCAAACCTCCCCGCGTCCAGCAGGCCAGCGCTCCGCCCGGCTTCCCCGCGATGAGCGGCGCGCCCAGCTCCTTTCCGCCGCGCAGGAAGTCTTCGTAGCCAATGGCTACCACGGCGCCGCGATGGACGAGATCGCCGAAACGGCCCATGTCAGCAAACCGGTCCTGTACCAGCACTTTCCCTCCAAACGCGAGCTTTACCTTGCACTGCTGGAAAGCCACCTTGCGTCCCTGACCGAGCTGATGCTGGGCGCATTGGACTCCACCACGGACAACAAGGAGCGCGTGAAGGCCGTCATGCGCGCCTACTTCCGCTTTATTGCCAACGATGACCAGGCCCACCGGCTCGTGTTCGAGTCGGACCTCATCAACGATCCGGATGTCAGCTCACGCCTGGAGACCTTCAACCGGACCTTCGCGGACGCCATTGCCCGCGTCATTGCCGGCGACACCAAACTCCCCCACCTCGAGGCGGAGCTTTTGGGGCGCGGACTCGCCGGGATGGCGCAGGTCAGTGCCCGCTACTGGCTCGAAACCGACGGTAACCTTGACCTCGACGTGGCCAGTGACCTCATCTACCGTTTAGCTTGGCGCGGAATCTCTCGCTTCCCCAAAGAGTCCTAGACTACAAATAAGACATCACCAATGAACTTTGACTGGCTGGGAGGCCCCCTGTGGAAATTAAGATCGGCGTTCAGAATGTTGGCCGCGAGATTGTGCTCGAATCGGCGCAGGACGCAGACACGGTGGCCAAGGTTGTGGGCGAAGCCATCAACGCCGGCAGCGAGCTGCGCCTGACGGATGACAAGGGACGCCTGATCATTGTTCCCGGAAATGCCCTGGCTTATGTGGAGATCGGCGCCGAAGAGGTCCGCCGCGTAGGGTTCGGCCAGTTCTAGCCCAGGCCCGCGCTGCCGCGAATCCCGAGGAGATCCGTTGCTTTCCCTGACCATCGTTGTGCTCGCCACCGTCGCCGCCGGCTTTATTGTCTGGGCGAATGACAGGCGGCATGCCAAGTACGGCGCCGGCCTGCCCGCCGGCGTCGCCGTGGGTGTAGGGGCCCTCACCTGGATCATCCTCATGGCCGCCGGCTTCGGCTACCGGCCGGGGCTGACCTGGCTTCCGTGGGTCCTGCCCATCGTGCTGGGCGCTGCGGCCGCCGTCGCGGCTGTTCTTTACCTGGGCCGCAGCCGCGCCCGGCAGGACACCCACCGGCTTACCGCGATCCTTCGGCGCTGAGCGCCGGTTTCTGTTGCACCTCACGCATGTGGCCGCCGTCCCGTTGGGACGGCGGCCACATGCTTAACGGCACAGCTGCTTGATGACGCGGCTGCCTAATGGTCCGGCACGTATTTCGAAGGCTCGGCCACAGCCCCGGCCGCTGCCGCGGCGTCGCTTGCCCCGGCGGCCGCGGTGAGGTCCCGCCCGGTCACCTGCCCTCTGGCGTCGTGCGAGGTGTACCGGATGAAGACGCGGTTGTAGCGCCAGTCGAGGTCCGGATGGTGGTTTTGTTCCTCGGCAAGGCGTCCGACGGCGGCAATCACCTCGAGTGCGGCAGCCGCCGTCGGCGTCTTGAAGACGGTGACCAGGCCGCCGTCGCTGAAGCGCCAGTCCGGCAGTCCGGTGAGTGCTTCGTCGATGCGTTCCCGGGGAAGGGCGTCTTTGGCGGCCACTGCTGCTCCTTGCCTCAGGGCGCCGGCCGGTCTGATGGAGCAGGCCCTACAGGAACTCGGCCCGGCCCTCCATCGCCGACGACGCCAGCGCGTGCTCGCGGCGCGGTATCCGACCGGCCGCTTTCGCCAGCCTACCGGCGATGACAGCGTGTTTGAAGGCCTCCCCCATCAGCGCCGGGTTCTGCGCCCGGGTCACCGCGGTGGCCAGCAGCACGGCGTCACAGCCAAGCTCCATGGCAAGGGCGGCATCCGACGCCGTTCCGATGCCTGCATCGAGCACCACCGGGACGGAGGCGCGGGACACGATGAGCTCGATGTTGTGCGGATTTAGGATCCCCAGGCCCGTGCCGATGGGTGATCCCAGGGGCATGACCGCGGTGGCTCCCAGGTTTTCCAGGCGAAGCGCCAGGACCGGATCATCGTTGGTGTACGCAAACACCTTGAACCCGCGGTTGACCAGCTGTTCGGTGGCGTCCACCAGTTCCACGGCGTCCGGGAGGAGGGTGTGCTCATCGGCGATGACCTCAAGCTTCACCCAGTCGGTTTCCAGTGCCTCGCGGGCCAGTTCGGCGGTGAGGACCGCATCACGGGCCGTGAAACAGCCGGCGGTGTTGGGGAGGACCCGGATGCCGTGGTCCACGAGCAGCTGGAAAAGCGAGCCCGTTTCCGCCGTCGAATAGCGGCGCAACGCCACGGTGGTCAGCGCTGTCCCGGATGCCAGGAGCGCAGCTCCGAGGCCGTCCAGGCTTGGGGCGCCGCCGGTGCCCATGATCAGCCGAGATGCCAGGGGTACGCCGTCGATGACCAGCGTGTCGTCCATGCCGGAGGCGCCGGCCGGCGTGATGGTGGTGGTGGTTTCGGTCATGGTCTCAGCCTCCCTGCACTGCCGTGACGAGCTCGACGTCGTCACCGTCGGCGAGCGCTGTTGCGAACCATTGGCTCCGGGGTACTACCTGCGCGTTGTGCGCCACCGCCACGCCGAGTTTGCCGCCGTCGCGGGCCTGGCCGTCAGCGGCGAGGGGGCGGCCGGTGACCTGGCTGACGAGCATGGTGATGGAGGCCCCGTCAGCCACCGTATGTTGTTGTCCGTTCAGGGTGATGTTCATGCTGTCTCCTTGATGTTGAAGATGGTGGCGGCCGGTTCGCGGCCGGAAAACCGGCCCGGGTTGAAAGGTTGCCAGCGGACGTCCGCCGTGCCGTCCAGAAGGTCCCGGCAGATGGCCGCCGCTGCGGGGGCCAGGAGGACGCCGTGCCGGAAGAATCCGGTGGCAATGATCAGTCCCGCAACGTGTGCGGATTCCCCGGTTGCCGGATCGCCGGCCAGCGGCACCCGGCCCAGCAGCGGGGCGTTGTCCGGGGTGCCGGGCCGCGCCCGTGCCGTGCATTCCAGCAGCTCGAGTTCGGCGACGGCGGGCACCAGGACCTGGGCGTCGCGGAGGAGCTGGTAGACCCCGCCTGCCGATACGGCGCCCGCTGTAGCGCGGGCACCGGCCGCCGGTGCGTTATGTGTCGCGGCAAGGGCGTCCTCACGCTGGGTGGCTCCGATCACTACCGTCCCGTCCTGCCGCGGGACGATATACACGGGGACGCCGTGGACCAGCCCGCGGACGGTTGAGGTTACGAGCGGCTGGAGCTGCCGGGGCACTGCCAGGCGCAGGATATCCCCATACACCGGCCGCAGCGCGAGCTGCAGGCCGTCGGGCAGGCCCGCCAGGGCTGCGGCATCCAGGCCGTTGGCAACGATCGTTTCGCGGGCCAGGACCGTGCCGCCGCCTGCGAGCAGGGCCCCGGCCACTGCCCCGTCCGCCCAGACCAGCCCGGCGGCCCGGTCCGGCACGGCGTAGCCGTCGATGGCCCCCGCCACGTCTGTTCCATTACTTTCGACGGCGGAGCCATGCGCGGCGAGCGCGCGCCGCAGGCAGGACACCAGGCGCCGGGGATCCACCTGGTGGTCCGCGGGAGTGTCCAGTGCGCAGGCGATGGCAGGGCTGAGCAGCGGTTCCCGGCGTCGGGCCTCCCTGACAGTCAACGGCTCCACGGACAGGCCGCTGGCCTGCTGCACCCCGCGCAAATCCATCAGGGCGCGGCGGTCGGCAGCATCGGCACCCACGGCGAGCGTCGGCGTCGTGAGGTACCCGGGACTTTCGCCGGAAGCGGCGGCCAGTTCCGCGGCAAAGCCCGGCCACCGGGCGGAGGAGGCAAGCATGAGCTCCAGGAGGTCCTCCTCCTGATAGTGCAGCTCGCTCACCGGGGCCAGCATTCCGGCGGCCGCCCAGCTGGCCCCGGCTCCGGGCGCGTCATCGATCAGCACGACAGACCGGCCGGAACGCCTCGCCTCCCAGGCGATGGCATGCCCAACCACTCCGCCGCCGATAACGGCCACGTCGGCACGGATGGTGCCGGAGGGAGCCCCGGGCGGGACAACGTTTGGGGTGCTCATGTGTCTCCTTCCCTACGCCGGCATTAACCGGATCAGGTCAAGCGGTCGGCTCTGACGCCCTCTCAGCCCGGCGCTTTATGACAGCTGCCGCGGGCTCCCGCAGTACGAGGCCAGTGTAGAGGAACTAGGCTTGCAGCCATGAATGTGTCCCAGTCCCCTGCCCCCGCTGCCGCAGTCCCCGCCGCCGATGCCTTTACCCATGCCGAAGGTACTGCCGGCCTGAACAGCGCCCGCCTTTACCTCTGCACGGATGCCCGCCGGGACCGCGGGGACTTCGGGCAGTTCGTGGATGCTGCCTTTGCCGGCGGCGTGGACATCATCCAGTTGCGGGACAAGGCCATCGAGGCGGCCGAGGAGCTGGAGCTGCTGGCGGTTTTGAAGGAAGCGGCGCAGCGCCATGGCCGGCTGTGGGCTGTGAATGACCGGGCGGACATCGCCGTGTTGTCCGGTGCGCCGGTGTTCCACATCGGTCAGAAGGACCTTCCGTTGGATGCAGCCCGCACCCTGCTCAACGGCAACGCCGCCATCGGGCTCTCCAGCCATGCCCCGGGGCAGGTGGACGCCGCCCTCGCTGCCGCAGCCGGACCGTCCGCGCTTGACTACTTCTGCGTCGGACCGGTCTGGGCCACGCCCACCAAACCCGGCAGGGCCGCCGTCGGGCTGGACCTGGTGAAGTACGCCGCCGAAGCCTCAGCCGAGGCCGGGAGCGGGGTGCCCTGGTTTGCCATCGGCGGCATCGACCACTCCAATGTGGACCAGGTTGTGGAAGCAGGAGCGAGCCGGATCGTTGTGGTGCGTGCCATCACGGAAGCCGATGACCCTGCCGCCGCTGCCGCCGCCCTTCTCGCTGCCTTGGACGGGGCCACACCCTAAAGCCGCCGCAACACGGCGCAGCCCCGTGCGGCGTCAGTGCCATGCAAAATCGGGGTTCTTCGGGCTAGGCTGATTTTCGTGTCACATCATCGGCTGGCTCCCAACGTCCACGAACACAACAATGCCCTCGAGGAAGCCCTGGGTGCCCTGCGGACCGAACTGGAACTGCCCGGCCCATACCCCCTACACGCAGTCAGGGATGCCGAAGCGGCCGTCGCGGCCTTGCAGCTGCCGGCCTATGACCTCACCGGGGTCGGGTTCATCACCATCGATCCGGCATCGTCCACGGATTTGGACCAGGCCCTGTTCATCGAGGCCGACGGCGATGGGTACCACGTGCTGTACGCCATCGCCGATGTTCCCTCCTTCGTGACGCCCGGCGGGCCCCTGGACGCCGAAACACGGCGCCGCGGCCAGACCTTTTATGCCCCTGACGGCCGGATTCCGCTGCATCCGGAGGTCATCAGCGAGGGAGCCGGGAGCCTGCTGCCGGGGCAGGACTGTTCCGCCTTCGTCTGGGATTTCCGGCTGGACAGCGCCGCCGAAGTCACCTCCGTCGCCGTGAAGCGGGCCCGCATGCGCAGCCGGGCAAAGCTCAGCTACAAGGGGGCGCAGGCTGAACTGGATTCGGGCAGCGCATCCCCTGTCCTCCAGCTGCTCAAAGAGGTCGGCCTCAAGCGCGTAGAGCTGGAACGCGCCCGCGAAGGTGCCAGCCTGAACATGCCGGAACAGGAGATCGTCCAGCTTCCCGACGGCGGCTACCGCATCGCCGCCGCCCCGCAGCTTCCCGTGGAGGACTGGAACGCGCAGATTTCGCTGATGACGGGCATGGCCGCCGCGCAGCTCATGCTGGCGGGCAGGGTGGGTATCCTGCGCACCATGCCCGCGCCTGACGAGCGCTCCCTCAATCACTTCCGCCTGCAGACCGAAGTGCTGGGCAAACCATGGGACGGGGAGGTCAGCTACGGCGAATACCTGCGCACCCTGGATCCCACCGATCCCCGGCAGCTGGCCATCATGCATTCGGCGGGAATGCTGTTCAGGGGCGCCTCCTACACCGCCTTTGACGGTGTGGTCCCGGAAGACGCGGTGCAGTCCGCCATCGGTGCCGCCTACGCCCACACCACCGCCCCGCTGCGCCGGCTGGTGGACCGCTTCGTGCTGGTGATCTGCGAGGCCCTGAGCAACGGCGGCAACGTTCCGGCGTGGGCGAGGGAGGCGCTGCCGTCACTGCCGGAAATCATGGCAGGCTCCGACCAGCTGGCGTCCCGGATGGAGCGCATGGCCCTGGACACCGTGGAGGCGGCGCTGCTGGTCAACCACATCGGCCAGGAATTCGACGCAATCGTCATCTCCGGGTCCAAGCCGCAAAACGGCAACGGAAAAAACGGGAACGGCAGGAACGGGAACGGCAGGAACGGGAACGGCAACGGCGGTTCCGGAATCATCCAGGTGTCCGAGCCCGCGGTGACCGCCCGCTGCGCCGGCGAACTGGAGTCCGGCACCAAGGTCCGTGTGCGCCTGGTTTCCTCCGATATTGCCACCCGCGAGGTCCACTTCGAACTGGTGCAGTAGTCCTCTGCGGACACCACGCTTCAGGGCGCGGCAGGGCCGAAACCGGGATTTAGGCCGTGTACGGCTAGACTGGAGAAGTAGATATGGATGCCCGGTCGTTGATTTCCTTGATTTGAAACCAACAAGCCCGCCCCTACGCGATCTTGAGATTTGCCCGCTGGTCACCAGTGCCAGCATTTAGATAGCCCGCGATCGGCTTCCACTGGAATTGCTTGCGCGCCCGAGCGTGCTCCGGATCAGCCTCCCCGGCCGGCCCGTTGAGCAGGCAGCGCCATTGCCCAAATGAATAAGGAAACTCCCTGTGAGTGAATTGCATACCCATCAGATTCTGACGGACGACACCGGCACTGAGACCATCGAGCCCGAAGAAACCATCATCTCCGATGAGAAGCCGCACGAAATCGCGGAAAAGTCCTTCGCCGACTACAACGTCCGCGAAGACATCGTGGAATCGCTGGCCGACGCCGGCATTACCCACCCCTTCCCCATCCAGGCCATGACCCTGCCCGTGGCGCTGTCCGGCCACGACATCATCGGACAGGCCAAGACCGGTACCGGCAAGACCCTTGGCTTCGGCATCCCGGCGCTGCAGCGCGTCGTCGGGCAGGACGACCCCGGCTACGCGAAGCTGGCCGTTCCGGGCGCTCCGCAGGCCCTGGTCATCGTCCCCACGCGCGAACTCGCGGTGCAGGTGGCCAATGACCTGCAGACCGCGTCCCGCAAGCGCAATGCGCGCATCACAACCATCTACGGCGGCCGTGCTTACGAGCCGCAGGTGGAAGCCCTGAAGCAGGGTGTGGAGGTTGTAGTGGGCACGCCCGGCCGCCTGATCGACCTCTACAAGCAGAAGCACCTGAGCCTCAAGAACGTCAAGATCGTTGTGCTCGACGAAGCCGACGAGATGCTGGACCTGGGCTTCCTGCCGGACGTGGAAACCCTTATTGCCGGCACCCCTGCCGTCCGGCAGACCCTGCTGTTCTCCGCCACCATGCCCGGCCCGGTCATCGCCATGGCACGCCGGTACATGACGCAGCCAACGCACATCCGTGCGGCGGACCCCGAGGACGAGGGCCTGACCAAGCGGGACATCCGCCAGCTCATCTACCGTGCACACAGCATGGACAAGACCGAAGTGGTGGCCCGCATCCTCCAGGCCAGGGGCCGGGGACGCACCATCATCTTCACCAAGACCAAGCGCACCGCCGCGAAGGTGGCGGAGGAGCTGGTGGACCGCGGGTTCGCCGCTGCCGCCATCCACGGCGACCTTGGCCAGGGGGCCCGTGAGCAGGCCCTGCGCGCCTTCCGCAACAACAAGGTGGACGTGCTCGTGGCGACGGACGTTGCTGCCCGCGGCATCGACGTCGAGGACGTCACCCACGTCATCAACTACCAGTGCGTGGAAGACGAGAAGATCTACCTGCACCGGGTGGGCCGCACCGGCCGCGCCGGCAACAAGGGCACCGCCGTGACGTTCGTGGACTGGGACGACATGCCGCGCTGGGGCCTGATCAACAAGGCCCTGGGGCTGAGCGTGCCCGAGCCCGTCGAAACGTACTCCTCCTCGCCGCACCTCTACACGGACCTGGATATCCCCGAGGGCACCAAGGGCCGGCTGCCGCGTGACAAGCGCACCCTGGCCGGCGTCGACGCCGAGGTCCTTGAGGACCTGGGCGAAACCGGCAAGAAGAACAGCCGCAGCCCCCGCAGCGGGGACGGCCGGGACCGTGACAGCCGTGGGCGCTCAGGCAAGACCGGTGGCCGCGAAGGTGGCCGCGGCGGCGATTCCGCCGCCCGCTCTGGTGAGCGCCGCCGTCGTTCTTCCGAGCCTGCCGCAGCCTCCGCACCTGCCGCCGAGTCCCCAACCGGGACCGACGGCGAGCAGCCCTCGCGCGCCCGCCGCACCCGCACCCGTACCCGCCGCCGCAACGGTGAAGTGGTTGCCGGCACGGACAAGGGCGCACAGCCTGGCAGCAGCGAGGGCTAACTGCCTTCATGACTGACACTGTTTGGGCGCCGGACGGCGGCAGCCTGGTGGTGCACGCGGACAACGCGGAGTACCTCCCCACCCTGCCGGCCGGCGCCTTCACACTGATTTACGTCGATCCGCCCTTCAACACGGGCAGGCCGCAGCTGCGCCAGGAAACCAGGATGGTGGCCAACGCCGAGGGCAGCGGGGACCGGGTGGGCTTCAAGGGCCGCTCCTACGACACCATCAAGGGTGCCCTGCACCGCTACGACGACGCGTTCAGCGACTACTGGTCCTTCCTGGAGCCGCGGCTCGTGGAGGCCTGGCGCCTGCTGGCAGAGGACGGCACCCTGTACCTGCACCTGGACTACCGCGAGGTGCACTACGCCAAGGTGATGCTGGATGCCATCTTTGGCCGGGAATGCTTCCTGAACGAGATCATCTGGGCCTATGATTACGGCGCCCGCGCCAAGAACCGCTGGCCCACGAAGCACGACAACATCCTGGTGTACGTCAAGAACCCCGCGAAGTACCACTTCGACAGCGCGGAGGTGGACCGGGAACCCTACATGGCCCCCGGCCTGGTGACCCCGGCCAAGCGTGAGCTGGGCAAGCTGCCCACGGACGTCTGGTGGCACACCATCGTCTCCCCCACCGGCAAGGAAAAAACCGGTTACCCCACCCAGAAGCCGGAGGGGCTGGTACGCCGGGTCGTGGCGGCGTCAAGCCGGCCCGGCGACTGGTGCCTGGACTTCTTCGCCGGTTCCGGAACCCTGGGCGCGGTGGCCGCGAAGCTGGGGCGCAGGTTCGTCTGCGTGGACCAGAACCAGCCGGCCGTGGACATCATGGCCAAGCGGCTGGGTGCCCACGCTACCTTCGTGACCCACCAGCCCAACTAGGTAGCGCCAATTGTCGTTGTGGAGCTCCATAACGACAGTTGGCGCTACTCAGTTGGGAAAGCCGGGCAGGATCAGGGGCGGACGACGGCGGTCCCCGTGCCGAGCTCCTCGATCCGGGCCAGGACCTCCGGTGCCGTCAGGTTCTCCCCCAGCAGGTTGGGCTTGCCCGTGCCGTGGTAGTCGGAGGAGCCCGTGAT
This sequence comes from Arthrobacter sp. RT-1, assembly GCF_003367205.1. Taxonomy (NCBI): domain Bacteria; kingdom Bacillati; phylum Actinomycetota; class Actinomycetes; order Micrococcales; family Micrococcaceae; genus Arthrobacter; species Arthrobacter sp. RT-1. The sequence goes on from NZ_QRGQ01000012.1 coordinate 174,274, forward strand.
CAGCAGGTCATGCTTCGCCGCCAACCGCCGTAGGAACGCGCGGCCTTCCTCCGGGTTGTCACGGTGGTCGATTTCCAGCCCTGCCAACCCGGCGTCAATCATCTCCTGGTAGACGCGCTCCCCCACGATCCTGCCCCGGGCGGATGCCACCGGATGGGCGAAGACCGGGACTCCGCCGGCTGCGCGGACCAGTTCGACGGCGGTGGCGGGGTCCGGCGCGTAATGCTGGATAAAGTAGCGCGACCGCGAGGTGAGAATGGACGCAAACGCCTCGGAGCGGTCCTCCACCACGCCGGCCGCCACCAGGGCGTCGGCGATGTGCGGGCGGCCGAGCGTAGCACCCGGAGCCACATGGTGGATGACGTCGTCCCACGTGAGCGGGTAGTCCTCGGCAAGAAGCGTGACCATCCGCTCGGCGCGGGTCAGCCGCGCATCCTTCGCCTTGGTGATCTCCTCCAGCAGCCCCGCATGCGCGGGATCGTGCAGGTAGCTCAGGAGATGGACACTGATTCCTTCGCCGGTCCGGCAGGAAACTTCCATGCCGGGCACCAGCGCCACCCCGTGCTCCGCAGCGGCGGCAGACGCTTCCGCCCAGCCATCCGTGGAGTCATGGTCGGTCAGGGCCATCACATCCAGGCCGGCGCGGGCAGCGGAGGCCATGACGTCGGCGGGTTTCTCCGTGCCGTCGGAGACATTCGAGTGGGCATGCAGGTCGATCCTCACCAGTCCAGCCTAGTAGACGGGCTGCCGGCCCGCCGGAAGCCCCGTTCGCATCGCCGGGAAGCTGGTGAGACGATGGTGCCGTGAACCATGCCGATAACACCCCGAACTCTGCTTCCCAGCCGCTGGAAGAGCGGGTCAACAACCGCTCGCAGCGGCCCAGTTCCGACGCTTTCAAGGCCTTCATGGCCAGCAACTGGGCGCCGTCAAACGAGGAGCTTCCCGGCCGCGACGCCGTGGCCGGCTACGCCGCAAACCGACGGAAGGCCATCTCCTCCCAGTTCAAAGGCGAGCGCCTGGTCATCCCCGCCGGCCCGCTGAAGGTCCGGTCCAACGACTGCGATTACCGGTTCCGCCCCCACTCCGGCTTCGCCCACCTGACCGGCCTCGGCCTGGACCACGAGCCGGACGCCGTGCTGATCCTGGAGCCTGTTGAGGAAGGAAAGGGCGACGACGGCGGGCAGCACCGTGCCACGCTCTACTTCCGGCCGCTGGCGGGCAGGGATACCGAGCAGTTCTACGCAGACGCGCGCTCCGGGGAGTTCTGGATCGGGCGCCGGCCCACCTTGGCCGAGTTCGAGGCCCGCCTGGGCCTGGCAACAGCCCACATCGACCAGCTGGAAACGGCCATCACCAAGAATGTGGGCGCCCCGGAGATCGGCGGCATCTCCATCCGGCTGGTCCGCAAGGTGGACGAAAACATCGACGCGCTGGTGGACACGGCCCGCTACAACACGGCGAAGGATCCGGACAACCTGGACCTGGGCGTCCTGGATGCCCTCGACGAGAAACTCAGCGAAGCGCTCTCCGAGCTGCGCCTGCTCAAGGATGACTGGGAAATCGAGCAGATGAAGACCGCCGTGGCCGCCACCGTTGAAGGTTTCGAAGAAGTGGTGAAGGTCCTGCCGCGCGCACTGACCCACGCCCGTGGTGAACGGGTGGTTGAGGGCGCGTTCTTCGCCCGTGCCCGCGAGGTGGGCAACGAGCTGGGCTATGACACCATCGCGGCATCCGGCAACAACGCCACGGTCCTGCACTGGACCCGCAACACCGGAAAGATCAGTGCCGGCGAACTCCTGCTGCTCGACGCAGGCGTGGAAGTCGATTCCCTCTACACAGCTGACATCACCCGCACCCTTCCGGCCAGCGGGGTGTTCAGCGACGTCCAGCGCAAAGTCTACGAGGCAGTCCTCGACGCCGCCGACGCCGGATTCGCCGCGGCGCGTCCCGGCACGAAGTTCCGGGACATCCATACAGCCGCGACCACCGTCCTGGCCGAGCGGCTCGCCGAATGGGGCCTCCTTCCGGTCAGCGTGGAGGAGGCCATCAGCCCCGAAGGCCAGCAGCACCGCCGCTGGATGCCGCACGGTACCAGCCACCACCTGGGACTGGACGTCCATGACTGCGCACAGGCGAAGCGGGAGCTTTACCTGGACGGCATCCTCACGGAGGGCATGGTGTTCACCATCGAGCCGGGCCTCTATTTCAAGGAAGAGGACCTGGCCATTCCCGAGGAATACCGCGGAATCGGCGTCCGGATCGAGGACGACATCCTGATGACCGCCGACGGCCCGGTCAACCTCAGTGCGGCCCTGCCGCGCAAGGCGGAAGACGTTGAGGACTGGATGGCAGGCATCTACCGCGAGGCTGACGCGGCCTCGTAGCCCGCTTTAGGCAGGCAGTCCGCCCGGCTTAGGGGATTCGGCAAACGAAAAAGCGGGACCTCCGGAAGTATCCGGTGGTCCCGCTTTTTCGTGTTCCTGTAACGGCTACTGGCGCGGTCCGGCAGGCCCCTGCTGGCCGTCTCCGTCGCGGTCGGCGTCCGCGGCGGGCACGTTGCCGCCGGGCACCTGGGTGGCACCGGGCTGGTCCACGCCCTGCTGGGCCTGCCCCGGAGCCGGTTCCTGGGGCAACCGGACGCCGTATTGGGGACGTCCGTCCGGCAGGTCAGGGTAACGGACCGTGCGCACCGGCTCCTGGCGTGGGCCGCCGTCGTTGTTCTGTCCGTCCTGCTGGGCACCCTGCTGCTGGCTGCCGGGAGCAGGGTAGCCGCTGTCCTGGGCGGAGGATCCCGAGGACTGGCCGTAGGGGTCGTTCCAGCCCGACGGGCGGGCCGGGCCCTGGCCCGGCTGCTGGTAGTTCTGGTTCTGCTGGAACGGCTGGTTCTGGTAGTCGCGCTGCGTGTAGGGACCGTTGCCCGCGGCCGCGTCCGAGCGGTTCATGGGCAGCTGATGCAGCAGCCGCCGGGCCTCATGCGCCGCCTCAGGCGACACCACGACGTCGTAACTGGTGGCGACCACCTGGCTGGTGGAGGTGAAATCCCGCTTGCCCCGCTGCATGGCATAGGTGACGATGCCGAAGAGCATAAAGAACGCCGCGCCCATCAGCACCGACGTGAGGATCGAGAAGTACCCCGGCGAGGGCGCGAAGAACGAGAGCAGCACACCCACGAACAGGCCGAACCACATGCCGCTCAGTGCGCCGGAAAGGGCCACCCTGGGGTAGCTCAGGCGCCCCGTCACCCGCTCAACCATCTTCAGTTCGTTGCCCACGATGGATACCATGTGTACCGGGAACTGCTGGTCCGCGAGGTAATCCACCGCCTTCTGGGCATCCAGGTAAGAGGTATAGGAGCCGACGGTGTCGCCGGTGGGAACGGCCCTGGCTTCGTCCATGCCGTTGGGGCCACCTGCCTTGGGAGCACCAAAAATGTTTGCCATGGTCCCATTCTTGCCCATCCGTATGGATGCTGCCTGTGAATTCAGCTAAAAGAGAGCAGACTCGGTAGCCTGTAGGGGTGAGCACAACACCTACCCGCGTCTTCGTGGCCCGCCTGCTGGGCCTCGACGTCTTCGACCCGCTGGGCGACCGGCTGGGCCGGCTGCGCGATGTTGTTGTGCTGTCCCGCGGAACCCAGGGCGCGCCCCACGTGGTGGGCATCGTGGTGGAAGTACCGGGAAAAAAGCGCGTCTTTGTGCCCATGACACGCATCACCTCCATCGACCAGACCCAGATCATTTGCACGGGGCTGGTCAATTTGCGCCGTTTCGAGCAGCGCGGCGCGGAGACACTGGTGGTGGCCGAGATGTTCGACCGCCGCGTGACGCTGCGGGACGGCAGCGGCGACGCCACCATCGAAGACATCGCCATGGACCAGACACGCTCCCGCGACTGGTTCGTCAGCAAGCTGTTCGTCCGCCGCGGCCATTCCCTCTCTCCGCTCAGCCGGCTGCGCCGCAACGAAACCCTGATCATCGACTGGGCCGACGCCCTGCAGGGCCCGCGCACCGAGCCGCAGGCCGCCACCCAGTTCGTGGCCAACCACGAGGACCTCAAGCCCGCCGACTTTGCCGAGGCCCTCCAGGAAATGAGCGACAAACGCCGTTTCGAGGTAGCCAGCGAACTGCAGGACGAAAGGCTCGCCGACGTCCTCCAGGAGCTTCCGGAGGATGATCAGGTGGAAATTCTCTCCGCCCTGGACGTGCAGCGCGCCGCCGACGTCCTGGAGGAGATGGATCCGGACGACGCCGCCGACCTCCTTGGCGAGCTCCCCTCCGCCCAGGCGGAGGAGCTGCTCCAGCTGATGGAGCCGGAGGGTGCCGAGGACGTCCGGCGCCTCCTGGAATACGACGAGGACACCGCCGGCGGCCTGATGACACCGGTCCCGGTGATCCTGCCTCCGGAAGCAACCGTGGCCGAGGCCCTGGCCCACGTGCGCCGTGAGGAACTGTCACCGGCCCTTGCCTCCTCCATCTTTATTGCCCGGCCCCCGCTGGAAACACCCACAGGGCGTTTCCTGGGCGTGGTGCACATCCAGCAGCTGTTGAGGTTCCCGCCGTTCGAGCCGCTGGGGAACCTGGTGGACAAGAACCTGGAGCCGCTGTCCGACCAGGCACACATCAGCGAGGTAGCCCGCACCCTGGCCACGTACAACCTGAATTCCCTGCCGGTGGTCAATGACACCGGCCGCCTTGTGGGGGCGGTGACTGTTGATGACGTCCTTGATCATCTGTTGCCGGATGACTGGCGCGCCCATGATGGCGAAGCCCCGATAAGAAAGCTCGGTGGCCGCATTGGCTGACAACACCGCTCCGAAGACCCCCAACCAGCGGATCCCGGGCCGGGCGGCCAAGAACAACATGGGCAGCCTGGACACGCCCCTGAGCGGCCGCCAGCGGATCCTGCCCAAGTTCTCCCCGGACCCGGATGCTTTCGGGCATGCCACGGAGGGTTTCGCGCGCTTCATGGGCACGCCGCAGTTCCTGGTGTACATGACGGTGTTCGTTGTGGTCTGGCTGGCGTGGAACACCTTTGCGCCGCTGGAGTGGCAGTTCGACTCCCGCGACCTCGGCTTTACGCTGCTGACCCTGATGCTGTCCCTGCAGGCCTCGTACGCGGCGCCGCTGCTGCTGCTGGCGCAGAACCGGCAGGATGACCGGGACCGCGTTTCGCTGCAGCAGGACCGCCAGCGCGCCGAACGCAACCTCTCGGACACCGAATACCTCACCCGGGAACTCGCTTCACTGCGGATCGCGCTGCGCGAGGTGGCCACCCGCGACTACGTCCGGGCGGAGCTGCGGTCGTTGCTGGAGGACATGCTGGAGGCCCAGGAAGAGCTGAGGACCCATGACCCTACCGGCCCCGGCAGCCACGAGTCCCCGCGGGACAAGGTCAAGGACAAGCTCCGGGAACAGCGTGACCGGCAGCGGAACCCGCGCACGCAGCAGATTCCCCGGGTCAAGCCCGGCCACTCCACCCAAGACAGGTAAGCCCAGGACCCGATAGTGAGCACCCCCATCGCCAACTCCCAGCTGGCCGAGGCCATTAACAACGCCCTCGCGACTGTCATCGACCCTGAACTCCGGCGCCCCATCACCGAGTTGGGGATGGTGGATTCCGTCAGCGTGTCCGACGACGGCAGGGTCAGGCTGGCAGTGCTGCTCACCATTGCGGGCTGCCCGCTCCGGGACACCATCACATCCGACTCCGAAAAGGCCCTCTTCGCCGTGCCGGGCGTGACCGCCGTCGACGTCGACCTGAAGGTGATGTCACAGGCCCAGCGGGACGCCCTCAAGGAGAAGCTCCGCGGCCCCGGCGGCCAGCGTGGCATCCCGTTCAACCAGCCCGACTCCCTGACCAAGGTATTCGCCGTCGCCAGCGGCAAGGGCGGAGTGGGCAAGTCCTCGGTCACCGTCAATCTGGCGTGCGCCCTGGCCGCGCAGGGACTGCGGGTGGGCATCGTGGACGCGGACGTGTACGGCTTCTCCGTGCCGGGCCTGATGGGCATCACCCAGGCGCCGACCCGCGTGGACGACATGATCCTGCCGCCCGTTGCCTACGGCGTGAAGGTCATCTCCATCGGCATGTTCGTCACCGGCAACCAGCCCGTGGCCTGGCGGGGACCCATGCTCCACCGGGCCCTTGAACAGTTCCTCACGGATGTCTACTTCGGGGACCTGGATGCCCTGTTCCTGGATCTTCCGCCAGGCACGGGGGACATTGCCATCTCGGTGGCCCAGCTGCTTCCCAAGGCCGAAATCCTGGTGGTCACCACGCCGCAGGCCGCGGCCGCGGACGTCGCCGAACGGGCGGGTGCCATTGCCACCCAGACTGGCCAGAAAGTGGCCGGCGTGATCGAGAACATGTCCTACCTGGAGATGCCCGACGGCGGCCGGATGGAACTGTTCGGAAGCGGCGGCGGGGCGGTACTCACCGAGAGGTTGACGGCAACCGTGGGCGCCGACGTTCCCCTTCTGGGACAGATCCCGCTGGATATCCAGCTCCGTGAAGGCGGGGATGCCGGGGTTCCGATTGTGATCGGGCAGCCGGGGACTCCCGCGGCGGAGTCGCTGGCAGGAATTGCAGCCCGGCTCGCAGCTGTGCCGCGCGGTCTGGCAGGAATGAAACTGGGGCTGCAGCCGCGCTGACCCGCCCCGCACCGCTTCCTGGTGTGGTCAGGTGGCTTCGGTGTCGAACGGAGCGGCTTCGCCGGCGGGCAGGGACTGCACCACCCGCTGTGGCCTTGCCGGAGCCGTATCCGCGGCGGCAACGGCCGCTGCGCCGGAAACAGCTGCGACGGCGGCAGGCGCCCCTGCACTGACAGGCTTGGGATCGTCGTCGAGGAGCGCTTCCTTGATGATGCGCCGGGGATCGTACTGGCGGGGATCGTACTTCTTCCAGTCGACATCGTCGATGTCGATCCCCACTTCTTCCTTGATCTGCTCGCGGGCGCCGGAGGCCATGCGCCGGACTTCCTTCACAAGGTTCGCAAGTTTCTGGGTGTATTCGGGCAGCCTCTGGGGGCCGATCACCAGGATGCCGATGAGCAGCAGAAGAAAGAACTCCGGGCCGTTGATTCCAAACACTTTAGGAAGATTACCCTCTCCGGGCTGCCAGTGACGATTCCCGTCACGCGCGGGCGGAAACCACCCTTATTACTGGGTAAAACGGGCCACGATGTTGTTGATTCCGCGCTGCAGCCGGGTGGCCAGTGACTCCGGCGCACTGCTGCTTTCGCCCGTTCCGGCTGAGACACCCTCTCCGGCCTGGCTGGCCAGGCGCTGCAGGATGGGTAGGGCGTCGTCAGCGCGTTCAGCCGGCAGGTTGGACTCGTAGGTAAAGGTGCGGCCGGCGGTCCGGTAGGTGGCAGACCACGGCGAGGAGCCCAGGACCTGCAGTAAGTTGTCCTGCCGGCTGCCAGCATCCGGGGCCGGCGGGTGCTGTTCGGTGACGGTGGCGTAGTGGGATCCGTCCGAGAGCCGAAGATGGACCGCGGGCTGGCCGTCGATGACCACCGCTTGTGCCGACTCGAGGTGGAACCCCATGGCTTCGAGTTCAGGGCACGCCCACCCTTCTGAGCGGAGCATGCTGACCTGTTCGGCGCTCAAGGCCCGCCCGTCTGCCGGCGTCTGCGACGAAACGGGCGACAACGCCGCTGAGGCGTCCGTCCCGGTGAGTGGATCACCGGCTGCAGCAAAAGCGCCAACTGCCAGCACACCGGCGGCCGCTACCGTGCCGCCGGCCGTCATGGCCAACACACGGACCGCTGCCCGGGGCCTCGCGGCGTGGGCAGCAGCAGGCCGGGGCTCGGCGGCCAGCTCCGATGTGCGCGCCAGGAGCCGGGCGGTCAGGTCGTCACTGGCGGGCGGGATGGGGGCGTCCCGGAGCCGCTCCAGGTACTGGCGCTCCCGGCGCACGGCGGAAGCGCATTCATGGCACGAGGCAAGATGGCTGGAGGTTCGCTGGTGCCTGCCGCCAAGGGGAAACGGGGACCTCATGCGCCGTTCAGAGGATGCCCGCGATGCGCGGCATGGAAAGCTTGCGGCGCGCCTGCTGCGGACGTGGATCCCTGTGGGCGAGCTTCTCCCGAAGCATGGTCCGTCCACGGTGGATGCGCGAGCGGACGGTTCCGAGCTTAACGCCCAGGGCCTCTGCCACCTCGTCGTAGGACAACCCTTCCAGGTCGCACAGGACGACGGCGGCCCGGAAGTCCGGCGGGAGTTCCTCCAGTGCTGCCTGGACATCCAGGTCCAGGTTGTTCAGCTCGAAGCTCTGCTCAGGGCCCGGTTCGCGTCCGGGGAGGCGGGATTCCGCGTCCTCGGCCAGGGCATCGAACCGGATCCGTGTTTTGCGCCGCGCCTGGTCCAGGAACAGGTTGGTGGTGATGCGGTGCAGCCAGCCGTCCAGGGTCCCGGGCTTGAAGTTCTCGAGCGAGCGGAAGACGCGGACGAACACCTCCTGGGTGAGGTCCTCGGCGTCATACTTGTTACCGGTCAGGCGGTATGCCAGCCGGTAAACTTTCGCCGAATGGTTGGTGACCACTTCTTCCCAGGTAGGACGGACCCACTCAGCGTCGGGATTATGTACTGCAGGGACAGGTGCCACAACTGAAGATGACATCGTCCACTCCCCTCGTGGAATTGCTAACGCCCGGATACTGTTGACATCTCTGATTCGGCGCCGATCACCTTTTGGATGAGCGGATAATAATCATTTCAAATTTGGCTGGGAATTTCCTGACTGCGGGAAAGTTCAGCCGTGGGCGCAACAGCCCGCCTCCGCTGCCCGCTGCCCCGGACACAGTAGGCTGTAGAAGACATTCCCCCTCCCGCCCAGAAAGCGAAAATTCATGAGCGCCGACAAGTCCATCAGCTGGTCCTATGCAGAAGATCTGCCCGCTGAGGATGAGGTCATGCTTCGGGCCCGGGAGCGTTCCTTCGAACTGGGAGTGACCCCCATCGGACCGGGCGTAGGCGCCGTGCTCACCGTCCTGGCTGCCGCGTCCAAGGCGCAGACCGCCGTCGAGATTGGAACGGGGGCGGGAGTGTCCGGCGTGTGCCTCCTCCGAGGGCTTGGCCCGCAGGCAGTCCTCACCACCATCGACGTCGATGTGGAACACCTGAAGGCCGCGCGGGAGGCCTTTTCCGAGGCTGGCAGCCCGGCCAACCGTACCCGTACCATTTCCGGCCGTGCAGGCGATGTGCTGCCGCGGCTCACGGATGCTGCCTACGACCTGGTGTTCATCGACGCCGACAAGCCCGGCCTGCCCGGCTACGTGGAGCAAGCCATCAGGCTCCTGAAGCGGGCCGGCCTGCTGATCATCAATGACGCCTTGGACAAAGACAAAGTGGCAAACCCTGCCGGCCGCGAGGCCACCACGGTGGTCCTTCGCCAGGTTGGCAAGGCGATCCGCGACGACGACAGGCTCGCGTCAGCCATGCTTCCCACCGGAGACGGCCTGCTGGTCGCCGTCAAGAAGTAGCCACGCGGCAGCTTCAAGATAAAGGACAGGGTCCGCAGCACGGCTGCGGACCCTGTCCTTTTCACGATTATTCGGTAACGCCGACGAGGCATTCCTTGAGGTTTGCCGCTTCGGCAGCGTTCAGTTCGACCACAAGACGCCCGCCGCCTTCGAGCGGGACGCGCATGATCAGGCTGCGGCCCTCCTTGGTGACTTCCATTGGGCCGTCGCCGGTGCGTGGTTTCATAGCCGCCATGAGGAATTCCCCTCCATTTTGTCCCAGGACTGATCAGCCCGGGCGGGCTGTGTCCGCATGTCGATCAAGCCGCTATGGCGGCGGTACTTTCCACCGCCAAGGCTGCGCGTATTCTGAATGCTTTTTGTCCTTGCTTACTTACCATTATCGCGGAATTACCCGCACGTAGCTAATCGATGGACATTTTCGGCGGGCCGGTATTCCTGTCCTGACCTGCACGGAAGTCCAAAAAAACTATGGCGGGTAATCCCCGCCGCCCGGCAATTGCGCCCAGGCCCACAACCACACAATCCATACGATCTGCAGCAGCAGGAACATGGTCACCACCGTGCCCCGGTAGGCCCGGGAGCGGGACAGCAGCACGGCTCCCAGTGCCAGCGGAAACAGCGGCAGCAGCATGCGGAATGTACTGGTCTGCGGATGCAGGAACGCCAGGAGGTACCCCATGTAGCAGGCGCACCACAGGCGGAGTTCGACGCCGAGCCGCACCACGGGCGGCAGGAACAGCATCAGGCCAAAAAGGGCCACAAAGACGAACGGCGCAAGCAGTCCCAATACCGGCCCGAAGAGGTCGACGCCGGTATCAAACCACGGTTTGAACGGCACCAGGTCATGGCCCCGCCACACGGTTTCGGTTTTGGTATACGCCTGGAAGTCGCCGGTAGCGGCCCACGCTGCGGCGGGCCATGCCAGCGCGGAAACGCCTGCGACGGCGGTCAGGCCGGTGAGTGCCGCCATTTCACCAAAGGTGTGGTTGCCGGCTGGCAGGCCAGCCGCGCCGCCGCTCCGGAAGCGTTCCAGCAGGCGATACACCAGGACGAGCCCGAGCATGGCGGCGAAAGGGACGCCGATGGGACGCGAGAGGCACAGGAGCACCACCACCGGTATGGCCATCAGGTAATGCCGGCGCACCACCAGGAGCAGGGCCGCCGCCAGCAGCAGGAGCGACAGTGACTCTGCGTAGGGAACCTGCAGTATGGCCGAGACCGGGAAAGTGGCGAAGAAGGCAACGCCCCACAGCGCCGGGACGTGGGACACCCTGTGCCTGAAAAGGGTGTAAACCACCAGCGCCGCTCCCCAACCGGCCAGCATCGCAAGGAGGGTGAGTGAGGCGGCAGGAATTAGTCCCGTCAGCCTGCTGAGGCCTCCCGCCAGGGCTGGAAACAGGGGGTAGAAGGCCCAGGCGTTTTCCTGGACGTTGCCGGCAGCGTCTGTGGGGAGCTCTGACGGGTATCCGTTGGCGATGACCTCGCCGTACCAGCGCGCGTCCCAGATGTTGATGAAGTTCCAGTAGTCGGGCTTGGCCGGGAACCAGGGATTGGGGCCCTGGTGGAGCGCGGCGGCCATGAAGATGCAGGCGCTGACCAGCCGGGCCGAGGCGTAGATGACCGTGACCTGCACCCACCAGGGCCAGCTGCGATAGGCGGAACCGGCCTGCCCGGCCCAGGCCTGGGCGGCAGTAGCAAAGCCCGTCCGGCGGCGCGCCACCGTACTCACTGCCCGCTCTTCCCTGGCACCGCATTCCCGCCGTCGCGCGCCGCGGCGGTTCCGTCGTCGCGCGTTCCGCCGGGGCTGCCCTGGTTCGGCTCCTCAACGGCCAGCAGCCGGGCGCGCAGCTCGTCCACTTCCTGCTGCCTGGCAGCAAGCTGGTCCCTCAGTTCATCAAGGACCTGGTCCACCTGGTCCATCCGGTAGCCGCGCAGGCCCAGCGAGAAGCGCACGCCGTCCACATCCTCCGCAGCTGCGTTGGCCGGAAGCAGCACCGGGGGAAGGTTGGCCGGCGGCTGCTCGAAGCCACCGTCCAGCAGGGCCGGCAACGGGCGATGGCCCGACTTCCGGGGGCGCCGCCCCAGGCTGGCCCACAAAACCGCCCCTACCAGCACGATGGCGAGGAAAACCAGAAAAAAGCTCACTGCTCCATCGTGCCAGACCTGGCGCTGCCGCTACTCCGGACGCTGCTCCCCGTTCAGGGACGGGGTGATGGCCCCATGGAGGACGCGGTCCACCGCTTCGGCCGGATCGTCAACCACCTGGATCAGGTCCAGGTCCTTTTCGGAGACCATTCCCTCGGCTACCAGGGTTCCCCTGATCCAGTCGATCATGGGGCCCCAGAAATCGACGCCGAGAAGCACGATGGGGAACGACGTCACCTTCCGGGTCTGCACGAGCACCATGGCTTCGAAGAGCTCATCGAGCGTTCCCAGGCCGCCGGGGAGCACAATGAACCCCTGGGCGTACTTGACGAACATGGTTTTGCGGGCGAAAAAGTACCGGAAGTTGATGCCCAGGTCCACCCACTGGTTCAGCCCCTGTTCAAAGGGAAGCTCGATGCCCAGGCCAACGGATATGCCGTTGCCCTCCACCGTGCCGCGGTTGGCTGCCTCCATGGAGCCCGGCCCGCCGCCGGTGATGACCGCGACGCCGGCTTCCGCCAGTTTCCGCCCCACCTCGACGCCCATCTCGTAGTACGGGCTGCCGGGCTTGGTGCGGGCGGAACCGAAAACGCTGACAGCCTTGCCGATGTCCGCCAGCGCGCCGAAACCTTCGACGAATTCGCTTTGGATCCGCAGTACCCGCCACGGATCGGTATGGACGAACTGGCCGGGGCCCTTGGTATCGAGCAGATGCTGATCGGACATTTCCACGGCTGCCTGTTTGCGGCGCAGTTCAAGGGGCCCCTTACGGCGCGGCTGGGAATTTTTGGCCGGATCTGCATTGATGCTCATTCACCTAGGCTAACCTCCCGCGGCAGGTATCTCTTGAATCACGATCCGCAGGAACTTGGGGTGATTCCCGTCATAGCCGCCCGCAGTTCGCTAGATTCTTCCTATGACTACTCATGTGCCCGGCGATACCCTCGTCTCCCTGAACGCCGTAAATAAGCACTACGGCCAGCTGCACGTTTTGAAGGACATCAATCTGCAGGTCCGCAAGGGCGAGGTTGTTGTGGTCATCGGGCCTTCCGGCTCCGGTAAGTCCACCCTGTGCCGCGCCATCAACCGCCTGGAAACCATCGAGGGCGGAACCATCAGCATCGACGGGAAGGTGCTTCCGGAGGAAGGCAAGGAACTCGCCCAGCTCCGCGCCGACGTCGGAATGGTCTTCCAGTCTTTCAACCTCTTCGCGCACAAAACCATCCTGGAAAACGTCACGCTCGGCCCCATCAAGGTCAAGGGCGTGGCCAAGGCCGCCGCGGACAAGGACGCCATGGCGCTGCTCGAACGGGTGGGCGTGGGCCACCAGGCGCCCAAGCTGCCGGCCCAGCTCTCGGGTGGCCAGCAGCAGCGTGTCGCGATCGCCCGTGCCCTGGCGATGAAGCCCAAGGTGATGCTCTTCGATGAGCCAACCTCCGCGCTGGACCCCGAAATGATCAACGAGGTCCTGGACGTGATGATCCAGCTCGCCAAGGAAGGCATGACCATGATCGTGGTCACCCACGAGATGGGCTTCGCCCGCAAAGCCGCGGACCGCGTGGTCTTCATGGCGGACGGCCAGATCGTCGAGGACGCCACCCCGGAGGAGTTCTTCACCAACCCGAAGAGCGACCGGGCCAAGGATTTCCTGTCCAAGCTCCTCACCCACTGATGCACCGCTTTCACTGATTTACCGAACAACCACACTTCAGTTCGCACCCAGGCCGTGACCCACGGCCACCAATGAAAGGAATGTCATGAAGGCATTTATGACCCGGCGGAAGTCATTCTTCGTGGCGGCTACCGCTGCCATCGCCCTGTCCCTGAGCGCCTGTGGCGGTGGCGGCACCGGCACCGGCAGCGACCCCACCGTTGAAGCAGCACCCACCTTCGCCGCCGGCAGCACCATGGAGAAGCTCTCCTCCGCCGGGACCATCAAGATCGGCACCAAGTTCGACCAGCCGCTGTTCGGCCAGGTGGGCCTGGACGGCAAGCCCGTAGGCTTCGACGTCGAAATCGGCAAGCTGATCGCAGCGAAGCTGGGAATTTCCGCCGACAAGATCGAATGGTCCGAGACGGTCTCGGCCAACCGCGAACCCTTCATCGAACAGGGCAAGGTTGACCTGGTCATCGCCACGTACACCATCAACGACAAGCGCAAGCAGGTTGTCAGCTTCGCCGGCCCGTACTACGAAGCCGGCCAGGCCCTGATGGTTAACAAGGACAACGACGCCATCAAGACCCCCGAGGACGTCAAGGGCAAGAAGGTCTGCTCCGTCACCGGTTCAACCCCTGCCGCCACCATCGTGGAGAAGTACGGAGCAGAGCTGGTCCCGGCCGCCACCTACTCAGCCTGCCTGGAGCCGCTGCGCAACAAGCAGGTGGAGGCTGTCACCACTGACAACGTGATCCTCGCCGGCTTTGTGGACAAGGAGCCGGACGCCTTCAAGCTGGCCTCCGATGAAACCTTCACCAAGGAGCCCTACGGCATCGGCCTGAAGAAGGACGACACCGAATTCCGCAACTGGATCAACGACCAGCTGGAGGCATTCGAAGAGGACGGGTCCTACAAGGAGGCCTGGGAAGCCACTGCAGGTTCGGTCATCAAGACTGCACCCGAGCTCCCCGAGATTGACCGCTACTAAGTGAGTCCGGAGCTGCCGGGGCCGGTAGGCCGGCCCCGGCAGCTTTCAGCCTTTAAATCCGTCCACGCCCAAAGCCAAAGGATCCTATGGACGTCATCATTGAAAACCTGCCCCTGTATTGGAACGGTTTTCTCCGCACCCTCTTCCTGTCAGCCGTCTCCGGGATCATCGCGCTGGTCCTTGGCACGCTGCTGGCAGCCGCCAGGGTGTCCCCGGTAGCAGCCCTGCGCGGCTTCAGCACCGTGTACGTGGAGGTTCTCCGGAACACCCCGTTGACCATTGCCTTTTTCTTCGCGGCGATCGTCCTCCCCCGGCTCGGGGTCAAGTTTGAGCAGTTTGAAATTGCCGCGATCATCGCCCTCAGCACGTACACCGCAGCGTTCATCGCCGAAGCTGTCCGCTCAGGTGTCAACAGTGTTCCCGTGGGACAGGCCGAGGCCGCGCGCAGCATCGGCATGAACTTCGGGCAGGTCCTGAACCTCATCATCCTCCCCCAGGCCCTGCGGACGGTGGTCCCGCCGCTGATCAACATCCTGATCGCCCTGGTGAAGAACTCTTCCGTCGCCGGCGCCTTCTTTGTCCTCGAACTGTTCGGCTACGGCCGCCAGCTGGCCAACGCCAACGGGGATGCCGTCATCGCCGTGCTGCTGGGTACCGCGTTCTTTTATCTGCTCCTCACCGTTCCGCTCGGCATCCTTGCCAGCACGGTGGAACGAAAGGTGGCGATTGCCCGATGAGCTCAGTCCTTTACGACGTTCCGGGACCCAAAGCCCGGCGGATCTCCCTGATCGGCTCGATCGTAGGTTCCGTTCTGATCCTGGGTTTGCTGGCATGGATTGTCATGACCCTCGCCCAGCAGGGGATTTTCGAAGGCCGGCGCTGGCAGATCTTCACCCGCGCTGATGTCTGGATGCTCCTGGCCAACGGCCTGAGCGCCACCCTGTCTGCTGCTGCACTGGCAGCGGTCATCGCGTTCCCGCTGGGGCTGCTGCTGTGCCTGCTCCGCATCTCCGATGCGGCTATCATCCGGATCCCCACCCGGGTGGTCCTGGAATTCCTCCGCGGCATGCCCGTGGTCCTGATGATGCTGTTTGTCCTGCTGGGCTTCGGCACGTCACCGTTCATTGCCGTTGTCACCGGCCTGGTGCTCTACAACTCGGCAGTGTTCGCCGAGATCATCCGGGCAGGCATCCAGTCGCTGCCGCGCGGGCAGCGCGAAGCCGGCCTTGCCATTGGCCTGACCAGTTTCAAGTCCCGGATGCTCATCGAACTTCCGCAGGCAATCCGCCGCATGATGCCGTCCTTGGTGGCGCAGATGGTAGTGCTCCTGAAGGACACCTCGCTGGGCTACATCGTGGCGTACGGCGAGCTGCTGCGAGCCGTGCAGGTGATGGCGGACTTCCTGGGCACGCAGTTCCTGTTCCCCATCTTCTTCGTTGCTGCTGCGATCTACATCGCCATCAACATCCTCGTTTCCAGGCTTGCGGTCTGGATTGAGCGCCGGGGGTCGAAGAAGGCAGCCGGAGGTGTGGCCAAGGCCGAGCCCGAAAAGGCAGAGGCCCCGGTTCCCTAGACAGTTCCTACGCCGAACGGCCCGGACCATCAGGTCCGGGCCGTTCGGCATTTAAGCGCGGGCAACGTGCTCCTGGCTCAGCCCGCCAGCCAGTCCTGCAGCGCGCGGAGGCAGGTGCGGATGGCATCCGCGTGGACATGCTCGTTGTCCTTGTGCGCCAGCAGTGCATCACCGGGTCCGAAATTCACCGCCGGTATCCCCAGTTCGCTGAAGCGCGCGACGTCGGTCCAGCCGTATTTGGGTTTCGGCTCGCCTCCCACGGCGGCAACGAAGGAAGCGGCAGCCGGGTGCTGAAGGCCGGGGCGGGCGCCGGCTGCAGCGTCCGTGCGGACCACGTCGAAGCCCTCAAGGAGTTCCCGCACCACGGCTTCGGCCTGGTCCGGTGTCTTGTCCGGGGCGAAGCGGTAGTTGATTTCCACCACGCAGCGGTCCGGGATGACGTTGCCGGCGGTCCCGCCGTTGATCTTCACGGCGTTGAGGCTTTCGCGGTAGTCCAGGCCGTCCACGGTGACCGTTTGCGGTTCGTAGGCTGCGAGCCTTGCCAGGATGGGGGCTGCGGCGTGGATGGCATTGCTGCCCATCCAGGCCCGCGCCGAGTGCGCCGCTTCGCCCACGGTTGTTGCTTCAAACCGGCTGGTGCCGTTGCACCCGCCCTCCACAATGCCGTCCGTAGGTTCCAGGAGGATGGCGAAGTCCCCGTGCAGCAGGTGGCCGTGGTTGCGGACCAGGCGGCCCAGGCCGCTTTTCACCGCTTCCACTTCCTCATGGTCGTAGAAGACGAACGTGACGTCCCGCTTGGGCTGCGCGCCGCCGTCGAACAGCGTGGCCGCCAGCGCGAGCTGTACTGCCACACCGCCCTTCATGTCGGTGGCGCCGCGGCCGTACAGGATGCCTTCGCCCGGGACGCCGGACTCCCAGCTGGAAGGGACCGTTCCCTTGGAGCCCTCGGTCAGCGGCAGCGGCACAGTGTCCAGGTGCCCTGCCAGGATGACGCGTTCGGGGTGCCCCAGTTCCGTGCGGGCGATGATCGAATCCCCGTCGCGGACCACCGTCAGCTCCGGAAGACCCAGCAGCGCCGTTTCCACGGCGTCGGCGAGTTCCTTTTCGTTTCCGGACACGCTGTTGATGTCCATGATGGCGGCGGTCAGCAGCGCAACGTCCTGCCGCAGGTCCAGCCGCGCAGGCACGGGCTCCTGGCCGGATTCCTGGCTGGACAGGACGGACGCGGGGTCTGGAGCGGTTTCGGCAGTCACGAAGCCAGTCTAGTTCGAACCCGGTGCCCCGCCCTCGATAGACTGGAGCACATGACTGAGACCGCTTCTTCCGCCGTGCCCGAAACCCTGAACGCAACCACTGACGAACGCTCTGCCTACGGCTTTGGCGTGGCCACCATCGCCACTGCCAACGGCAGCGCCACCGTTTTGGACGTCTGGTTCCCCGCACCGGCCCTCGGTGTCGCCGCTGAGCACCTGCGTGCCGTGGAAAACGCTGACGATTCCCTGACGCAGATCGCGGAAAACGGCACCGATGAGGACCGCGGCACCGAGCAGAAGGTGGTGTTCGTCCAGATCAACCTTGACGAGGCCCCCGCCGACACCGCCGACGCCTACCTCCGGCTGCACCTGCTCTCGCACCGCCTGGTCAAGCCCAACACCATCAACTTGGACGGCATCTTCGGGAAGCTGCCCAACGTCGTCTGGACCAACTTCGGTCCCGCTGCCGTGGAGGGCTTCGAACTTACCCGTGCCCGGCTCCGCCGCCGCGGCGCCGTCACCGTGTACGGCATCGACAAGTTCCCGCGCATGGTGGACTACGTTGTGCCCTCCGGCGTGCGGATCGCCGACGCCGACCGGGTGCGCCTGGGTGCGCACCTGGCCGAAGGCACCACCGTCATGCACGAAGGCTTCGTGAACTTCAACGCCGGAACGCTGGGCACCTCCATGGTGGAAGGCCGTATCTCCGCGGGCGTCGTGACCGGTGATGGCAGCGACGTGGGCGGCGGCGCCTCCATCATGGGCACCCTCTCCGGTGGCGGCAAGGAAAAGATCACCATCGGCGAGCGGGTCCTGCTGGGCGCCAACTCAGGCGTTGGCATCAGCATCGGGGACGACTCCGTGGTGGAAGCCGGCCTGTACGTCACGGCCGGCACCCGCGTGCGCGTGCCCGGGCCCAAGGACGAGGTGGGAGAGGACACCACCAAGATCGTCAAGGCGGCCGAGCTGTCCGGCGTTTCCAACCTGCTGTTCCGCCGCAATTCCACCACCGGTGCCGTGGAGGTCCTCCCCCGGGCCGGCCAGACCGTGGAACTGAACGACGCCCTGCACGCCAACTAATCTATGGCTCGACGACGCGGCCTGCGCCGCCTGGCGGTACTGCTGCTGGCCCTTGCCCTGGTGGCCGGCGGCATCTATTCAGCGGTGTTCTTCGTGCAGCGTTCCGAAACCCTGGTTTCGGAGCGCTGCACCGCTGTTGTCGGCGACAGGACAGCCGAACTGGCACCCGACCAGGCGGTCTACGCCTCGCTGATCACCGCCGTCGCAGTCCAACGCGGGCTGCCTCCCCGGGCCGCGAGCATCGCCCTGGCCACGGCCATGCAGGAGTCCAAACTCCGCAACATCGCCCACGGGGACCAGGCCGGACCGGACTCGCGGGGACTGTTCCAGCAGCGGCCTTCGCAGGGATGGGGCACCGAGGAACAGGTCATGGACCCGTACTACGCCGTCAACGCGTTCTACGATGCGCTGGTGAAGGTCCCGGACTACGAAACGCTTGACATCACCGACGCCGCACAGCGCGTCCAGCGGTCCGCGTACCCCAGCGCCTATGCGCAGCACGAGGATATGGGGCGGTCCTTCGCCTCCGGGTTGTCCGGCCAGACACCCGAAGCCGTGCAGTGCACGCTGCGTTCGTCGGGCTCCGCCGGAGACGCCGCGGCGGTGGCCGCCGAACTCAGCACGGCGTACGGAGCGCTGGACGCTTCCGTGGAGGGACAGACCGTGGCGGTGAACGCCAGCGGCAGCCAGGCCTGGTCCGTGGCCCAGTGGGCGGTGGCGAATGCCAAAGGCCTCGAGGTGACCCGGGTGGAGGTGGCGGGCCGCAGCTGGGACCGTGCGGATCGGAACGGCTGGCAGGAATCTGCGGCGCCGGACGGACAGGTCCGGATTACGGTAGCCCCGCAAAGCACCCAGGCGGGTGTGGGCCAATGACTCAGACGAGGATCTCCACGACCGGCTGCACGTAGCTGCGGAACAGCTCCGGCTGGCCCATCAGCTGGTGGCTCATAATGATCTTGTCCGGCTCCAGGTACCAGGCCCGCTGCTCGTTCAGGGGCAGTTCGATGATGGTCAGTGTGAAGTCACGGGAATCCCGTCCCACTTCCATCAGCCGGTCGTCCACCAGTTCCTCCAGGAGCTGGTCCGTGCCGCTGGCCAGGCGTTCCGCCTCCAGCCGGGCGTACTCGCTCCTCCGCTCCCGCGCCCAGGTGAGGGCAGCGCCAAAGTGCGCCTGCAGGACCCGCTGCAGGGCGGGTGAGTTGCCGAATGCGCCAAACTCCGGCGGCGACAGTTCCGGCGAGGTCTGCGGATGGGCTTTGACCAGTTGTTCCCACCAGGCTTCCCACTCGGTCTTGAGCGCGCTCAGCCCGCCGACGTCGGCTGTCAGGTGGGTGTGGTCCGCCGGACGGATCTTGGGAACGGCATGGGACAGCGCCGGGTGGCCTGCGCCGTTCAGCCCGACCGTGTCGCGGACGTAGAGTGCGATCATCATGGGTCCGGACGTGTCCGTAGTGATCTGCCACCGTGAACCGCTTGCCTGATGCATCCGAAGTCCTTCCCTGGCGTGCTCCTGCCGGGTCTGCTGATCCGGTTTCGCGCCCCCGGCTATCAGTCTATTCCCGCTCCCTGCCCACGGTAACGCCCCTCAGCGACTCAAGCCGTCAACGTGGCGTTCCAGCACGTCGGAGCACATTTGCGCGGTCATCCACCCCGGTTGCAGCAGGGCATGCATGCATAGTCCGTCCAGTGTGGCCAGGAGGCGTTCCGCTTCCAGCACCAGGCTCTCCTGCGGTTCGTCCTGGGGCATCAGCGCAGCCACCACCTGCCCGGCAATCGCTGCCACCTCCCGGTGGCTGCTGTCGGCAACCGGGGCGAGGAAAGGCCGGATCCTGGCCGCGTTCTTGAACGCCATCCAGGCGCAGGCTTCTACCGCCCGGGACTCATCCAGGGGCAGCAGGCCACCCAACAGGGTTAATACCGCTGCACGCTGCTCAGGGCTGCGCGGCGCTGCGGCGGCGACACCGGGCAACGCCCCCTTGAGCCGGCGGACAATCCGGTCCACCACGGTGGCAAAGGAATAGGTCAGGAGTTCGTCGCTGCCGGCGAAGTAGTGCCGGACGGATCCGACGGCGAGTCCGGCCTCATCCGCCACCTCACGCAGCGAGGCGCGTTCAAGTCCATCCACCGCGATGATCCTGAGCACCGCTTCCACAACGTCCTGGCGGCGGGCTTCGGCATCTACAATTTTGGGCACTGCTCCTTTTTAGCACGGTTGTGCTCCATCGCTTGCCGCGCCTGCCGTCCCTGCCCGGCATCCGGAACATGGCGGCGGCACCGCGGCCCGGTGGGATAGCGTTGAGGCATGAAAATTCTGGTTACAGGGGGCACCGGTTACATCGGTTCCCACACTGTTCTTTCCCTGCAGGAAGCCGGCCACGATGTTGTTGTCATCGACAACCTCATCAACTCCAGCGAGGAGTCACTGCGCCGGGTTGCCGAACTCAGCGGCAAAACAGCTGAGTTCCATAACGTGGACCTGGTGGACGAAGCCGCGGTTGAGGCGGTCTTCGCCGGCAGCGCGATCGACGCCGTCATCCACTTCGCCGGCCTGAAGGCCGTAGGGGAATCGGTGCAGGAGCCGCTGAAGTACTACTACAACAACCTCGTGGGCACTTTGAACCTGATCCGCGTCATGGACCGGCACAACGTCCGGTCTTTTGTGTTCAGCTCGTCAGCGACGGTTTACGGCGAACACAACCCCATCCCCTACGTGGAAAAGATGGAGATCGGCGCCAACAACCCCTATGGCCGCACCAAGGAGCAGATCGAGGACATCCTCTCCGATCTTGGCGCAGCCGACGACCGCTGGCATATAGCCCTGCTGCGCTACTTTAACCCGGTAGGCGCCCACCCGTCCGGACGCATCGGCGAGGATCCGCAGGGCATCCCCAACAACCTGGTTCCGTTCATCGCGCAGGTGGCCGTTGGCCGGCGCGAAAAGCTCATGGTTTTCGGCGGCGACTACGACACCCCGGACGGCACGTGCCTGCGGGACTACATCCATGTGGTGGACCTTGCAGAAGGCCACGTGGCCGCCCTGAACCACGTGGCGGACCGCGCCGGCGTGTTCCGCTGGAACCTCGGTTCGGGCAAGGGTTCCTCCGTGCTGGAGGTCCTGCGCTCCTTCGAAAAGGCCGTGGGCAAGCCCATCCCCTACGAGATCACTGGCCGCCGCGCGGGCGACCTTCCTGCTTTCTGGGCTGACGCCACCTCGGCGCTGGCAGACCTGAGCTGGTCCACCACCAAGACCGTGGACCAGATGTGCGAGGACCACTGGCGGTGGCAGAAAAACAACCCCCAGGGCTACGCGTCCTGACGAGCCCAACTCACCCAAACACGAAACGGCCGCCCACCTCCAGGAGGTGGGCGGCCGTCGTCGTAAGGGATGTCAGCGGGCGGGGTAGTCCCGGGCCGGCTCGCCGATGTACAGCTGGCGCGGGCGGCCGATCTTGGTGTTCGGGTCGCTGATCATTTCACGCCACTGCGCAATCCAGCCGGGGAGGCGGCCGATGGCGAACAGGACGGTGAACATCTTCTCCGGGAAGCCCATGGCTTTGTAGATCAGGCCGGTGTAGAAGTCCACGTTCGGGTAGAGCTTGCGCTGGATGAAGTAGTCATCGTTCAGCGCCTTCTCTTCCAGGCGCAGGGCGATGTCCAGCAGTTCGTCGTTGCCGCCGAGCTTGGTGAGGATCTCGTGGGCCGTGGCCTTGACGATCTTGGCACGCGGATCGTAGTTCTTGTAGACCCGGTGTCCGAAGCCCATGAGCCGGACGCCGTCTTCCTTGTTCTTGACCTTCTCCATGTAGTCCTCGGGCTTGGTGCCCTCGGCCTGGATCTGGCGCAGCATCTTCAGCACGGCTTCGTTGGCGCCGCCGTGGGCGGGTCCGAAGAGTGCGTTGATACCGGCGGAAACGGAGGCGAACAGGTTGGCGTTGGAGGAACCCACCAGGCGCACCGTGGACGTGGAGCAGTTCTGCTCGTGGTCGGCGTGCAGGATGAGGAGCAGGTCCAGGGCCTTGGCGACGACGGGGTCAACCTCGTACTGCTCGGCCGGCAGGCCGAAGCTGAGGCGCAGGAAGTTCTCCACCAGGTTGTGGGAGTTGTCCGGGTACAGCATGGGCTGGCCGATGGACTTCTTGTGCGCGTAGGCAGCGATGACGGGCAGCTTGGCCATCAGGCGGATGGTGGAAACTTCCACCTGCTCGGCGTTGAACGGGTCCAGCGAGTCCTGGTAGAAGGTGGACAGCGCGGAGACGGCTGAGGACAGGACGGGCATGGGGTGCGCGTCGCGGGGGAAGCCGCCGAAGAAGCCCTTCAGCTCCTCGTGAAGCAGCGTGTGGCGCCGGATCTTCTGGTCGAACTCGTCCAGCTCGGTGGGCGTGGGCAGGTTGCCGTAAATCAGCAGGTAGGACACCTCGAGGAAGCTGGAGTGCTGCGCCAGCTGCTCGATGGGGTATCCGCGGTACCGCAGGATGCCCGCATCGCCGTCGATGTAGGTGATAGCCGAGGTGGTTGCTGCGGTGTTCATGAAGCCGGGGTCAAAGGTGACTGCGCCCGTCTGCTTCAGCAGCTTGGAAACGTCGTAACCTTCGTTTCCTTCAATAACCTGGATGCGCGGGAGCTTGAGCTCGCCTCCTGCATGGAGCAGGGTAGCCGCGTTGTTGGTCTCAGTCATGGAGTCCCCTTCATGAGGCTCTCTGGGCCTCTGTCGAAAGCTTGATCCAACATCAGGTGAGCCGCGCACTGACCCTGAGAACACAGGTTCCAACACCCGGGCTGCCTTCTTGTAGAAAGCCACCATTGATAGTCACTTAAAAAGTACCGCTCCTTGGCGGGTGTCACTAATCCGAGACAGCCTAAAGTCCCCTAAAATGCGGGTGGTGTGGCGCGAGTCACACCATTGTTACGCGGCTTTTTGCTACCGGGCTTCCTGCAGCCGGGCCACTGCGGCATCAATCCGCTCATCGGTTCCGGTAAGGGCGACCCGGACATAACCGTTGCCTGCCTCGCCGTAGAAGACTCCCGGCCCCACCACGATGCCCCGTTCTGCCAGGCGCGCCACCGTGTCCCAGGTGTTCTCCCCTGCCGTGGACCACAGGTAGAGCCCGGCATCTGAATCCTTGATTTCCAGGCCGAAGCCCAGCAGTGCCGGAACCAGCCGCTCCCGCCGGCCCCGGTAGAGGTCCTTCTGGGCCTCGACGTGCGCGTCATCGCCGAGCGCCACCCGCATGGCTTCCTGCACGGGGTAGGGAACGATCATGCCGGCGTGTTTGCGGCTGTTGACCAGGCTGGGCATCAGGTCCGGATCGCCGGCGACGAAGGCGGCACGGTAGCCCGCGAGGTTGGACTGCTTGCTCAATGAGTAGACGGAGAGCAGGCCCTGGTGCGATCCGCCTGCCACCCGCGGGTCCAGGATGCTGGGGACGGACTGGCCGCCGCGCTGCACATCCCAGGTTCCCCAGCCGAGTTCTGCGTAGCATTCATCCGAGGCCACCACGGCCCCCAGCTCCCGGGCCTGCTCCACAAGCGCTTTCAGGGAGTCTGCGTCGCGGACGCTGCCTGTCGGGTTGCCCGGGGAATTGACCCAGATGAGCCGGACGCGCGCACGGGTGGCGTCGTCGAGCTCGTCAAGGTTGTCGGTGGCAACGGAGGTGACGCCTGCCAGCGTGGCGCCGATATCGTACGTGGGGTACGCGGCCTTGGGACGTACGACGACGTCACCCGGCTTCAGCCCGAGCAGCAGCGGCAGCCACGCCACAAGTTCCTTGGAACCCACCGTGGGCATGATGTTGCGGGGATCCAGTCCGGCCACACCGCGGCGGCGTTCGAACCATCCTGCGATGGCTTCCCGAAGCGCCGGTGTGCCGTGCACCGTGGGGTACCCCGGCGCGTCGGCAGCAGCCTTCAGGGCATCCTGGACCAGCGCCGGGGTGGGGTCCACGGGTGTGCCGATCGACAGGTTGACGGCACCGCCGGGGTGCTCCGATGCCTTCGCAAGATACGGCGCCATGGCCTCCCACGGGTAATCGGGCAGGTCAAGGCCAAACGTAGTCACTGCTGCGGTCACCTTTTCTGCGTCAGTGGTCTTGGTTCTGCGGGGGCAGCGCGGCGATCATCGGGTGGTCCTTGCCGGTGTTGCCGATCTTGGCGGCGCCGCCGGGTGAACCGAGGTCGTCAAAGAACTCCACGTTGGCCTTGTAGTAGTCGGCCCACTCGTCGGGGGTGTCATCCTCGTAGTAAATGGCCTCGACCGGGCAAACGGGCTCGCAGGCGCCGCAGTCGACGCATTCGTCCGGATGGATGTACAGCGAACGCTCACCCTCATAGATGCAGTCGACGGGGCATTCCTCGATACATGCCTTGTCCTTGACATCTACACACGGCTGCGCGATTACGTACGTCACGTCCCTGGCCTCTCCACGTTGGTTCCGGCAACCCGCCGGTTCTTGCATCCGGCAGCTCTGGCCGGACTCTTGACATCTGAGCCTATTATCTCCCAGGCCGTTCCCGCGAACCTAGCCGGGCCGCCTAGTATGAACTGGTGAGTCAGCCCCCTACCCCCGCAGGGTTCCTTTCCGCCGCCGCACCCGGAACACGGGTGGTGGTGCGGTACCGCATCGAGGACGGCCTGACCGACGCGCTCGGCCACCTGGTCTCGTGCGACGCCGGGGCGTGCACCGTCCGCACCCGGCAGGCCGACGTCGTCATTCCGCTTGATCTTGTGGTGGCGGCCAAGCAGGTCCCGCCGGCGCCCGAGCGGCGCCGCCCCGCGGCACAGTAAAGCGCGCCGCCACTGCGCCGGGACTGCCGCTGCGCACCGAACCCGGGCTTCAGTGCGCCCGCCGGTACGCGGCAAGAGCTTGGTGAACCATCCGCACGAACTCCCCGGGCTCGCCGACCAGCATCTCGAACGTTACGCGGAGCGTGGGAACGCCCCGGACAACAGTGATGTTCCACCGCCGCCGGTCCTCCCTGTACGCCTGCCGGCTGCTGTGATGGGCATACCCGTCCGTCTCGATGCCCAGCAAGCCGTCAACGAGGAGGTCAAGGTGTCCCATTCCGGGAATGTTAACCTGGAGCTCGACTGTCAGGCCGGCTTCTTCCAGCAGGTACCGGGCCATGGTCTCGATGATGGAGCCGGACTGGGGCCGGAATCTTGCCACCAGCCCCAGCAAGGCCTTTTCCCGTGCCGCTGGAAACCGGCCGCGCAGTTCCGAAAGTTGAACCAGGCCCTGTTTGACCGCCGATTCTGCGATAGTCAGGCCTTCGAGCGGCGGCAGGCATCGCAGCGATTGGCCCACGATGTCCAGGTGCGTCAGTGGCAGGTGGCTTCGATGCACCACGCAACCGTTGATGTGCCTGCCGTGGCGAGCGGCCAGATGCGGCTCGACGGGCCTTCGTACGACCCACAGCCCTGCTGCTAGGGCGGCCGTCACGCAGCCAGGCACCGTATGATGGCGACCGGCGTGGACTAAAAAGGGATCCGCGCCGGGCAGCGCATAGACACCCCTGGCCACTCTTTGAACGGATGCATCCAACAGGCCGGCTTCGAGTGTCCGGCGGGTGACGCCGGCCTGCCTCAGTGAGTCAACGCCTGCAACTCCGCCCAGCCCGGCCAGGGCATCAGAAACTGTTCGCATGACTGCATGATCCCCGTCACGGGGTTCCCGGGTACAGCAGGGACAGAAGCCATGTGGACAACGTCCGGGCGCAGTGGCAGAGGGGCTCGGTGCGCTGGGACTGCCGCTGCGGCCCGAACCCGCACTTGAAGCGCAGCCCGGTACAAAATTGGTAAAACAAAAGCTGCCGGCACGGTGGCGGGAATCCCGCCTGCCGTGCCGGCAGCTTTCAAAGAGGTCCTAAAGGACTAGGCCTTGGCGCGGGCGCGGTTGGCCTTGGCACGCTCGTTGGTGTCCAGGATGACCTTGCGGATGCGGATGGCTTCCGGGGTCACCTCGACGCACTCGTCCTCGCGGGCGAATTCGAGGGACTCTTCGAGGGTCAGGTCGCGCGGCGGCGTCAGGTTCTCGAAGGTGTCGGAGGAAGCGGCACGCATGTTGGTGAGCTTCTTTTCCTTGGTGATGTTGACGTCCATGTCGTCGGCGCGGGAGTTCTCGCCCACGATCATGCCCTCGTAAACCTCGGAGGTGGGCTTGACGAAGAACGAGCCGCGCTCCTGCAGGTTGATCATGGCGAACGGGGTCACAACACCGGCGCGGTCGGCGATCATCGAACCGTTGGTGCGGTACTCGATGGGGCCTGCCCACGGCTCGTAGCCTTCGGAGATGGACGCTGCGATGCCGGCGCCGCGGGTGTCTGTGAGGAACTTGGTGCGGAACCCGATCAGGCCACGGGCCGGAACGATGAACTCCATGCGGCACCAGCCGGTACCGTGGTTGGCCATGTTGGTCATGCGGCCCTTGCGTGCGGCCATCAGCTGCGTGACGGCACCGAGGTATTCTTCGGGCACGTCGATGGTCATGTGTTCCATCGGCTCATGGATCTTGCCGTCGATGGTCTTGGTGACAACCTGCGGCTTGCCCACGGTCAGCTCGAAGCCTTCGCGGCGCATCTGCTCAACGAGGATGGCCAGCGCGAGCTCGCCACGGCCCTGGACTTCCCAGGCGTCGGGACGCTCGGTGGGGAGCACCTTGATGGAGACGTTACCGATCAGTTCCTTGTCCAGGCGGTCCTTCACCTGGCGGGCGGTGACCTTGGCGCCCTTGACCTTGCCGGCCAGCGGCGAGGTGTTGATACCGATGGTCATGGAGATGGCGGGATCGTCCACGGTGATCAGCGGCAGCGGCTGCGGGTTCTCGACGTCGGTGAGGGTTTCGCCAATGGTGATGTCCTCGATGCCGGCGACGGCGACGATCTCACCCGGTCCGGCGGACTCGGCAGGAACGCGGTCCAGTGCCTTGGTGGCGAGGAGCTCGGTGATCTTCACGGTCTTGAGCTCGCCGTTGGCACGGGCCCAGGCAACCTGCTGGCCCTTGCGCAGGGTGCCGTTGTAGATGCGGAGCAGCGCGAGGCGGCCCAGGAACGGGGAGGCGTCCAGGTTGGTGACGTGCGCCTGCAGGACACCCTCGGGGTTGTACGTGGGGGCCGGGATGTGCTCGATGATGGTCTTGAACAGCGGCTCAAGGTCCTCATTGTCCGGGGCGGAGCCGTTGGCCGGCTGCTCCAGGGACGCGCGGCCAACCTTGGCTGCGGCGTACACAACGGGAACTTCAAGGACCTTGTCCAGATCGAGGTCCGGAACTTCGTCCGCAAGGTCGGAGGCCAGGCCCAGGAGCAGGTCCATGGACTCGTGCACCACTTCGTCGATGCGGGCGTCGGGACGGTCGGTCTTGTTCACCAGGAGGATGACCGGCAGGTGCGCGGCAAGGGCCTTGCGCAGCACGAAGCGGGTCTGGGGCAGCGGGCCCTCGGAAGAGTCAACCAGCAGCACGACGCCGTCCACCATGGACAGGCCGCGCTCCACCTCGCCACCGAAGTCGGCGTGGCCAGGGGTGTCAATAACGTTGATGGTGATGGTCTCGCCATTGGAGGACGGACCGTTGTAGGCCACCGTCGTGTTCTTGGCCAGGATGGTGATGCCCTTTTCGCGCTCCAGGTCACCGGAGTCCATCACGCGGTCTTCGAGGTGGTTGTGCTCGGCAAAGGAGTTGGTCTGCTTGAGCATGGCGTCGACCAGCGTGGTCTTGCCGTGGTCAACGTGGGCCACAATCGCGACGTTGCGGAGGTCACTGCGTGATGCAGTGGCTACCGCGGTGTTGGTGGTGGTTTCAGACATGCGTAATGGCTCGATTCAGTGGTGAAAGTCAGCTGTTGTATCGCGACATTTCCAACTGGAACGCACGACGGACAAGGCCCTTAGCACAGGGCACCTTCCCTCAGTCTACCGGCAGTGGCATTTATTGGCCTAAATTTCTGGCGGCCGAGGTACAGAGTGCACGCGCAGGGCCAGCGCCACGCCGAAAAATAGTGATGAAAATCACTGGCCTATCAGGCCGGCATGCAACATGATTGCTCTGACGCATCACGCACGCCGCATAACGCAAGCCCGGAGACACCACATGACAAAGGCCTCGGCCCGCACCCGCAATGGCGCATCCCGGGCCGCGGCCGCTCTGGCAGTGTCTTCCCTGATGGCCTTGTCCGGATGCGGCGTCGCCGCCTACTCCCCCGGGATATCCTCAGCGCCGGCGGCCGCTGCTGCGGGCCACCCCCAGGACGGCGGACAGCCCGCCGCGGTGGCTGCCAGCACCAAGGTCCGGAATCCGGCTAACGGTCGGCTGGAAGCGGTTGTCCCCGAGATCACCAGAACAGTCCTCCTGATTGGGGACTCGCAGTCCGAACCGGCCGACGGTTGGCCCCGCCAGGCACTTGCGGCAGCGGGGTACAAGGTCTACTTCTGCGGGCGCGGCGGCACCGGATTCGTCTCCTCCAACGGCAGCACCGGCAATTATGTGGATGCCCTCCTGGAAGGGGACTGGCTGCTCCCTTCGGGAACTCCGGCCCTGATCGTCATCCAGGGCGGCGGCAATGACGCCGCCACCGGGGCCACTGACCGGCAGATCACCGGTAACGCGGAAAAGCTGATCGCCGAACTTCAGGCCCGCTACCCCGGCACCCGGATGGCGATGATCGGCACGTTGGCACGCGGCGCGGACCACGGCGGGGGGCGCCGCAGTGAGGTTGACGCCTTGCTCGGCTCGGTGGCGGCGGCCCACGGGCTGCCCTTTGTGTCAGTGGGCGACTGGCTCACCCGGTACGGCCTGGCCAAGGATCTCGCCGACGCAGTCCACATGAATGCCGCGGGCCGCCAGTCGCTTGGAGCGCTGCTGGAGCGCCGGCTGCGTGAACTTGGCCTGGACCGAAAGGCTACGCCTGACACGGCACCGCTGCTGGCCGCGGGTACGGACGCCACAGGTGCAGTCCAGGATTAGGCGGCAAACAGCGCCACATACGAAAACGGCTGGAGCCGGGCCCATGGGCTCCGGCTCCAGCCGTTCGTTTCGATAAGTGCCGCTACGCCACTTCGGGCGGGAGCATCAGCTTGGCGCCGGGGATGGCGTTGAGCAGTGCCTTCGTGTACTCCTGCCGTGGTGATTCGAAGACTTCATCCGTGGAGCCGGTCTCCACCAGGCGCCCCTTCTCCATGACACACACGTGGTCCGCAATCTGCCGGACCACCGCAAGGTCGTGCGTGATGAAGAGATAGGTCAGACCAAGGTTCGCCTGGAGATCGGCCAGCAGGTTGAGGACCTGCGCCTGGACCAGCACGTCCAAAGCGGACACCGCTTCGTCACAGATGATGACCTCGGGATCCAGTGCCAGCGCGCGGGCAATGGCAACACGCTGCCGCTGCCCGCCGGAGAGCTCGTTCGGGTACCGCTGCATGGCGGACTGCGGCAGCGCCACCTGGTCCAGCAGTTCCCGGACCTTCTTCTCCCGGCTCGCCTGGTTGCCGATCTTGTGGACCCGCAAGGGCTCTTCGATGGTGCGGAAGATGTTGTACATCGGGTCCAGGGAGCCGTACGGATCCTGGAAAATCGGCTGCACGCGCCGTCGGAATTTGAACAGTTCCTGCGACTTAAGCAGCGAGGTGTCCACGCCATCGAACAGGATCCTGCCGTCCGTGGGCTTCTCAAGCTGGAGCACCATCTTGGCCACCGTGGACTTGCCCGAACCGGACTCCCCCACAATCGCCGTCGTGGTTCCACGCTGGACGTCAAAGCTCACGCCGTCCACCGCCGCGAAGTCCGTCGCCTTCCCGAAGCCTTGGCGGAGCTTGTACACCTTCCGCAGGTCCTGGATCTGCAGGACGTTATCCGCGACGGCAGTCTCGGCAGCGGGAGCCAGCAGGTCCGCCGTCTCCACACCCTGTTCCTTGGCGGCCTGGATGCGCCGGCTTGCCAGGGACGGTGCCGACTCGACAAGCCTCCTAGTGTAGGGGTGCTGCGGGTTTCGCAGCAGTTCCAGCGACGGTCCTGCCTCCACCACCCGGCCCTGGTACATCACCACCACCTTGTCGGCGCGTTCTGCCGCCAGCCCCAGGTCGTGGGTGATGAGCAGCACCGAGGTGCCCAGGTCGGTGGTCATGGTGTCCAGGTGGTCCAGGATCTGCCGCTGCACCGTCACGTCCAGGGCCGATGTCGGCTCATCGGCGATGAGCAGCCGCGGCTGGCACGAAAGGCCGATGGCGATCAGGGCACGCTGGCGCATGCCGCCCGAGAACTCATGCGGGTACTGGTTGGCACGACGTTTGGCGTCCGGCAGGCCTGCCTCGGACAGCACCCGGGCGATGTCCTCCGGTCCGCTGGGCCGCCCGTTGGCACGCAGGGTTTCCCGGACCTGGTAGCCGATCTTCCATACCGGGTTCAGGTTGGACATGGGGTCCTGCGGCACCATGCCGATGGTGTTTCCGCGCAGTTCGATCATGCGCTGCTCGCTGGCATGGGCGATGTCCTCGCCGTCGAGCAGGATCTGTCCGCCGGACACCCTGCCGTTGTTGGGAAGCAGTCCGATGGCCGCGAGTGCAGTGGTGGATTTACCGGAGCCGGACTCCCCCACAATCGCCACCGTTTCGCCGGGCATGATGCTCAGGTGAGCATTGCGGACCGCCTGGACGTCGCCGCCGCCGGTCTTGAACGTGATGGCGAGGTCGCGGATTTCCAGCAGCGGCCTGACGCCGGTGGTGCCGGCTTCATCGATGCGGACTTCTGGAGTTGTCATCTCTTTATCTCTCATCGCTGACGGCTCTTGGGGTCGAGGGCGTCACGGACCGCGTCGCCCAGCATGATGAAGCTCAACACCGTGATGGACAGTGCAGCAGCGGGGTACAGCATGATCTCCGGGCTGGTCCTGATGGACGCCTGCGCACCGGCGATGTCATTGCCCCAGGACATGATGCTCTGCGGCAGGCCGATACCCAGGAAGGACAGGGTTGCCTCGGCCACGATGAAGACACCCAGTTCCAGGGTGGCCAGCACGATGATCGGGGCGAGGGCATTTGGCAGCACGTGCCGCACCAGCGCCCCGAATTTGGAGACGCCCAGCGCACGGGCAGCGGTGACGAAATCCGCGTTGCGCACTTCGATCACGGCGCCACGGGTGATGCGCGCCATCTGGGGCCATGCCAGGAGCGAGATGACAAACACCACTGTCCACACACTCTTGTTCTCGCGGAACAGGGGCAGCTGCGTGATGACCAGCGCGCCCAGGATCAGCGGAAGGGCGAAGAAGATGTCACCGAGGCGGGCGAGCACTGAATCGATCCAGCCACCGTAGTAGCCGGCAAGTGCACCAATGGTCACTCCAATCACCAGCACGCACAGCACCGAGAGCACACCCACGGACATGGATGCCTGGGTGCCGTGGATCACGCGTGAGTAGACGTCGCAGCCCTGGAACGTGAAGCCAAACGGATGGCCGGCGGTGGGTCCGCCTTCCGAGTTGGCCAGTTCGCAGCCTGCGTTGGGAGCTACCGAGGTGAAGAGTCCGGGGAACAGTGCCACCACGGTGAGGGCAAGGATGAGCAGCGCCGAAATGATGAACAGCGGACGACGGCGGAGCTTGCGCCATGCGTCGGACCACAGGCTAAGCGGTGCCTGGTCAGTCTTGACCGCGTCCGTTGCCAGCAGCGGGGTTTCGTCAATGGGCGCCACGAAGTGGCTGTTGTTACTGGTCATAGCGGATCCTCGGGTCAAGCCAGGCGTACAGGAGATCAACGAGCAGGTTGGCCACCACGAACACCAGCACCAGAACGCTGACGATGGAAACGATGGTGGGTCCCTCGCTGCGGAGGACGGCCTGGTAGAGCTTGTTGCCGACGCCCGGCACGTTGAAAATGCCTTCGGTCACGATCGCGCCGCCCATCAGTCCGCCAAGGTTGGCGCCCAGATAGGTCACCACCGGAATCAGCGAGTTGCGCAGGATGTGCGCCAGGACCACCCGCGGCCGGGACAGGCCCTTCGCCGTTGCGGTCCGGACGTAGTCGGCGTTCATGTTTTCGCTGACAGAAGCGCGGGTCAGGCGAAGCACGTACGCAAAGGATACGAGGCCCAGGACCACCGCCGGCAGCAGCAGGCTGCCCCAGTCGGCGTTGGCACCAACGGTGGGCTTGGCCCACCCGAGCTGGACACCGAAGACGAGCTGGAATACGAAGCCAAGGACGAACGTGGGGACGGCGATGACCACGAGGGACGCCACCAGGACGGTGGAGTCGAACCAGCCGCCGCGGCGCAGCCCGGCAAAAACGCCGAAGGCAACGCCGAAAATGGCCTGGATGGCCAGGGCTTCTATGGCCAGCATCGCAGTCACGGGAAAGACACGCGCCAGGCTTGCCGATATGGGCTGGCCGGTGAAGTCGTTGCCGAGGTTAAAGGTGAAGAGGTTCTGCAGGAAGAGGCCGTACTGGACCCAGAACGGCTCGTCCAGGTGGTACTGGCTGCGCAGGGTATCGATGACGGCTTGCGGTGGCTGCCGGTCGCCGAAGAGCGCCGCGATGGGGTCGCCGGGCAGGGCGAACACCATGTAATAGACCAGAAGCGTGGTGCCGATGAAGACGGGGATCACCTGGAGCAGTCGGCGCAGGATAAAGCGGACCACGGGATCACCAACCTTCCGGATGGGAAGTAAACAGGTTCATGGGTGCCTTCCTGCCGTTGCAAGCCAATGGGGGCCCGGCCGTGACCGGACCCCCATCTGCCTGGCGGCAAGTTAGATCTGGGACTACTTTGCCCTGATGTCGAAGTAGCGGATGCCGCCGTTCCAGCCGGTCTCGGCCTTCACAACGTTGTTGCTCCAGACAATGGCGCGTGCCTGGTCCCAGAGCGGCAGACCCGGAAGGTCCTCAAAGAGGATCTCCTGTGCCTGGTTGAACTTCGCGTTGGCCTCGTCCGTGGACTTGGCGGCGAGGCCTTCCTGGAGGAGCTTGTCGAACTCGGGGTTCGTGTACTTCTCGTAGTTGGAAGAGGCGTTCGTGGCCCAGATCGGTCCCAGGAAGTTGTACAGCGACGGGTAGTCACCCTGCCAGCCGGCGCGGGTCAGGCCCGGGAGCTCCTGGGACTTGCGCAGGTTCAGCACTTCGGCGAACTTGGCGAAGGGCTGGATTTCAGCCTCGATGCCGAGGTTGTTCTTGAAGCCGTTGGCTACGGCGTCGATCCATTCCTTGTTGCCACCATCGGTGTTGGAGGCAATCTGGAGCGGCTTGGAGTCGTCGTACGGCTGGATCTTTTCAGCCTGTTCCCACAGGTCCTTCGCCTTGGCGGCGTCGAACGTAAGAACTTCGCTGCCCTTGATCCCTTCTTCAAACCCTTCGATAACCGGCGGGACGAAGGCCTTTGCCGGGGTGCGGGTTCCGTTGAAGATCACCTTGCAGATTTCTTCGCGGTTGATGGCGTAGGAGAGTGCCTGGCGGCGGAGCTTGCCTGCTTCACCCTGGAAGTTCGGGTTGTAGCCCGGGATGTTCAAGGTGGAGTTGGTGGCAGTCGCCTTGGTGGCGTTGCGGTCCGGGAAGTCCGTGGTGTAGGTCTTCAGTGCGTTGGACGGGAGAACATCCGTGACATCCAGGTTGTCGGACTGCAGGTCGGTGTAGGCCGGGCCCGGATCGGTGTAGAACTTGAAGTTCACGCCACCGTTCTTCGCCTCGCGGGGACCGGTGTAGTCAGGGTTCTTGACCAGGGAGATGGACTGGTCGTGGACCCAGGCACCCTCTTTTTCCATCTTGTACGGGCCGTTGCCCACCGGATTCTCGCCGAAGGCCTTCGGGTCGGCCAGTGCCGCGGAAGGAAGCGGGAAGAAGGCGGAGTAGCCAAGGCGCAGCGACCAGTCAGCCTCCGGCTGCGCAAGCTTCACCGTGATGGTGGAATCATCGGTGGCAACCAGGCCGGACATGGTTTCGGCCGTGGGTGCAGGAGTGGTGGTCTTTTTGCCGTCAGCACTGGTTTCCTCGGTGACGGCGGAAACTTCCTCGTACCCGGCAATTGACTCAAAGAAGAAGCTGTTGATCTGCAGGTTCTTCGAGTTCGCGGCGAAGTTCCAGGAATCCACAAACGTCTTGGCAGTGATTTCCTCGCCGTTGGTGAACTTCTGGCCCTGCTTGACCTTAATGGTCCAGTTCTGGGCGTCCGCGGATTCAATGGATTCCGCCAGGGCTTCGACCGGCTTGCCTGAGGCGTCGTACGTCCGAAGTCCTTCAAACAGCAGCTCCACCACCCGGCCGCCGTAGACTTCGTTGGTTGCGGCCGGCAGCAACGGGTTCTGTGGTTCGTTGCTGTAGGCGGTGATGACCTTGTTGGGATCGCCGGCGGTGTCGCCGCCCCCTTCGGTGGTGCCGCCTCCAGCGCCGCACCCGGTCAGGGCCAGCGCGGCAATTGCCACGATGCCCAGTGCTTTGGAAGTGCGCGTGAAACGCATTCCGCCTCCTATGAGTTGTGGGAGATATCGAGGGGAATCTTGTGCTTCCCCGTAAGCCCGGCACAGCGTTTTACTGTGACGCAACTTACATATAACGAGTAGCCTAACCGCACGAAGTCCAGATACTGGTACTCCGTTGCCAAACCGTGACCGGGGTCACTCCGACGTGATAGCCGGTGAACGGAAGTTGTGCAAGTCACATGCTACTCGCCGGTAGCTCCGACGGCGAATCGGGCGTGGCGAGTCCCACAAGGCCCCCTGCAGGGTGCTGCTGGAAGCACAAGCCACTAGGAGGCCAGGCGCCACTCCCACACGTTCCACCAGACTCCGAGGGGTCCGGAGCTCGATTTCACTCCGGTGATCCGGGGGCCGAATGCGGTGGTGCCAATGGTTTGGTACAGCGGGAGTCCGTAGGCGTTCTCCCAGATGCGTCGGTCGATCTCAGCAAGTAGTTCGTCCTGTTTGCCAAGGTCCGTGGTCCGGGCCAACTGTTCCATGGCCTTGTCCGCGTCGGCGTCGGAAAATCCGTTAAAGTTGCTGCCCGAGCCGGTGCGGAAGATCTGGGGAACCCGGCTGACTCCGGCCCCGGTCCCGATCCAGCCCAGCAGCGCAGCGTCATAACCCGACCCGCCCAGGGACTTTGCCCAGTCAGCACTGCTTTGCCCGCCGTCGACCACTTGGAACCCGGCCTGGGCCGCCGAGTCCCTGATCAGGGCAAAGGCTTCGGCGCGGTTGGGATTGTCCCTGTTGTACAGGATTCTGACCGTGGGGGTGTCGCCGTCCAGGAGCGCCCTGGCAGCCTCGATGTCCACCTCAGCGAAGTCGGAAGATCCGTTGTTCTTCACCGTGTCCGGGTATTTAGGCTGCGCCGGAAGGAAGACGTGGGAATCGAGCGGTTTGGCGTCGGGAACCAGGTCTCCCACGACGGCGTCAACGATCGCCTGGCGTGGAACTGTCTTCAGGAAAGCCTCGCGGACGTCTTCCTGGGCAAAGGGGCCGGAGAAAATGAGGTCCAGGTGGTCGTAGCCGGACTGGTTGTACCGCTCCAGGGTGTTGCCCTGCTCGGCGAGGCCAGCGAAAAGATCCTCCGTGCCGGCGGACGGCTGCGGCGAGATGATGTCCACCTGACCGTTCCGGAGGGCGTCAACCGCAGCAGGGAGGGCACCCGTGAAACGGATGGTGATTTCATCGAGCCAGGGTTCGGCTCCCCAGACGTAATCGCGGTTGCGGACGAGCCTCATGGAAACCTCAGGAACAATGTCCCGCACAATGTAGGGGCCGCTGGAGAGGTAAAGGGCCGGATCATCGGGAAGGGACTTCGTGTCGAAGCCGGAGTTCCAGAAATCGGCCACCCTCTTCAGCTCAGCGTTGACGGCAGGCTTTTCGGGGTCGCCCCGGGGTGAGTCCTGGATGAGGTCAATCAGGTCCTCTTCATCATTCAGCCCGCTCTTCGCGGCAACGACGTGCGCCGGCAGCCCGACGTCGAACGCGACTTCCCAGTCGGCGTACGGCGTGGCGTACTCCAGGGTGATGGACCGCCGGTCGTCCCCGAGCTCGGGCAAGAGTGTGCCTGCCAGGCCGCTGGTGTCCGAGGCGACGGAGAAGTACCTGGTTCCTGCTCCCGTCATGGGATCGGCATCGTCAAAGTACCCCGAACCGGCCGCCCAGCTCAGGAGCAGGTCCCCGGCGTCGATCGCTTCACCGTCGGACCATTTGACGCCCTCATTAACGGTGTACTTCACCTTCAACGGCTCGTCGGAGACCTTCTCGAACCGCCCGAACTTGTCGTTGCGCACCACGGCGGCGCTGTCATCCAGGTAATAGAACCCGGAGTGGGTGATGTAACCGACTTTGGAGTTGATGTCCGTGTTACCGTCGGCGCTGTAAGGGTTGAAGGACGAGAACGCGTTGACCTCGGCAACAGTGGCGACACCGCCCCGCTTGGCCTCCCCCACCACAACGGGCGTACTGCCGCCGGCTCCGGAGCAGCCGGAGAGAACCAGCGCAGCCGCCACCGCCGCGGTGATGTAGTGCATCAGACGCCTGACCGGCATGCCGCCTCCTCGTGTTTTCCCTCCGGGAGGGGGACCTGGAGTCGCCAGGATCACGCCCTCCATAGTCAGGATAAGGTGTCCGCCCAGTCCGACGGTGAACCGGCTCAGACGTTAAAGCGGAACTCCACCACGTCGCCGTCAGCCATGACGTATTCCTTGCCTTCGATCCGGACCTTGCCGCGGGACTTTGCTTCAGCCATGGAGCCTGCATCCACGAGGTCTTCGAAGGACACCACCTCGGCCTTGATGAAGCCGCGCTGGAAATCGGAGTGGATCACGCCGGCGGCCTGGGGAGCCGTGTCGCCCTGGTGGATGGTCCAGGCGCGTGCTTCCTTTGGCCCTGCGGTGAGGTAGGTCTGCAGCCCAAGGGTGTGGAACCCGACGCGTGCCAGCTGGTCCAGCCCTGACTCGTCCTGGCCGTTCATCTCCAGCATTTCGCGGGCTTCTTCCTCGTCCAGTTCCACGAGGTCGGATTCGAGCTTGGCGTCAAGGAAGATGCAGTCAGCCGGGGCCACCATGGCCCGCAGTTCCTCCTGCTTTTCCGGGCTGCCCAGGATTCCTTCGTCCGCGTTGAACACGTAGATGAAGGGCTTGGCCGTGAGCAGGCTGAGCTCCTTGAGGTGCTCCATCTCCAGCTTGTCGCTCTTGATGGACGAGTAGATGGTGTCGCCGCGTTCCAGCACCGCCTGGGCAGCCTTGATGGCGGCAAGCTCGGCGGCTTCCCGCTTCTTGATCTTGACCTCTTTTTCGATCCGGGGAATAGCCTTCTCGATGGTCTGCAGGTCGGCGAGGATCAGCTCGGTGTTGATGGTTTCCATGTCCGAGCGGGGGTCCACCTTGCCGTCAACGTGGATCACGTCGGGGTCGTCGAACACCCGCACCACTTCGGCGATGGCTTCGGCCTCGCGGATATTGGCCAGGAACTGGTTGCCCAGCCCTTCCCCTTCGGATGCGCCCTTGACGATGCCGGCGATGTCCACGAAGGAGACCGCGGCCGGCAGCACGCGCTGCGATCCGAAGATGCCGGCCAGCTTGTCCAGCCGCGGGTCCGGCAGGTTCACGACGCCCACGTTCGGTTCGATGGTGGCGAACGGATAGTTCGCGGCCAGGACCTGGTTGCGGGTAAGCGCGTTGAAGAGAGTTGATTTGCCGACGTTGGGCAGTCCGACGATGCCAATAGTAAGAGCCACGAGCATTGATTCTACCCGCAGGGCACCCGCGGCCTGTACCGGCGGATGTCATTGCCCCGGATTGTCAGAGCCCCATGCAACAGTGAGGGCATGGATGTTTTTGCGTTGATTCTTGCCTTGTTCATGCTGCTTCTGGGTGCCTTAGCCGGTGCTGCAGCCACGTATTTTGTACTGCGGAAGAACTCGCATGCCCTTGAGGCGGATTTCGACGCCGTCTCGTCCCGGCTGTCCGAAGTCAGCGCCCAGTTCGCCGCTGCCGACGCCGAGCGCCGGCTTTTGGCCGCACAGAACCGGGAGCTGGGCGAGGCACGGACACAGGACGGGAGCGTGCTCCGCGCCCTTGCACCGGTCGCGGAAAAGCTCTCCGCGGTGCAGCAGCAGGTGGCGCTGCTGGAACGTGACCGGGTGGAGCAGTATGGCCAGCTGGCGCAGCAGCTCCAGGAAGCCAGGCTCTCGGACGAACAGCTGATCAGGTCCACGCATGCACTGGAATCGGCCCTGCGGTCCAACAGTGCGCGCGGCCAGTGGGGCGAGGTGCAGCTGCGGCGCGTGGTGGAAGCCTCCGGGATGCTGCGGCACGTGGATTTCGTGGAACAGGTCCACAGCGCCGGTGGTGATTCCGCGGTCCGTCCCGACCTTGTGGTCCAGCTCCCCGGCGACAAGCAGCTGGTGGTTGATGCCAAAGTTCCGTTGTCGTCCTATCTGGAGGCCCAGGAACTGGGAGCGGCCGACGCCCGGCACGGGCAGCAGGGCATGACCACCGCAATGGACCGCCGAAACCAGCAATCGCTGCTGGCAGCGCACGCGAAGGCGCTCCGGGCCCACGTGGACTCACTCAGCAACAAGAAGTACTGGGATATCCCCGGCAACTCCCCCGAACTGGTGATCTGCTTCATCCCGGCCGAGTCCATCCTGGCCGCGGCTCTGACGGCAGACGCGGAGCTCCTGGACCACGCCCTGTCCAGGAACGTGGTCCTGGCATCACCCAGCACCCTGCTGGCCGTCCTGAAGTCGGTCGCCTTCACGTGGCGGCAGGACGTGCTGACGGACAGCGCCCGGGAACTGTTCGACCTGGCGAGGCAGCTCTACGACCGCATGGGTACACTGGGCGAGAACGTCACCAAGCTGGGATCATCGCTGAAAACCTCGGTGGACCGCTACAACGCCATGGTCGGCACGCTGGAAGCACGGGTCCTGCCCACGGCCCGGAAGCTGAACACACTGGAAGAGTCAGGTTTGACCGCCCCGCCGGCTGTGGAGGTCACGCCACGTGCTCTCGCGGCCCCGGAACTCCAGCACGACGAGGCAGCCGCCTAGGACGATACATCCAGGACGGGGGCACCGCTGCCGGAGTAAACCCGGCGGCGGACGGCGTCAGCTGCGCGGCCTGCGCCCGCCGAGCGCGCGGCTGACGTCACCGGCCTGCTTCAGGGTCGCGCGGAGCTCCTTGGGCAGCGAGAAGAGAAGGTCTTCCTCCGCTGTGACCACTTCCTCGACGGTGCCGTAACCGTAGTCGGCCAGCAGCCGCAGCACGTCCTGTACCAGCACCTCCGGCACTGATGCCCCGGACGTCACGCCCACGGTGGCCACGCCTTCGAACCAGGCTTCGTCCACCTCGTTGGCGAAGTCCACCCGGTAGGAAGCCTTGGCCCCGTATTCAAGGGCCACCTCCACGAGCCTGACGGAGTTGGACGAGTTCGCCGAGCCAACCACGATTACCAGGTCCGCCTGGGGCGAGATCTTCTTGATGGCCACCTGCCGGTTGGTGGTGGCGTAGCAGATGTCGTCGCTGGGGGGATCCTGGAGGGTAGGGAACCACTCCTTGAGCAGCCGTACGGTCTCCATGGTCTCGTCAACACTCAGGGTGGTCTGCGAAAGCCAGATGACCTTTTCGGGATCGCGGACCGTGACCTTGTCCACCTCGTGGGGGCCGTTGATGATCTGGATGTGCTCCGGCGCTTCGCCTGCTGTCCCTTCGACTTCTTCATGGCCGTCGTGGCCGATGAGGAGGATGTCGAAGTCGTCCTTGGCGAACCGGACTGCCTCCTTGTGGACCTTGGTCACCAGCGGGCAGGTGGCATCGATGGTGCGCAGTCCCCGTTCCTCGGCTGATTCCACCACGGCTGGAGAAACCCCGTGGGCGGAAAAAATGACCAGGGCACCCTCGGGCACTTCGTCGGTCTCGTCCACGAAGATTGCGCCTTTTTCCTCCAGGGACGTGACCACGTGGACGTTGTGCACAATCTGCTTCCGCACGTACACCGGAGGACCATAGTGTTCCAGCGCCTTCTCAACGGCGATCACCGCGCGGTCAACACCGGCGCAATAACCGCGCGGAGCGGCCAGCAGCACTCTCTTGGTTCCCGCGACGGGGGCTGCCGCTGCTACTTCCTCAGGGGAGCGGCGCCTACGCGGGATGGTGGGCATCGAAAGGGAAACAGCTGAGGAGGTCATTTCTCCATGCTACCGGGTTGCCCGCGGCCGCCTTCGCGATGAGATTCCGGCCACAATGCCCAGCAGTAGCAGCAGCCCGCCGGTGATGGCCGCGCCCGCCGTCCATGCCGCGAAGTCAGCGTTGGCCGCGGCCACGAACTCATCCCGGAACATGTTGGCAACCTCATTTCCGGTGTCCGCGGCCAGCGCCTGGGCCGCACCCACCTGCGCGCCCGCCGCCCAGAGACCTGCAAGCAGCAATCCGCCAATTCCGGCGCCCACCAGCACGGTCCAACGCCGTCGTGCCGCCACGAGGGCCAGGAGGAAGGCGATGCCTGAACCGGCAGCAAGCATGTAGCCCATGGGGGCATAAGTGGCCAGCCGCTCGGTCCACTCCCGTTGTTCGGGCTGGCCAACGTTGATCAGCGTTTCCCCCGGCGGATCGAGCGGAAGGCCGGTGGCCCGGGAAATTTCCCCGGCACCCAGCGCCACCAGCGGGGCCACGTCAAGAGTCAGCGAGGAGACGGACCCGGATGGGTCTGGCTCCGCCGCGGCCTCCGGGAAGCTGAGGCGGTGGCTTTTGCGCAATGTTTCCTCCCATGCCGCGGGGTATCCCGGGAGCCCCGACAGCGACGTGGCCGCATCCTCCAGCACTGGCTGGACCAGATCGGACAGGAAGCCCGGAACTGCGCTGGTGTCAATGGTTCCCACGGCCGCAGCGGCCAGCTGCTGCTGGAATTCGGCGTTTTTTCCCAGGGGCGCCGCCAGCCCTACGAAGCCGTCCTCCTGGACGATGCTGCGGTCAAGCCAGATGGCCGGAACAGCAACGGCGGCCAGCAGGACACCCAGCACGGTGGCGACGGCGGAAACGAAAGTGCGCACAGCAGATCCTTCGGGTTGATGGCGGTAGATCCATCCTAGGCAAGGATCCTGGCCGGGCGCTGTCAGTCCCGCGTGCTACAGCTTATGGATAAGGTTGAATAACCGCCGCACAACAGACGAAGGACCCCATGCCCGCAGCTCCAGCCCCGCAAGGGCGTTTGCATGTCTGACCAGGCTTCCCTTCCCGGCACCGCGCCCTCCACACTGCCCGCCACCGCTGCTGAAACCACCCCGGACAACCCGTGGCCGCTTCAGTTGCTCTCGCAAAAGCTCAAGGCCCACATCGACAGGACACCCTCGGCGTGGGTGGAAGGCCAGGTCATTGAACTGAACCGCCGCGGTACCAACGCCTACCTGACGCTGCGGGATGTTGATGCCGAAGTGTCCCTGCCGGCTTCGGTCTGGACCAAAGTACTGGAGCGCCAGAACCTGCCCCTGGAACGCGGATCACGCGTGGTGGCCCTGTTGAAGCCCGAGTTCTGGATTAAGACCGGACGGTTGAACATGCTGGTCAGGGACATCCGGCCGGTGGGCCTGGGTGACCTCCTGGCCCGGATTGAGAGGCTCCGGCAGGCCTTGTCCGCGGAGGGAATTTTCGCCGATTCCCGCAAGAAGCCACTCCCCCTGTTGCCACACCGCATCGGTCTTATTACCGGCCGGGATTCCGATGCCAAGAAGGACGTCCTGCGGAACGCTGCCCTGCGTTGGCCTGCGGTGGAGTTCGAAATCCGTGAAGTGGCGGTCCAGGGAAACACTGCAGTGTCCCAGATTGTCCGCGCCCTGCGGGAGCTCGACGCGCATCCCGTGGTGGACGTCATTGTCATCGCCCGCGGCGGAGGCGCACTTGAAGACCTGTTGCCCTTCAACAGCGAAGAGCTGGTTCGTGCTGTGGCGGCAGCAGCCACCCCTGTGGTGAGTGCCATCGGGCACGAGGCCGACCGGCCGCTGCTGGACGACGTTGCAGATTTGCGGGCGTCCACCCCCACCGACGCCGCGAAGCGGATTGTTCCGGAGGTTTCCGAGGAACTGGCGGGCGTGCGGCAGGCGCGGGAACAGCTGAGGCGCTGCATGGAGCGCATGGTGGACCGGGAAACGGACCGGCTCGCGTCGCTTCATTCCCGGCCGGTCCTGGCGTCACCGGAGGCACTGGTGACGGTCCGCAGTGAGGAAATTGAGCGGCTGCTGAGGCGGTCTTCTGCTGCCGTGAACTCCACGGTGGTACGCGCCGCCGATCAGCTGGAACACCTCAAGGCACAGGTGCGCGCGCTGTCGCCGCAGAAGACGCTGGACCGGGGGTACGCCGTCGTCGAACTCGCCGGGCAGCAGGCAGGACCCGCAGCCGTCGCCGGGCACGCAGTGGTCCGCCGCCCGGCTGATGCGCCGGCCGGTTCGCCGCTGTCCATCAGGGTGGCGGAGGGCCGCTTCGGTGCAACCTCCACCGGCGCAGCCGCATCCACTGATTCTGGCCAGGACAATCCGAACAACGGGAGAACCGCATGAGTGAGCAAAAGCCGGACGCCGGCACCGCAGGCCTGAGCTACGAGGAGGCCCGTGAGCAGCTCATCGCCGTCGTGGGCAGGCTTGAGGCCGGAGGCGCCAGCCTCGAAGAGTCGCTGGCGCTGTGGGAACGCGGTGAAGCCCTGGCCGCACGCTGCGAGGAGTGGCTCGAGGGGGCACGGAAGCGGCTGGCCGCCGCCCGCGACCAGCCGCTGTAAACGGAAGCCATGCCGGGTAACGCGGAACCAGCCCGGTTCCCGTAACCAGCCGGCAGGGTTCAGGACCGGAGAATCAGCTCCCGCTCGGTGGAGACGTCAAACTCGGCCTTGGGCCATTCCAGGTTCAGTTCCGCAAGGGCACCCAGCAGCAGCTGCTGCACGGCGATCCGGGCGTACCACTTCTTGTTGGCCGGAACCACGTGCCATGGCGCGTCCCTGGTGCTGGTTTCGGCAATGGCGTCCTGGTAGGCATTCATGTAGTCCTCCCAGAAGGCGCGCTCGTCGAGGTCGCCCCGGTTGTACTTCCAGTGCTTGGCGGGGTTGTCCAGCCGGGCCAGCAGCCTGGCCTTCTGCTCCTCGCCGCTGATGTAGAGCATCACCTTCACCACTTTGGTCCCCGAGTCGGTGAGGCGGGCCTCGAATTCGTTGATGGCCACGTAGCGGCGCTTGATCTCGTCGGGGCTGGCCCAACCGTGCACCCGGTGGATCAGAACGTCCTCATAATGGGAACGGTCGAAGACCCCCACCATGCCGGCCGCCGGCACTTCCTTCTCGATCCGCCAGAGGAAGTCGTAGGACTTCTCCTCGTCCGTGGGCGCCTTGAAGGCCTTGAACTGGACGCCCTGCGGATCCATAGCGGCCATGACGTGCTTGACGATCCCGCCCTTGCCGGCGGTATCCATGGCCTGGAGGATCAGCAGGATCCGCTTGCGGCCGCCGAAACGGGACTCGGCGAACAGCTTTTCCTGCAGTTCGGTGAGCTCGTCGTCCATGTCGGCCAGCAGCAGCCTGCCGTCCTCCTTGGAACCGGTGTAGCCGGGAGTGGAATCCGGATCGACGCCGGACAAGGAGAACCCGTCCCCTACCCGAAGGGTTTCAGAAGGATGCTGATCGAAGCGAATGACGCCGGCCATGGGAATTCCTTTCCGCGAAGTGCCACGGGGCTCAAGCGCCCGTGAGCACAGGCTAGTTCCCCTGGTACCTGCTCAGGAAGTCCCCCATCCGGCCCACTGCCTCTTCGATGTCCTTGACGTTGGGCAGCGTGACCATGCGGAAGTGGTCCGGACGGACCCAGTTGAAGGCCCGGCCGTGGGATACCAGGATTTTCTGCTCCCTGAGGAGGTCCAGGACAAATTTCTCGTCATCGCGGATGTGGTAGACCTCAGGGTCAAGCTTCGGGAAGAGGTACAGGGCGCCGCGTGCCTGCTGGGTGCTGACACCGGGGATGGCGTTCAGCATGTCGTAGGCCTTGTTGCGCTGTTCCAGGAGGCGGCCGCCGGGCAGGATCAGGTCGTTGATGCTCTGGTACCCGCCCAGGGCGGTCTGGATGGCGTGCTGGGCCGGCACGTTGGCGCACAGTCGCATGTTGGCCAGCAGGCTGATGCCCTCCAGGTAGTC
Source organism: Arthrobacter sp. RT-1 (assembly GCF_003367205.1). Lineage (NCBI taxonomy): Bacteria > Bacillati > Actinomycetota > Actinomycetes > Micrococcales > Micrococcaceae > Arthrobacter > Arthrobacter sp. RT-1. The sequence continues at coordinate 218,551 of NZ_QRGQ01000012.1, forward strand.
GGCCGCATCCTTCTTGGGTCCCGAGATGGCCATCCATCCGGCGCGGTAACCGCACACCCGGTATGCCTTCGACAGTCCGCTGAAGGTCAGGCAGAGGACGTGGTCGCCGGTCAGTTTGGCCAGGTTCACGTGGACCGCATCCTCGTAGAGGATCTTTTCGTAGATCTCGTCAGCGAAGAGCACCAGGCCATGTTTCTCGGCAAGGGCCACGATGCGCTTCAGCGTCTCTTCGGGGTACACGGCGCCGGTGGGGTTGTTCGGGTTGATCACCACGATGCCCTTGGTCCGCGGCGTGATCTTGGCTTCGAGGTCTTCCAGGTCGGGCTGCCAGCCGGAGTCCTCGTCGCAGAGGTAGTGCACCGGCTTTCCGCTGGCCAACGCCACCGAGGCCGTCCACAGCGGGTAGTCGGGGGTGGGGATCAGGACTTCGTCGCCGTCGTCAAGCAGGGCCATCAGGGACATCGTGATGAGTTCGCTGACGCCGTTCCCCAGGTAGATGTCGTCCACGTGGATGTTCTGGATGCCGCGGGTCTGGTAGTACTGCGAGACGGCAGTCCGGGCGGAAAAGATGCCTCGCGAATCGCTGTAGCCCTGGGCGTGGGGCAGGTGGCGGATCATGTCCACCAGGATGGCGTCCGGCGCTTCGAACCCAAACGGCGCGGGGTTGCCGATGTTCAGCTTGAGGATCCGGTGCCCCTCTGCCTCCATCTGCTGGGCCGCCTGGAGGATCGGTCCACGAATGTCGTAAAGGACGTTGTTGAGCTTCGTGGACTGCCTGAATTCTGCCATCCCTCAAATATGCCACAGGAAGGATGTGTCACCCGTGAGACCTCGCCCACACACGCACGACGGCGGCTGCCGGACTTTTCGAAGTCCGGCAGCCGCCGTCGTCATCACCTAAATACAGCGCCGTGGCGGGCGTTCTACTTCAGAATGCCCTTTTCCTTCAGCCAGGCTTCGGCTGCTTCCTTGGCACCCTGCTTCTGGCTGCCACTCACCGCACGGTTGAGGTTGATCAGGTCCTCTGTGGTGAGGATCCTGGACACCGAGTTCAGGGCTTCCTTCGCCTTGTCCGTCATCTTGGCCTCGTTGTAAAGCGGGATCACCTGCTGGGCGATGAAGTTGTTCTTGGGATCCTCCAGGACCACCAGGTCGTTGTCCGCGATGGACGGGGTGGTGGTGTAGATGTCCGCCACCTGGACCTGGTCTTCCAGCAGCGCCTTAAGGGTCACCGGACCGCCGCCGTCGCTGAAGGGCTCCAGCTTCTTGGGCTCGCAGTTGTAGTTCTCCTTCAGGCCGGGCAGCCCATAGGCACGTTCAGCAAACGTTGCCGGAGCACCCACCACAATCTCACTGCAGACCTTGGCCAGGTCCTCGATGGACTTCAGCTGGTACTTCTCCGCCGTTGCCTTGGTGACAACCATGGCGTCCTTGTTCTCCGCCTTGGAAGCTTCCGCAACCGCAAGTCCGTCGGGCAGCTTGTCCGGCAGCGCACCGGCGATGTCGTCCGCCGATTCCTCGGTGGCTTCCTTGTCCACGTGGAGCAGCAGGTTTCCGGTGTAGTCCGGAACCACATCCACCGAACCGTCCTGGACAGCCTTGAAGTACACCTCACGGGAGCCGATATTCGGCTTGGTGGTGGCCGTGAGTCCTGCCGCGTTCAGCGCCCCGGCGTACAGTTCGGCGACGATCTGGCTTTCCGGGAAGTCCGCCGAGCCCACCACGAGGGACGTTGCCTCGCCCGAGCCGCCTGCGCTGGTGGCCGGCGGATTGCTCAGGGGATCGGAACCACCGCAGGCGGACAGCGCCAGTGCCACGCCGAGCCCGGCGGCCAGCCCGCCCAGGACCCGCCTGCCGAAGAATTGGGGACGGCTTTCATTCATGACTTACCTCCTTGTACAACAGCCTCCGCGATTACGGGGTCTGTGAGATCGACCGCAGCCTGCTGGCTGCGGCGTGACTGCTTCGAGGCTCCCGATGCGAGGAAGAGCCTCTGGAAGAGGGACAGCACGAGGTCGACGGCGATGGCCAGGGCTGCGATCAGCAGTGAACCTCCCAGCATCTGCGGGAAGTCGCTGAGGACAAGGCCGTCGAAGAGGTAGCGGCCAAGGCCGCCCAGGTTGATGTAGGCAACGACGGAGACGGTGGCGATGACCTGCAGCACGCCGGTGCGGAAGCCGCCGAACATCACGGTCAGCGCGTTGGGCAACTCAGCGCGGAACAGGACCTGGAGTTCGGTCATTCCCATGGCCCGGGCAGCGTCCACCACGTTGCGGTCCACGCTCGAAATTCCGGCGTAGGTGCCCGCGAGGAGCGGCGGTACGGTGAGGATGACCAGTGCCCAGACCGGGGGCATCAGGCCGATACCGGCAAGCAGGACGAAGAGCGTCAGCAACCCGAGGGTGGGCAGGGCGCGCAGGGCCCCTGCGAGTGCAACGATGGCCACCCTCCCCCGGCCAGTGTGGCCGACGTACAGGCCAATGGGGACGGCGATTGCGGCGGCAATGAGCATGACCAGGCCGGTGTACTGCAGGTGCTCCGCGAGCCGGGCGGGAATGCCGGCGCTGCCGGTCCAGTTCTCCGGGTCGGCGAGCCATGCGAAGGTGTCGGTGAAGACGCTCATGCGTTGCCGCCTCCCGTTTTCGGTGCGGAAAGACGACGGGCGGCGGAAGCTTCCCCTGGTGCGTTGCCGCCGGCCAGTTGCGGTGTGCGCCGCTTCCCGGCGCTCTCCCACGGCGTGAGGATCCGCTCCAGGAGGACCAGGAGGGCGTCCATCAGCAGTGCCAGGACCAGGATGGCGATGATCCCCACCACAATTTCGGTAACAAAATCCCGCTGCAGGCCGGACGTAAAGAGCATCCCCAGGTTTCCGATGCCCAGCAGGGCTGCCACGCTGACCAGGGAGATGTTGCTGACGGACACCACCCGAAGGCCAGCAAACAGGACCGGGAGGGACAGCGGCAGATCCACCTGCAGGAACCGTGCCAGCGGCCTGTACCCCATGGCGACCGCAGCCTGGCTGACATCCTCACTTACGGAGTCGAAGGCGTCCAGGGCTGCACGGACCAGCAGTGCGACGGCGTAGATGGTCAGTGCCACCACCACGTTCAGCGGGTCCAGGATCCGGGTGCCGAGGATGGTGGGCAGGATGATGAACAACGCCAGGGACGGGATGGTGTACAGGAGCGAGGAAGCCGTCAGCACCACCGAGCGGAGCGTGCGGTTCTGCCGGGCCAGCTGCGCCAACGGGATGGAGATCAGCAGCCCCAAAACCATGGGGACAAGGGCGAGCAGCATGTGCTGGCCCGCGCGTTCCAGGACCATGCCGCTGTTGGCCAGGAACCACTCCATCAGAGTGCAGCCTGCCGTATCTGGCGTGCCTCTTCAATCAGGGCCAGGACTTCGCCGCCGCGGACCACGCCCAGGACTTTGCCCTCGGAATCGACCGCCACGCCAAGGCCTGACGGCGACGACAGGGCTGCATCCAGCGCCCGGCGCAGGCTCTCGCCCGGCCGGAACAGCGAGCCGCCGGGGATCAGGCCGGTGTCGGTGCCCGGTGTCGCCCAGCCCAGAGGGTGCATGTCCGCATCCACCACAAGCTGCCAGCCGCCGGCGGCTGCGGGGTCGGATTCGTGGCCGGAGGGACCGCGGACGATGGTCGGCACCGGGTGGACCGTGACGCCGTCGGACGGGGTGAACCCGAGGTGGCGGAAACCGCGGTCGCGCCCCACGAAGGAAGCCACGAAGTCGTTGGCCGGTGCACGCAGGATCTCCTCCGGGGTGGCGTACTGGGCGAGCCGTCCGCCGACCGCGAAGACAGCCACTTTGTCCCCCAGGACGGTGGCCTCATCGATGTCATGGGTAACGAAGACGATGGTCTTGGCGAGGTCCTCCTGCAGCCGCAGCAGTTCCTGCTGGAGTTCGTCGCGGACGACAGGGTCCACAGCACTGAAGGGCTCGTCCATGAGGAGGACGGGTGGATCCGCGGCGAGGGCGCGCGCGACGCCCACACGCTGCTGCTGCCCGCCGGAAAGTTGTGCGGGGTACCGCTTGCCCAGATGGCGGGCCAGCCCCACCACGTCCAGGAGTTCCTCGGCCCGTCTGCGCGCATCGGACTTTGATACGCCGTTCAGGCGCGGGACGGTGGCGATGTTGTCCACCACCGAGCGGTGCGGCAGCAATCCGGCGGACTGCATCACATAACCCATGGACCTCCGCAGCTCTGCTGCCGGCACCGAGGTGACGTCCTTGCCGCCAACAGTGATGGTGCCGGACGTGGGTTCAACCATCCGGTTGATCATGCGCAGCGAGGTTGTCTTGCCGCATCCGGAGGGCCCTACAAAGACCGTGATGGAGCCCTTCCCAATGGACATGGAGAGGTCATCCACGGCCGGCTGCCCGCCCTGGTACTGCTTGGTCACGCTCTGAAACTCGATCATCGCCTGGTCCATGGTGCGGACTTACCTGTTCTGCTCGGACGGCGCGGGAAGCACCGCAACATTGTCATCAGCACGCTGATAGTTACGGTAGCCCAATCCTGGGCCGCCATCACCAGCAGCGGCACCAATTCCGGGCAAAGGAATCCCTACTGTGACCATTCGGAGCCGCAGGCGGCCCGGATGGGACGCCGTCCGGGGATGCGGGACCGGCAGGGCGGGGAAGCACTGAGCCGTCGGGGGCATACCGGCCTAGAGTGGGAGCGTGACCAACTTGGAGATATCACCCCAGCAGGAAGTCTGTCCGCCGGCGAGCGCCGAGGGAAGCCCGGGGCCGTGCCTGCAGTTGTGGCCGGAACGGGAAGTGCCGCTGGGTGGCGTGCGTGCCATGAATGTCCAGCGGACGCTGCCGCAGCGCGGCCTTCCCACCATCGGGGCGTGGTGCTTCCTGGACAGCTTCGGGCCGGACCGGACGGCCATGTCTGTCCTGCCGCACCCGCATATCGGCCTGCAGACGGTGACCTGGCCTTTGGCCGGCCACATCCGCCACCGGGACAGCGTGGGCAGCGATGTGGTGGTCCGTCCGGGGGAACTGAACATCATGACGGCGGGTCACGGCGTGTCGCACTCGGAGTTCGCGGTGCTTCCGCCTGCCGGGGAGGAACTGCCTGTGCAGCGGGGCCTCCAGTTGTGGGTGGCGCTTCCGGATGGGGATCGGCACCGCCCGCCGGCCTTCGAACAGCACCGGGCACTGCCCCAGGCCAGAGGGAAAGGCTTCACCGCCACCGTGATGGTGGGTGAGCTCGCGGGAGTCGCCTCCCCGGCCACCATGTACTCACCGATCGTGGGAGCGGACGTTTCCTGTGAGGGGGCGGCGCTGCTGCCGCTGAACCCGGACTTTGAACACGGCATCCTGGTGCTTGACGGCGGCCTGGAGTTGGACGGCCAGGAACTTGCCCCGGGCCCGCTCGGCTATCTGGGCACCGGCCGGCAGGAACTCCAGGTCGAGGCCCTGCCCGGCACGCGCTTCCTGCTTATCGGCGGCGAGCCGTTCGAGGAGGAGCTGCTGATGTGGTGGAACTTCGTGGGCCGCACGCACGAGGAAGTGGAACAGGCCCGGGATGCCTGGGAAGCCCAGGACGGCGTGCCGGCCGCGGAGGCGGCTGCCGCCCGCTACGGCCTGGTAGCGGGCCACGGTCCTGACGCCGGCGCCGAAGCCGGACGCATCCCCGCTCCCCCGCTTCCCGGTGTCCGGCTGACTCCCCGGAAACGCTCTGTCTAAACAGCGGGTCTAAACAGCGCGGCCAGTGCCGGCCGGTGCAGCAAACTGTCAGGCCGGCTCCGCCACCAGCTGCAGCACGCCGAAGACCGGTTCCTGGTCCAGCACCCGGGCGTCCGTTACGCCGGCGCTTTCGAGGTGCCGGCGGAAGGACTCCTGGAGGGGTGCCACGTTCATTCCCAGGCCGCCACCCAGGATGACGGGGCCGGTGATCCGCAGTTGGTCCAGGACCTGGAGCGCCAGGCCTGCCAGGTCCCGGCCGGCCTGGTCGAGCATTGCCTGGCTCGCGGGGTGTCCACCGGCTGCGGCTTCCACCACATGCCGGGCCTGCTGGGCCCAGAAGCGGCGGCCGGTGTGCGGGGAATGGAACAGGGCAATGAGCTTGTTGGGGTGCTCCACACCGCAGGATTGCAACAGCGCTGAGGTGAGCTGGTCAGCCGGCTGGCCCTGGTTCATCTGCCGGAGGCTGTAGCGCACCGCTTCGCGGCCCAGCCAGTAGCCGCTGCCTTCGTCCCCGAGCAGGTAGCCCCAGCCGCCCGCCCGGGCCTCATCGCCGTCGGAGTTCCTGCCCCAGGCGGCGGAACCGGTGCCGGCGATCACCGCCACCCCGGTGCTTGCGTGCCCGGCAGCGAGCAGCAGGCGCGAATCATGCACCACGGTCACCCGGGCGCCGGGAACATGCGGCTGGATCAGCGAGGCAAGGGCTGCGGCGTCCTCATCCGTGTCGATCCCGCCGGATCCTGCATACACCTGGGACACGCTGTCGCCGCCGATCCGGGCGAAGAGGTCGGCGATGTTGCGCGCGGCCTCGTCGCGGGTGACGTTCTGCACGTTGGAGCTGCCTGCGGATTCATCGGCAACGGCGATCCCGTCCTCGAACCGGATGCCGTGGGTCTTGGTGCCGCCGATGTCCAGCCCGATAATGACACCGGCGGGCGGACGTGCTGTGGATGGTTCGGCGGGACGTGCGGTGGGGTTTTCGGTGTTGGTCACGTCACAAGGGTACTGGCCGCGAAGGCGCCGGACCTCCGGGGCTGGACCGCCGCCGTCGGGAATCGCGTCCTCTTGCCCTGACCGTCAGCCGGTCCGCTGCCTGGCCAGCCCGGCCAGCAGCTGCGGGCCCTCGGCAACCACCATCCCCCGGAAGAGCCTGACCTGGACCGGTTCGGCATCGGGCTTCCTGCGCCGCCAGCTGATGCCCACCTCGCGGAAGGCCAGGGCTGAATCAAGGGGAACTTCCACCCACCCCAGGTTTCCCGTTTCCGGGCTGACGGTCCGGCCCGGCGCGTCGCCCCCGGACGGCAGGATGCTGACGCCCAGCCCCGCGGACACCAGCCCGCGGATGGTGTGGGAGTCCTGGCTTTCGAAGGCGATGCGGGGCCTGTATCCCGCTTCGCGGAACAGCGCGTCGGTCAGCGATCGCATGCCATACCCGGGCCCGAGCGCCACAAAAGGCTCCGTCCTGATGTCGGCCAGCGCCGCCGTCGTACACCCCGCAAGGGGGTGACTGTGATGGACCACCAGGCGCAACGGCTCGCGGTACAGCGGGGAGGACTGCAGGTTCCTGCCGGCCGGCGCCACCGGGGCGGTCAGTGCCAGGTCCGCCCCGCCGGTTGCCAGTTCCTCCAGGCAGGCGTTCCGGGAGCCCTGGCTCAGGGTGAAGACGGCGCCCGGGTGGCGGCTGCGGAACACACTGATCAGCAGCGGCAGGGTTGCCTCGCCAAACGTGTGCTGGAAGGACACTGAGATTCTGCCCCGGACCACCTCCGATTCGTTGCGGACCAGGTCCAGCCCGGCCTGGAACTCCGCCAGGGACTGCTCGATGTACGGCAGCAGGGTACGGGCAGCGGGAGTCAGCCGGACGCCCCTGCCGTCCCTCACCAGGAGTTCAGTGCCGACGACGGCGCTGGCCCGCGCGAGTGCCCTGCTCACCGTGGACTGGGGTACTCCCAGCAGTTCCGCCGTTTCCGTTACATGCTCCGTGCGCCCCAGCTCGGCCAGCACGGGAAGGAGGGGCAAGAGCTGCATGAGTTGCTTGTGGTCTGCCTCCACGGCTTGGCCTCCCTTTCCCCGACTCCCCCCAAACTAGGTAGCGCTAACTGTCGTGTTGGGCACCGAAAAGGACAGTTGCCGCTACCCAGTTGGGGAAGTATCCGATTTTGCTATCAGTTTTGCACAAAACATGCATTGGAGGCATGTATCGGGCAAGGGCTACGCTGGCGGCATGCCACACAATGCCAGCCTGACCGGCAGCGGTACGGAGCCGCGCTGGGACGGGCATGCCAAAGGATCGCGGGCCTACGGCCGGATCCTCGCGGGCCTGTCCTTTGCCGGCGTGGCGACCTTTGCCCAGCTGTACTCCACGCAGGCGGTCCTGCCCCTGCTGGCAGCGGACCTCCGGATTTCCGCGGCCGAGGCCGCCCTCACGATTTCCCTGGCGACTGTGGGCCTTGCCGTCACGGTGATCCCCTGGTCCTTCCTCGCCGACCGGATCGGCCGCGTCAAGGCCATGACCTGGGGCATCTCCATCGCCACCGTGCTGGGCCTGCTGGTGCCGCTGGCGGACAGCTTCGGCATGCTGCTGGCCCTGCGCCTCCTGGAAGGCATGGCCCTGGGCGGGATCCCCGCCATCGCCATCGCCTATCTCAATGAAGAGGTGACCAAGGCGCACGCGGCGCTGGCGGCGGGAAGCTACGTGGCGGGCACCACGCTGGGCGGCCTTGCCGGCCGCCTGGTGGCCGGTCCCGCCGGAGAGTTGTGGGGCTGGCGCGCAGCGGCCCTGGCCGTTTCCGTCCTGGCAACGCTTGCCGCCGTCGCCTTCCTGGTGCTGGTGCCCCGGGCCCAGGGCTTCGTCTCCACACGGGCAGCCGGCCTGGGCGGCGCACTGCGCACCCTGGGCGGGCACCTGCGGAACATCCGGCTGCTGGCACTGTACGTCCAGGCCTTCCTCATGATGGGCGGCTTCGTTGCCGTTTACAACTACCTGGGCTTCCGGCTGTCCGGCGAGCCCTTCAGCCTTCCGGCCACCCTGATCAGCCTCATCTTCCTGGCCTACCTGTCCGGCACCGTCTCCTCGCGCTGGGCCGCAGGGCTGACGGTGCGCTTCGGACGGCGGAACATCCTGCTCGCCGGTCTGGGCCTGTCGACGGCGGGACTTGCCTTGACGCTGGCGCCGTCCCTCGCCCTGATCCTGGCAGGCCTGGTGGTGTTCACCGGCGGATTCTTTGCCGCGCACAGCATCGGGGCGGGCTGGACGGGAGCCATCGCCAGCACCGGACGCGCCCAGGCCGCATCGCTGTACAACCTCGCCTACTACCTGGGGTCCAGCGTCATCGGCTGGGCCGGCGGCCTGGTTTTCCAGTCCTGGGGATGGAATGCCCTGGCGGTGACCGTTATGGTCCTCGCCTGCCTCACGGCGGCCGCTGCCGCCGTCGTCCATTCCCGGACGGAACGGCCCTCCGCCTGACGCGCCGCAGGATCTGCCGCCTTCCAGCCTGAGCGAATTATCTGCTCCTCAAGGAGTGCCAGTGTTCCTGAAATTCGGCCGTGCACGCTCATTCGGGCGTGAAAGCGCGGTATCCGCGGTCTAGGATGAACGCACCACCCTTGGAAGGAACCGCAGTGAGCACGAATCCCAGGAACACCAGGCCGGGAGCCCACCTGGAGCCGCTGGACGCCATCGACGAACGCCTGCTGGCTGCCCTCGTGGAGGACGCGAGGATCTCCAACAAGCAGTTGGCCGAACTGGTGGGCATAGCCCCCTCCACCGCCCTGATGCGGACGCGCGCCCTCTCGGAGCGGGGCATCGTGCAGGGCTACGAGGCCAAGCTCAGCCTCTCGGCCATCGGCAGGTCGGTGCAGGCGCTGGTTGCCGTGCGGCTTCGGGCCCACGACCGGGACCAGATTGACCGTTTCACCGCCCGGGTGCCGCACCTGCCCGCCGTGTTGTCCACTTTCCACACCTCCGGCTCCGTGGATTACCTGCTGCACATTGCCGTCGGAAGCACGGAGGACCTGCGGGACTGGGTGCTGGACAACCTCGCAACGGACCCCGTGGTGGGGCATACCGAAACCACGCTCGTCTTTGAGCACATCCAGGGCAACCACGGGCCACTTCCGGAGTAGTGGAGAGTTCGGCTAGCCCCTTCCGGGGTGGCGGCGCACCGTGTGCGCCAGTGTCACGACGGCCAGGGCAAGCGCCGCCGTACCGCACACGGCGACGAAACCGCCCACGGCAGCAACCTGGCCGAATACCCCTGTTGCCCAGCCGAGCCCCAGGACCGGGACGGCACTGCCGAGGTAGGTGATGACGTACACCGTGCTGACAATCTGGGCGTGGCGGGCAGGCTCCACCCGGGCAGCCACCTCGTTGAAGACGGTGCGGAATGCCAAACCCTGGCCGGCACCGGCCGTCGCCGCCGCAAGCACCAGCAGCACAGGACTGTGCCACGCGCCGGCGGCCCCGAGCAGGAAGACTGATCCGCCAAGCACGGCCAGTCCAGCCGGAACGACGTAACGGCCGCGGACAGCCAGCAGCTGGCTGAGGGCTGACGTGCCCAGTGGGAGGCCTGCGAGCAATCCAATAAGGGGCCGGGATTCCGTCCCCAGCACCTGGGCGAAGTAACCGGGAGCCAGCGAGAGGCAGAACCCGAAAACAGCAAAGCTGAGGAAGCCGACGGCGGATGCCAGCCAAAATGCTGCCCGTGCGTTCTGCGACACGGACGGCCGCCGCGGCGCCAGTGCCTGCAGCGGCCTGGACGGCGAGGGCAGCATGATCGCCGGACGGGCCCGGATCAGGTACAGCGGCACCAGAAGCGCGGCCAGCACCACGGAGTACACGGCGTAGGGAGCAGTGGTGGCCGCGGGCAGCAGGGACAGCAGCCCGCCGATGACCGGGCCGGCAGCTACTCCACCGGCCGAGGCCAGCAGGGTGAAGCGGGACGCCCATTCCGGGCGGGACGGCAGCAGTTCGCGCAGGGCCGCCGCGCTCGCACCCGTGGCCAGCGCAACAGCCACCCCTTGGAGCGCGCGCCCGGCACACAGCCCTGCCAGCGACCCCGCCCCGGCGAAGACCCAGCCGCCCGCCAAACCCGTGAGCACGGCGAGAAGGAGTGCAGCGCGGCGTCCGATGTGGTCCGACCAGTGCCCGGCCAGCATCAGCGTGGCCACGAGGGCAAGGACGTAGCTGGCAAAAGCAGCCGTCACGTCCAGGGCGGAGAGCCCCAACCCGGCCTGCAGGAGTGGATAAAGCGGGGTGGCAAGGTTGGCTCCCACAAGAAGGACAAAAATGACAGCGCCCGCCATCACCAGCCGTGCCGTAGTGGAGGCATCCCATCCCGCAGCTGCGGACGGAGCGGGGCGCATACGGAGTTCGCTGAAGACCGTCATGATGCCGCCTTCCGGTTTTGCCTCGGCGGGTGGTCCTTGTGGGAGCCCGGCGCGGCGTGAATAGGTGATGGCTCCAGAATGGAGCACTACTGCTCGTTTGAGCGGAAATACATGGAAGAATTGAGCAGGATCGTCAAAACCTGCACCCGCCGATGATGGAGAGTGACCATTTGGACAAGCTGGACCCTACCGACCTGAAGATCCTCCTGGCGCTGATCCGCGATCCCCGGATCCAGGTGGGCGAGCTGAGCGACTCGGTGGGCGTTGCCCGCAATACCGCCCAGTCCCGGGTCCGGCGGCTCATCCGGGCCGGAGTGCTGCGCCCGGGCGGGCGGGAAGTTGACCTGGAGGCTGTGGGCTATGACGTGGTGGCCTTCGTCACCATCGAGGTGTCCCACCGCGAGCTGGACGGCGTGGTGGCGGCGCTGCGGCTGATCCCCCAGGTCCTGGAGGTCCACGAGATATCGGGCCGCGGCGACGTCTGGTGCCGGGTGGTGGCCACGGATACACACAACCTGCAGGCGTCCCTGCGGCAGGTCCTGCGGATCAAGGGCGTCATCCGGACTGAAACTGTCCTGGCACTGCACACGCACATCCCCTACCGGACCGAGCCCTTGATCAGCGGCCTCGCCAAGGCTGCGGGCAGCTGACCACTCCATGCCCGACGACGCTCCGCATCCCGGCCGGCGGCGGCCGGACGGCTAGGATTTCGAGAATGGATTGGCTCTCTTACGTTTCACAGATCAACTGGCTTGCGGTGCTGCTTGCCTTCGCGGCAACGATGGCCATCGGCTTCGTCTGGTACATGCCGGCGGTGCTGGGCAACCGGTGGATGGCCGCCATTGGCAAGACCGAGGACGACCTGAAAAACATCAGCGGCGGTGCCGGGATCTGGCTGCCCATGATGGTGGCCGCGGCGCTGACTGCCATCCTCCTTGCCGTCCTGATCAGCAAGCTGGGGCTGGACAACGCCCTGGCCGGCGCCTGGTTCGCGCTCGTCGTGGGGCTTGTCTTCAGGGCGGGCGGCCACGCCATCCACAATGGTTTCGCCGGGCGCCCGGCCGCCGTGACGCTGATCGACTCCGGCCATGACCTGGTAGCCATGACAGTCTCAGGGGCCATTATCGGAGCCATGTCCTGAGCATGCGGCCTATGCAGACAGGAGGCACCCGCCCATGACCATCATCGACAACGCTGTTTACGTGGACGGCGTGCGCCATGCCGAACCCGAAAACCTGGAGCAGACGTTCGAGACCCTGGCGCACCACGGCGGTATGGCCTGGATCGGACTGTACCGCCCTACCGCCGAAGAGATGGCGGCAGTGGCCGCTGAGTTCGGGCTGCACTCCCTTGCGGTGGAGGACGCCATCTCCGCACACCAGCGCCCCAAGATGGAGCGCTACGAGGACAACCTGTTTACCGTCCTGCGGCCCGCCCGGTACCTGGATGCAAGCGAGACAGTGGAATTTGGGGAACTCCATATCTTCACCGGAAAAAACTTTGTGGTCACGGTGCGGCATGCGGAAATGGCCGGCGTGGCCCGTGTCCGGAAACGTCTGGAGGCACGTCCGGATCTTCTGCGGCATGGCCCGGAGGCCGTGCTGTATGCCCTCCTGGACAGGGTGGTGGACGACTACGCTCCCGTGGTGGCCGGGCTTGAGAACGACATTGACGAGATCGAGGACCAGCTCTTCAGCGGTGACACAACGGTGTCGCGGCGGATCTACGAACTGGCCCGTGAAGTGATCCAGTTCCAGCGTGCCATCCACCCGCTGCCGGACATGATGCACCAGCTGAAGCGGGGGTTTGCGAAATACGGTGTTGAGACCGAGCTCCAGCACAGCCTCCGGGACGTGGAGGACCACGTGGAACGGGTGATTTCCCGGGCAGACTCCTTCCGGGACCTCCTGCAGAACGCCCTCACCCTGGACGGAACCCTGACGGCCAACCGGCAGAACGAGGCCAGCGCGGAGCAGAACGAGCAGGTGAAGAAGATTTCCTCCTGGGCTGCAATCCTGTTTGCGCCGTCGTTCGTGGCCGGCATCTACGGCATGAACTTCGACCACATGCCCGAGCTGCACTGGGACCTGGGCTATCCGATGGCCATCGGCCTCATGGCGGCGACGGCCTTGGCCATGTACGCCATCTTCAAGAAGAAGGGCTGGCTGTAGCCGGCACCTAAACGCAGCCGGCCAGGATTCCGGCAATGGCGTCGCGCTCCGCCGGGGTCACCCACAGCCGGTACTTCGCCTTCACCGAGGTCTGCCGGGCAACATACTCGCAGCGGAACGCCTTGTTCGGCGGAAGCCACGTCGCGGCGTCCTTGTCACCCTTGGCACTGTTGGTGGGCCCGTCCGCGGCCATCAGGTTCAAGGGGTCATTGGCGAGCTGGCGCCGCTCTTCGTCGTTGAGTTGCCGGGCGCCCTTCTGCCAGGCATCGGAGAGGGCAACGATGTGGTCGATCTGGACCGCGGTGCTGGTGTCCTGGCCGCGGACAAAACTGATGGTGGTGCCGGTGTACTGGTCGGCCAGCGTGCCGGTGGCCACCACACAGTTCCGGGTGCCGGGCTTGAACGTCTCACCCTCCAGGTCGCGGGCGAGGATGTCGTTGCGGGTATCGCAGCCGTTGCGGTCCACATCCGCCCATGCGGGCCCGAACTCGTCGCGGCTGTAGCCGGTCTTCGGTGCCCGGCCCTTGACCGGAATGGTTTCCAGCCGGGCCAGCGCGGCAGCGGCTTCTTCAGGGTTGGATGACGACGGCGATGCCTGGGCTGCAGCATCACAGCCGGCGAGAGTGCCTGCAAGGAGAAGGCTGGTAAGAACGGCTATGGATTTGGCAGCGGAGAAATTAATCGTCATGTTCCTTCACGGGTGCGGCGCGCCCGTGGTGTGGACCGTGCTTTGTGTGGAGACCGTGCATTGTGTGGAGCTAAGGAGATTCGAACTCCTGACCTCTTCGATGCGAACGAAGCGCTCTACCAACTGAGCTATAGCCCCGGAACTGGCCGCCCTCGCGAGTGCGTGCGGAACCGGTGACCCTAGGCTACAAATTTTCCCCGCTCAATGCCAACCGGCGCGCCTACGGATACGCATCCAAGGTGATTGCCGGCGTCGGGCATTGCATCGGGCCCCGCTGCATTTGCATCGGGGGCCCGCGGCACGTGCTTCCTAGGCGCGGCGGCGCTGCAGGACGTCGTCGAGGTTGCTGAGTGCGCTCTGCGCCTTGGTGAGCTGCTGGTCCTCTGCTGCCGCCGGGGCAACAGGCGAAGCGGCTGCGGCACCCTGTTTAAGGGAGGGCTTGCCCACGGCTTTGGGGGCCGCCGGCAGCTCAAGCGGTTCGGGCTCCGGGCGCTCGGCCTTGGCAGCTTCCACGTACACGGGCTTGGGAACCTCAACGGGCTCCCAGGGAGTGCTTGAAGGAGTTTTCGACGCCGCTGCTGCCGCACTGGCATCACCTGCAGCCACGGCTACAGCCAGTGCCGCCGCGCGAAGTTCCTGTGCTGTCAGCTGCTGGGCCTTGGGCTGGTGCGCCTCGGCGTCAAAAAGGGGGCTTTCCGGGCGGGCAGGAGCAGCTTCAGGCTTGGGCGGGATGTGCTCGGTGGCATCAGGGCGCCGTGCCGGTGCACTCATTGCCGAGCGAAAGGCCGCATCGACTTTCGCCTTGCGGTCCCGGATAGCCAGCCAGCGGAGGATGGCGACGGATGCCGCGGTCAGCGCTGCGCAGGTCAGCGGGAGGACGGGCGAGCCGAGCCCGAAGGGCAACAGCACTCCGGAGACAAACGCCGTCAGCAGGGACAGAAACCCGACGAGAGCCAGCGCGGTACGGCCGTAGCGGATACGGAAACGGCCCGCAGGTGCGGGGCCGCCGGCATTGGAAGCCGGTCCGGCGCTCTTCCTGGTTTCCATTGCTTTCTCCTGCTGGGCGGCGATTTTCAGTACCAAACCGGCTGGTGGTTCAGGTCTTTCATCGGCTGGTGCGTCTGCCGGAAAGTCACCGGCGGGCTGGAACTGGTGCCGGCGGTTCCGGAGGACGTACGGGGCAACCCACACAATCCAGAGCACGACGGCAACCACAAGGATCACTGAGCTGCTAAGGGGGAAGTCCACACTCAAAACCGTATGAGCATCACATGGTATGGCGCGGCATTAGCTTCGGTGTGTCGCGGCCCGGCTCGCAAATGAGTGGATTTATGACGGGCGGGACGCCAGCCAGGGGCGGAGCAGGCCGTCCGGGACTTCCTCGGACGTCAGTGCGAAGGACCGGTGGTCAGCCCAGTCGCCGTTGATGTGCAGGTAGCGGGGACGGTACCCCTCGTCCCGGAAACCCAGTTTCTCCACCACCCGCAGGCTGGGCCCGTTTTCCGGCCGGATATTGATTTCCATCCGGTGCAGCCCCAGCGACTGGAAACAATGGTCGGTGACGAGCGCCACCGCAGTTGGGGCGATGCCCCGCCCGGCTTTCGCCTGGTCCACCCAGTACCCCAGCGTTGCCATCATGGCTGATCCCCACACGATGGACGAGACGGTCAGCTGGCCGATGATGACCGGATTCCTGCTGCCGGGCACGCGCTCGGTAATGACGAACGGCAGCGCAGTGGCCTGGGCCGCCTGCGCATTCAGGGAGCGGACCATCTGCCGGTAGTCCGGCAGGCCTCCGCGCGGATCAGGATTGGACGCTTCCCACGGCGCCAGCCACTCGGTGTTACGGGAACGGACTTCAGTCCACTCTTTTTTGTCCCGGTACCTGATGGGGCGCAGGACCAGGTCGCCGCACTCCAGGGTCACGGGCCAGACAGGGCCAAGGCGCATGGTGCTACTTGGAAAGGCCGCTGGTGAAGCCCGGCAGCCACTCCCGCAGGCCGGGACCCAGATCGTCGCTGTCGATGGCGAGCTGGACGCACGCTTTCAGGTAGCTCAGCTTGTCGCCTGTATCGTAGCGGCGGCCGCGGAACACCACGCCGTAGACGCCGTGGCCTTCGCCGTCACCGGTGGCCAGTTCCTGCAGGGCGTCGGTCAGCTGGATCTCGCCGCCACGCCCCGGACCGGTGCGCTCAAGGACGCCGAAGACGGCCTGGTGCAGCACGTAACGGCCAATCACGGCCAGGTTGGACGGTGCTTCGTCGGCGGTGGGCTTCTCCACCAGCCGGTTGATGCGCACGTATCCCTCGCCGTCGATCTCCTGGATATCAGCGCAGCCGTAGGCGCTGATCTGTGAGGGTTCCACTTCGATAAGCGCGACGACGGAGCCCCCGGTTTTGGCCTGCACGTCGATCATGGTGCTGAGCAGTTCGTCCCGGGCATCGATGAGGTCGTCGCCCAAAAGGACGGCGAATGCCTCGTCGCCAACATGCTGCTTGGCGCGAAGCACTGCGTGGCCCAGGCCGTTGGGGTCCCCCTGGCGCACATAGTGGATGTCACCGAGGTTGCTGGCCGCCTGGATGGACGCGAGCTTCTCGGTGTCACCCTTGTCCGCCAGCGTGGACTCCAGCGCCGGGACGCGGTCGAAGTGGTCCTCCAGCGCCCGCTTGTTCCGTCCCGTGATCATCAGGACATCGTTGAGACCTACGTGGACGGCTTCCTCAACCACGTATTGGATGGCAGGCTTGTCCACCACGGGAAGCATTTCCTTGGGCATGGCCTTGGTGGCAGGAAGGAACCTGGTACCCAGCCCGGCAGCGGGGATGACGGCTTTGCGAACTCTCGGGTTACTGGTACTCACCGGACTAATCTAACGTCAGCGTCAAGCATTCAGTAATCTAAGGACCGGCCGCCACCTGCTTGGGGGCGCCACGGAAACCGCCAAACGGCGGGCAACGGAGGACATGCACCATGCCTGAAAAGACGAACACGAGGCACGCCTTCGACGCTGCCGCCAAGGACGGCATCCGCACAGCGCACCGGCGGCGCAGGGCAACACTGACTCCCGCCGATCTGGAGGCCGCCGGGGCTGCCCTCGCCGTCCACGGTGCGGCGTGGGCGGAATCCCTCTCCGGCGGGAAGCCGGCCACGTTCTGCGTGTACTTGGGCATAGGTGTGGAACCGCCCACCCTTCCCCTGATCACCGCCCTCCACGGCAACGGCCACCAGGTCCTGCTTCCCGTCTGCGAACCCGGCAGGGAACTCAGCTGGGTTTTCTGGAGCCCGGAGGCCGGATTCGAGCGCAGCAAGTATGCGCCCATCCTGGAACCTGCCGGGCCCCGGCACGGACCCGATGTGGCGGGCGAAGCGACGGCCCTGTTCATCCCGGCAACCGCAGTGGATCTTGAGGGCAACAGGGTGGGCCAGGGCGGTGGCTATTACGACAAGTTCCTTGGTCATCTTGCGACCGCCGGGAAGGAAATTCCGCTGGCCGCTGTTATCTACGACGATGAACTGCTTCCGGCCGGGCACATTCCCGCTGAAGAGTTCGACCGTCCCGTACCCGCCGTCCTGGCACCGTCCGGGCTCAGGTCGCTCGCCAGCGGAGTTTGAGTCCAGGTGGCGGGGGCGCCGGAGGATGATAGAATTAGCACTCAGGCCCTGCGACTGCTAATGGATTACCAGGTGGCAGCACGGGACCTCTCGTTTGCCCAAGAGGAGGAGCACCAGTGCCAACATATGCTTACGCCTGCAAGGATTGCGGCCATGCCTTCGATATTGTCCAGTCTTTCTCGGACAGCTCATTGACGTCCTGCCCCGAGTGCGAGGGCACCCTGCGCAAGAAGTTCAACAGCGTGGGCGTCGTGTTCAAGGGCTCGGGCTTCTACCGCACCGACTCCCGCGACTCCAAGGGCAGCACCGTGTCTGCAGCGCCTGCGTCCACCGCACCGGCTCCCGCAGCTGCCCCCGCGGCCTCCGTTCCGGCGGCTGCCGCCAGCTGATTCAGCGTCCGCCATTTCGACGGCGGCCCCGCGCCTTGTGACTGGACGTCCCCATGGGACGTTGTCCACATAGGCGCGGGGCCGCTGTCGTTTGCTTTTGCAACGCCCTTAGCGTGGGTTCATGCCTGCACACCCGTTTCGCGCCCGCCGGGACACCCCCCTGTTCCTCCACCGCAACCGGAGGCCCCGTTCTTCCGGCCGTTCCGGGACCAGCCGCCCGGCTGCGAGATTCGCGGGATGGCTGAGCCGCAACCGGCGCCTTGCCGTCGCACTGCTTCTGTGCGCGGCGGCAGCACTCACGGTCCATCAGCTGACTCCGGCACCGGTTTACACCGTGAGCGCACTGGCTGCCGCCCGGGACCTGCCTGCCGGGTCAGCCATGGCGGCGGCAGACCTTGCCCAAGTACAGGTGCCTCCGGGCATGCTGGCGGACGGGTTCCTCCGCGACCAGGCCGAGGCGGCCGGGAAACAACTGGCAGCTCCGCTACGCAAGGGCCAGTTGCTGACGGACGCCCAGCTGGTGGGTCCCGGCCTGCTGACGGGCAGCGCGCCGGGTTCAGCTGCCGTTCCCTTGAGGATGGCCGACCCCTCGTCCATCCAGCTGGTGTCCCCGGGCCAGCTGGTCAACGTGGTACTGACAGCAGCCAACGGCTTCGACCAGCAGGAACCGTCGGAGGTCCTTGCCTCCGGTGTGCCGGTGCTGTGGACGTCCACAAAGGGCGGCCAGGGCGGGCAGTGGCTCGGAACCCAGGAGACCGACGGCCTGATTGTGGTGGCCGCCGATGCGGCACAGGCAGCCCGGCTCGCCGGGGCGTCAACCAAGGGCAAACTGTTTTTCGTCCTGGTGGGACCTCCCTGACCGGCCGCAGAAAACTACTCCCGAGCTACCGCTCGGAGTCAGCCCCAGTGCGGCGGTTTCTGTTCCTTCAGCCAGGCGTCGTGGTCATCCTCGCGGTCGCCCCAGGCGCGGGGATCGTCTTCCGACGCCGTCCTAGGCAGGATTCCTTCGGTACCACCCTGCGCGGGCCCGGGAGCTGGAGCGGCCGCGGTGTCAGCCGATGCCGGCCCGCCGTCGGCAGCGCTGTTGTTCTTCTCTTCGATGGTCATGTGGCCCGCCTCCTTGCTGCTGTCCGTTTCACCCGGTACCGGCTCACCCTGCACCGGCTCACCCTCTACGGGCTCAATCCTGGCGTGCCCGCCGGCAGGCTGCCCAACCTGGGCGTCGGCCATGTCGCCGGCCCGGCGTCCTGAAGCCGGGCGGGTGGAATGCCTTACGTAGGAAACCGGGGCGGGCTGAGCGGCGTCAATATCATTGAGCGCCTGATCAACGTCGTCGTCAAGGAAACCGACAGACGCCGGCCGCGACGGAAGCGCCATCTTTTCCAGGCCCAGGTACCCTGCGATCCGGTCAGCGCAGGCTGACGGATCGGTGAACACCTCAATGGTCCACAGCGGCATGTACCGCCAGCCCAGGCGCTCCAGCAGCTGCGGCCGCAGCCGGCTCCGCTCCCGGACACTCATGGTGCGGTACTGTTCGGTGCCGTCGGACTCAATGGCCACAGGCCACGGGAGGTCGGCGTCGTCCTGGCCCATGGTGTTGAGTGGATCAGCGGCTGCCACCACATCAATGGCGCCGTCGTACTGATGCCACACCCGTGCACCGCGTGCACGCAGGCGGTCCCCCAGGTCCGCAACCAGCGGGTCTGCGCCAAGGGCCTGCTCGCTGGCCGCGGCGCGCGACGCGGGAGTGCCGAGATCGGTGTTGCCCGAAATCTCCCGGTCCAGGAGTGCGTACAGGTCCACGGCTCCGTGCGTCAGCCGGGTGTGGTCCAGGTCCTCCGGCCGGAAGCACGTCAGGACATGCATGGAGCGCCGGGCGCGGGTCATGGCCAGGGCAAACTTTTCGCGGCCTCCCTCGGCCGAGAGCGGCCCGAAGCTGTGCAGGGCACGCCCGTGCGGGGTCCGGCCGAAGCCCGGCGAGAAAATGACATGGTCGCGCACCAGGCCCTGCGCCCGTTCCAGGTCGACCACCCGGAAGGACTCGGGGCCGGCGCCGAAGAATCCGGCGAGGCCCGGATGGTTGGGCAGCTGGAGGCGGATGGACTCACCGATCCGGGCGGCGTGCCGCAGGCTGGCAGTGACCACGGCGAGGGAGGTACGCGGCCGCAGCCGTGCGTGCTCAAAGACCAGCTCCACCACCCGGTTGACTTCTGCCACCACGGACTCGACGCCTTCGTGGTCCGCACTGGGCAGCCCTGTTCCGTCCGGCAGGTATTCCACCAGCAGGGACCGGTCCAGCCCTGTGGCGGACTGGCCCTCCGGCAACCGGCGCAGGCCGCCGTCGTAAAAGTTCTTGCTCAGCTGCAGGACCAGGTCCTCGTCCACCGCACGGTAGACGAAGTTCAGCCGCCACACCGGCAGCACGGCCGACAGGGCAGTGAACGCGCTCTCAACGCGGTGGTGCGCCGACTCCCCCGGGGCCAGGCGTTCCACCCCGACGGTGAAGGTGCGCGGGCTGGCAATCCGGGAGTCGCCGAAGGCGATCACCTGGCGGGCGCGGGCGATGGACGGCAGGACGGCCTGCAGCGAGGTGGCTTCTGCGTCGAGGATGACCACCGCGTCAAAATGCTGTTCGGCCGGAAGCAGTCCGGTCATCAGGTAGGGACTCACGGACCAGACGGGAACCAGGGTCCCGATCAGGTCAGGCGCCTGTGCCGTCAGTGCCGGCAGGGACACCCGGCCGTCCTTGAGCAGGCTGCGCAGGAGGTCGGCCTGGCGGGGCTGGTCCGCGATGGCTGACCGCCACCGCTCTGCGAGGTCCCAGCGAAGACGTGCGGCGCCGCTGGCAATGTGCGCGTTGTCGGCCAGCCGGTACTCGGCTTCCAGTTGCCGGAGGGCATCGCCGTCGGACATCGCCAGGTAGTCATCGCCGCTGATCATCGCTTCGAGGGCAGACTGCCACCAGGCCAGTTCCAGCTCCGCTGCCACGGAGCCCGCGGGAACTTCCCGTTCGGCGAGGTCGGCCAGGAGCTCCCCCAGCCCGTGCTCGCGCATGTTCTCCACCAGGAGCGTGCGTTCCGGCAGGGTCTTGAGCGTGTCGCTGTCCGCCACCAGGCGCTCGAGGCGCTCCATGAGCTCTTCATAGCGGACGCGGGACAGTGCGCCGCCCGCTTCCGTGTGCTTCAGGGCCTCCCCCAGCTGGGTGAGCTGGCGGTCCAGTTCCCGGTACATCGCGTTCATTTCGGCGAGCCCCGAGGGAACAGCAGGATGCCTCTGGGTGGTGGCATAGCCGGCCCACAGTGCCCGCTGCTCCTGCACCAGCACCAGCGAGCTGTGAAGGTCGGCGATGTGGACACCCGGCCGGACGTATTCCTTGGCCACCCTGCGCAGGCGCGACCGCTGCATGGACGTCATCTCGATGCCGCGTTCCCGCCGCCATGCGGACGGAGCGGTAGCGGAGATCAGGTCAGTGACAGGCCTGTCGAAGATGTCCGGAGTGAACTTGTCCAGGCTCCCGCGGACGGCCACCAGCAGCTCGAGCTGTTCGCCCCACTCGGCGAAGGAAGCACCCAGCCGGATTTCCGCGTGCTCGGCGACGGCGTTCATGCGGTCCCGCAGGAGGGGCAGGCTCTTCTCCACGGCGCGGACAAGATCCTGGGCTTCCTCGGTTTCCTTGCGGGTGAGGAGCCGGGCGCCGTGCCACGGGCTGGTGGTGGAGGCTTTGCTGAAGCTGCCCAGCTCTGCCGCCCGGCGGAGCCTGCCGGCGAGCTCGTCGCGGTCGCGGATATTGTCCAGGACGCTCCGCTTCAGCCGCACGGTGGTGGCGGGGGCCGGATGGATGGACGTGAGCTCGGCCAGGGACTGCATGGCCTGGTAGGGCGAGCATCCCCAGCGCTGGCGGACGTTGTGCAGCGATGCCACATGGTCCATCAGGGCGTGGCGGTGTTCGGTCAGCGTGGTGTGCAGGTTCCCAAGCTGGGGCTCCAGGGACTTCTCGTTGCGGACGATGGCCCGCACCAGCTGGGCCTTCAGCTGCTGGGCCGTGACGTTCCCGGACAGCTGGAACAGGATGGACTCGAGGCCGAGGGACTCCAGCTGGCCGGAGACCTCGTTCAGGCTGGCGCGGCGGTCCCCCACCACCAGCACGGTCTTGCCGGCATCCACCAGGGCACCGATGGTGTTGATGGCGGTCTGCGTCTGTCCTGTTCCCGGGGGGCTGCTCACCACCAGGGAGTCGCCGGCGCGGGCGGCGTCGATGACGTACTGCTGGTCCGTGTCTGCGTCCAGCAGGAGGAGTTCGTCCTGGGGGTGCCTGCTGTCCAGGGGCGGGAAGCGGGACGGATCCGGTTCCTCGACGTCCACCACTTCGCCACCCGCGGCGGTGGCCAGGGCGGACACGAGCGGGTTGGTGTCGTTGATCCAGGGATCGTCGAGGTTTCCCGAGAGGTCAGCGAAGGTGGAAACCAGCAGGTTGTGCTGCGCCTCGGCTCCGTGGATGGGCCTGATCAGGGTGCCCAGCCGGTCCAGCACGGGCTGCGGATCGAAGCGGGCGGTGCTGTAGGCAAGGCGGGTGACGGCGTTGACGTCAAAAACGATGCCGTGCACATTTTTGAGGTGCCGCACCAGGGCCGGGTTGATGTGGGCCTGTTCGGTCAGCTGGAGTTCGTAGTCGTCCTCCCCCGGCCGGACGGTCAGGGAGATGGCCGTCAGCATCACCGGCGCCGAGACGCGCTGGGGCTTGCCTCCGACGGCGGATGTCCACACCACGGTGCCGGCGGAGAGGTAGCCGGCGTCGATCCCGCGGTCGTTGGCGAGTTCGAAGATCTTGGACCTGATGTTGCGCGAGGCCCTGGCAGCCACCACGTATTGCTGCCGGTCCCGGATGAGGGTGGACAGCCGGGTGCGGCGCCCGGCCATGAGCTGCGCCAGGCCTGAGGGGTGGGCGTGGGTCAGGTCGATGGAGCCTTCGGGGGTTTTGGTAAAGCGCAGCATCGTGTCTGCCCCGGTGACGGGTTTAAGCCCGGACAGCCATTTGCGAAGCTCTTCCGAGCCTTCCGGGTGGCCTTGACCAACTGACACTACTGCCTTCTTTTCTGCGTTTGCACGTGACGCCCTGGACCATACCGGCATAGGTTCGAGCGTAGCCGCTTCCTAGCCCGGACTGAGAGACCGCAACACTGCAGTGCCCTAATTTGCAGGAGATTTCACCCCGGAACAGCAGTGGCCGGCCTCCTTTGACGGAGGCCGGCCACTCAAAATGCTATTCCCACTCGATGGTTCCCGGCGGCTTGCTGGTGACATCGAGCACCACGCGGTTGACGCCTTCTACCTCGTTGGTGATCCGGTTCGAGATCCTGGCCAGGAGCTCGTAGGGAAGACGCGACCAGTCAGCCGTCATGGCGTCCTCGGAGGAGACCGGGCGGAGGACGATGGGGTGGCCGTAGGTGCGGCCGTCGCCCATGACGCCGACGCTGCGGACGTCCGCCAGCAGGACCACGGGCATCTGCCACACTTCGTTGTCCAGCCCGGCGGCGGTCAGCTCGGCGCGCGCGATGGCGTCCGCCTTGCGCAGCAGGTCCAGCCGCTCCTTGGTGACTTCACCGACGATGCGGATTCCCAGGCCGGGGCCGGGGAAGGGCTGGCGTCCGACGATTTCCTGCGGCAGGCCGAGCTGGGCACCGACGGCGCGGACCTCGTCCTTGAAGAGGGCGCGCAGGGGTTCCACCAGTTCGAACTGGAGGTCCTCGGGAAGGCCGCCCACGTTGTGGTGGCTCTTGATGTTGGCTGCACCTTCCCCGCCGCCGGATTCGACGACGTCCGGGTACAGGGTGCCCTGGACCAGGAACTTGATCTTCTCGCCGTGCGCGGCGGCCTCGGCGATGATGGCCAGTTCCGCTTCCTCGAACGCGCGGATGAACTCGCGGCCGATGATCTTGCGCTTGGTTTCCGGGTCGCTGACGCCTGCGAGGGCGGACAGGAAGCGTTCCTGCTCGTTCGCGACGTAGAGCTTCACGCCGGTGGCGGCAACGAAATCGCGCTCCACCTGCTCCGCTTCGCCTTCACGCAGCAGGCCGTGGTCCACAAAGACACAGGTGAGCTGGTCACCCACGGCGCGCTGGACGAGGGCTGCTGCGACGGCGGAATCCACGCCGCCGGAAAGGCCGCAGATGACGCGGGCGTCGCCGATCTGCTTCCGGATCCGCTCCACCTGCTCCTCGAGGATGTTGCCGGTGGTCCAGTTGGGTTCGATCTTGGCGCCCTTGAAAAGGAAGTTCTCAAGGACCTGCTGGCCATAGGCGGAGTGCTTGACCTCCGGGTGCCACTGCACGCCGAACAGGCCCTTTTCCTCGTTGGCGAAGGCAGCCACTTCGGCGCCCGCCGTCGTCGCGAGGACCTCAAAGCCGTCCGGCGCCTCGTGGACGGAGTCGCCGTGGCTCATCCATGTGTTCTGGTGCTGGGGCATGCCCTCAAGAACGGAACGTCCCTCGCCCAGGATGGTGGTTTCCGTGGAGCCGTACTCCCGCAGCCCGGTCTTGTCCACTTTGCCGCCGAGGGCGTTGGCCATGGCCTGGAAGCCGTAGCAGATGCCGAAGACGGGAACGCCGGCTTCAAAAAGGTCGGCACCCACGCTCGGAGCGCCGTCGGCGTAAACGCTGGACGGGCCGCCGGACAGGATGATGGCGGCGGGGTTCTTGGCGAGGAGCTGCTCGGTGGAATAGGTATGCGGAACCACTTCCGAATACACATTTGCTTCCCGGACGCGGCGGGCAATCAGCTGCGCGTACTGGGCACCGTAGTCAACAACCAGCACCGGCTTCTGGGAAGTCTGGGATGCAGTGGGAGTAGTCACCGTAATAGCCTACTTTGCGCCGTTGCACCGGCGCACCTTGAGAGGCCGTGCTGTGACGCACCAAACGTTGGCGGCACCGCAGAGGCGCCCGGACGCGGGACCGCGGTTCAGTAGCGCTGCGGCGCCTGCGGGTTGGCTGCGAGCTCGGCCTCCACCTCGGCGTGGAACTTCTTCTCCACGATGAAGGACAGGAACGGAACCACGCCGCCCAGCGCCAGCAGGATCAGCTTGAGGAACGGCCAGCGCATGAGCGCCCACAGCCGGAAGTTGGAGATCAGGTACACCACGTACATCCAGCCGTGCACGATGAGGACTGCGACGGAGAGGTTGACCCCGCCCAGCACGCCGTGGGGTTCAGCGTCCGCAAAACCGAAGCCGAAGGGCTGGCCGGTGACCGCGTTGGTGCCACCCGCGAACAGGTACTGCCCGAAGCCGTAGCGGGCGATCAGCTCGGCGCAGAGCAGCAGCAGCATAGCACCGGTGAGGTAGGCCAGGACTTTGTAGAACTTCAGGGCTGAGCGGATCTGGGCCTCGGTACCGCCGAAGCGGCGCTTCTTGCCGGCCGTCTTGCCGGTGGCCTGCGTGGGGGTGGCCGGTTTTGGATCGATCATGGCTGTACCTTTTGCTGGTTCTGTTCAGGGTGCTGGGGCTGCTCTGGGGAGATGGCATCGTGCTCTTCGTCGAGGATGTCCTCGAGGTCCCGGTGGTAGTCGTCCTTGACCAGCCGCCACCAGATGAAGAGGGCGAAGCCGGCGAACACTACCCACTCCAGGGAGTAGAAGAGGTTGAGCCAGTTGATCTGCTGTGCTGGAGGCTGGGGGCCGATGTTCAGTGGCAGCAGGTCGCCCGGCACAGCGGCGGGGCTGACGTCCGCTCCCCCGGCCACCTCGGCGGTGGCGGCCACGAAGCCCGGGTAGCTGCTGACTTCCCAGTAGTTGATCAGTTCCGCCACCGAGACGGCGGTGGCCTCCCCGGATGCGGGTGCCTTGCCGGGCAGCGGGGCTTCGGAGGGCAGGAGCCGTCCGGTCAGCTCGATAACGCCCGACGGCGGTGCTGCCGCGTCACCGGGTTCCGCCACCCAGCCGCGGGCCACGGGGATCCACGTCCGGGGCGAGGCGGCGGCGCCGCTCAGTGCCGGGGCTCCGTCGACGGCGAAGGCGGAGACAACCCAGTAGCCGGTCTTTCCGCCGTGCAGCCGTCCCGGGACCAGGACCTGCTTGTCCGGGTCATAGGTGCCCTGGGCACTGACCATCTGGTCGGCGTCGGTCCCGTGGAAGAATTCGCCCGGCTGCAGGGTGTCCGTCAGCGGCTGGACCTGCTCAGTGGCGGGGTTGATCGGCACCTCGGGCGATGTGGAGCGCCCGAACTGCCACTGGCTGAGCAGCACGAAGACCCCGGAAATGGCGATCGCGAAGACGAAGCCTGCGATCCATCGGGGCTTAAGGGCAGTTTTCCACACGTCTTAACCGTACTTCGTACTTCTGTAGAACAACTAAACGCCGGCCCTGGAAGGTACCCTCGGCCGGCCCGGTACCGGCTCAGTGGTCGAAGAACACCAGGCTGGAGTTGATGAGTTCGGCGATGACCTCGGCGTCGTAGGCGCGGCGCAGTGACTCGCGGAACGATTCCTTGGACAGCGACCGGGCAAGGGTTGCCAGGACCTCAAGATGGTCGGAGAACGAACTGGCCGGGGTGGCGATGAGCAGGATCACGGTGGCAGGCCCGTCCGCCGCGCCGAAGTCCAGCGCGTGGCCGTACTTGGCGATTCCTACGGCGATGGACGTGCGGGAGACGAACTCACTGCGGGCATGCGGCAGGCCGATGCCGCCCGGCAGTCCGGTTGCCAGCTGGTGTTCCCTTGCGTTGACGTGTTTGAGGAACCCCTCCAGGTCCGAGACGCGCCCGGCGGCGAACAACCGCTCTGCCAACTGCGTGGCGGCGTCGGCCTTATCGGATGCCTCAAGTTCCAGGATCACCATCTCGGGGGTGGTGAGGTCGGCATCATACGGGTCAAGTGGTTCCGCCAAGGCGTATCCCTTCGGTCAGCAGTGCTGGGCTATCAGCCCCTCAGCGCAAGGGCACGATGTCTTCCACGCCCAGGCGGGCGGCGTCTGCGGATTCGTCGTCCGGCTGTTGCTGGCTGAGGCGTTCGGCCTCTACACGCGCAATGTAGTGCCGGACCTCATTTTCACGCTGTGCGTCGCTCCAGCCAAGGACGTCACCCATCAGTTTAGCGACAACCGGAACGGCGGACACACCCCGGTCCCAGGCCTCGATGGAGATCCTGGTCCTCCTGGTCAGGACGTCATGGACGTGGCGGGCACCCTCATGGGTGGCGGCGTAGACGGCCTCGGCTTGGAGATAATCGTCCGCGCCCGGGATCGGTTCCGCCAGGGACGGGTCCTCTTCGATGATGGCCAGCACCTCGGGCGTCATGGACCCGTACCGGTTGAGCAGGTGTTCGATCCGGGCCACGTGCACACCGGATTCCTCCGCCGTGCGGTTGCGCCGGTTCCAGGCGGCCCTGAAGCCCTCGGCGCCGAGCAGCGGGATAGTTTCCGTGCAGCTGGGCGGAACCCGTTCGTCCATGGTGCGGGTTGCCTCGTCCACGGCGTCCTTGGCCATGACCCGGTAGGTGGTCCACTTTCCGCCGGCCACCACCACGAGGCCGGGGACGGGGTGGGCCACCACGTGTTCGCGGGACAGCTTGGCGGTGGAGTCGTTTTCGCCGGCGAGCAGGGGCCGCAGCCCGGCATACACGCCCTCCACGTCTTCCCGGGTGAGCGGCCGCTTGAGGACCTGGTTGACGTGCTCAAGGATGTAGTCGATGTCCTTGCTGGACGCCGCGGGGTGGGCTTTGTCCAGGTTCCAGTCGGTGTCGGTGGTTCCGATGATCCAGTGCCGGCCCCAGGGGATGACGAACAGCACGGACTTCTCGGTCCGCAGGATCAGCCCCACGGTGGACTGGAACCGGTCCCGCGGCACCACCAGGTGGATGCCCTTGGATGCCCGGACCTTCAGCTGGCCGCGATCCGTCACCATGGCCTGGGTTTCATCCGTCCAGACCCCGGTGGCGTTGATGACCTGCTTGGCGCGGATGTTGAACTCCGTTCCGTCCTCGCGGTTGACCACCTTGGCCCCCACCACCCGTTCGCCCTCGCGCAGGAAGTCCACCACGGCCATCTGGTTCACGGTGTGTGCACCGTAGTAGGCAGCAGTCCGGATGAGGTTGGCAACGTACTTGGCGTCATCCACCTGGCCGTCGTAGTACCGGATGGACCCCACGAAGGCATCGTTTTTCAGGCTCGGGGCGGCCCGCAGGGTGCCGCGCCTCGTGAGGTGTTTGTGGAAGGGAACACCGCGGCTGTGGCCGCTGGAAATCGACATGGCGTCGTACAGCGCGATGCCCGCGCCCACATAGGGCCGCTCGATGAAGGGCTTGGTCAGCGGGTAAAGGAAGGGTACCGGGCGGGCGAGGTGGGGCGCCAGCTCGGAGAGCAGCAGTCCGCGTTCCTGCAGGGCTTCCTTGACCAGCCCGAAGTCGAGCATTTCGAGGTAGCGCAGGCCGCCGTGGATGAGTTTGGAGGACCGCGAGGACGTGCCGGCTGCCCAGTCGCTCGCTTCAACAATGCCGACGCTCAGCCCGCGGGTCACGGCGTCGAGGGCCACTCCCGTGCCGACGATGCCGCCGCCGACAATGAGGATGTCCAGTTCCTGGCCAGGCTGGGAGGTGTCCCGGAGCCGCTGGATGGATGCTTCCCGGGCTGCCGGGCCGAGGGCTCCTCCGTTTGCAGGAACAGTCTTCATTGAACGCCTCCAGTGCCACTCGTGCCGGTCGTAAAACCACAGTACTTGCTTGCAGCACGCTTGGGCAGGCTGGCCAGGGGCATGTGCAGCCCCTGGCCAACCGCAGGCATCAGTTCCCTGAGTAAGGGGAAACGACGACGTCGACCCGCTGGAATTCCTTCAGGTCCGAGTAGCCGGTGGTCGCCATGGAGCGGCGGAGCGCGCCGATGAGGTTGGACGTTCCGTTGGTGTGGTGGCCCGGGCCGAAGAGGACTTCCTCCAGCGGTCCGACGGTCCCGACGTTGGCGCGGTCGCCGTGGGGAAGTTCCAGGTGGTGGGCTTCCTGGCCCCAGTGCCAGCCCTTGCCGGGGGCCTCTTCGGCGCGCGCCAGCGCGCTGCCCAGCATGACGGCGTCGGCGCCCATCGCGATCGCCTTGACGATGTCGCCGGAGGTGCCCATGCCGCCGTCGGCGATGACGTGCACGTAGCGGCCGCCGGACTCGTCCATGTAGTCGCGGCGGGCGGCCGCGACGTCGGAAATGGCGGACGCCATCGGCGAGTGGATGCCCAAGGCGCGGCGGGTGGTGGTGGTGGCGCCGCCGCCGAAGCCGACCAGCACGCCGGCTGCACCGGTGCGCATGAGGTGGAGCGCGGGCGTGTAGCCGGCGGCGCCGCCCACGATCACCGGAACATCCAGCTCGTAGATGAACTGCTTGAGGTTCAGGGGCGCGTGGTCCTTGGACACGTGCTCGGCGGACACGGTGGTGCCGCGGATGACAAAGATGTCGACGCCGGCGGCGAGGACCGTCTTGTAGTGCTCCTGGGTGCGCTGCGGGGTGAGGGAGCCGGCAACGGTGACGCCGGCTTCGCGCATCTCGGCGAGGCGTGAAGTGATCAGTTCAGGCTGGATGGGTGCCTTGTACAGTTCCTGCATCCGTCCGGTGACGGCAGGGCTGTTGGTCTCGTCCTGCAGCGCGCCGATCTCGTCCAAAATGGGCTGCGGGTCCTCGTAGCGGGTCCAGAGGCCTTCGAGGTCCAGGACGCCCAGGCCGCCCAGCTTGCCCAGGGCAATTGCAGTGGCCGGGGACATGGCGGAATCCATCGGCGCTGCGATGACGGGCATGCTGAACTGGTAGGCATCGATCTGCCAGGAGACGGAGACGTCCTTGGGGTCGCGGGTACGACGGTTAGGGACGATTGCAATGTCATCCAGGGAGTAGGCACGACGCCCACGCTTGCCACGGCCGATCTCGATCTCGTAAGTCACTGCTCTAGGTTATCCCAGCCGTCCTGCTGTTCCGGGACCATGGCAGCTGTCCGCAGGACTCAGTAACCTGAGGTCAACGCCTATAGCAAGGAGCTGGCCTTCAGCCGCCATGACAAGTCAACCCCTTTACCACGCCCGGCCCGCCCATCCCCTCGAGTACTGGCTCTCCCCCGACCTGGCCCGGGTGAGCCAACCCAACGCACCGTCCCGATTGCGGCAACTGGCCGACGCCCAGGGCACCGTGGCAGCAGGCTGGAGCAGCGCGATCGCCGGCGGACCTGTCCTTGCCTTGGCCGGCGCGTTCTACTCAGCTACGTCAGGTAATCCTGCCGCCCTTGCTGTCCTCGGCCCCTTGGGTGCAGCCCTGGCGGCGCTCGGCCTGTTCTTCTGGAAGCGGGTACGCACAACGCTGCCCAATACCGATAAGAGCCTCATTACCCGCGGACCTGGATCAGCCCGGGGCGGCATCGTCATGGTGTCAGTACTGTCGGCCATCATTGGCGGGATCCTCTTGACGCCCCTGCCGGCGGCCGCTGACAGGGGAGAGGGCACTGTGCTGGTACTGGCCGGCACCTTCCTGCTGATCGTGGCCCTCCTGGTGGCCTGCATCCTCGTCCCCTCCGTGGTACTGGGCCGGGCACGGCAATCCTTCCGGCTGCGGATCCAATCGAACCCGGAACTGCGCAGCGCTGTGGAACAGGACCTGGCCGTGTGGCGCGATCCCTACGGCAATGCCGGCTACGGTCCGCTCTGAAACATGGTTAACCGCTGGATTTTTGACGGGCACATTGCCGGCATCGGCACCGCCTCCGGTCTCCGGGCCGTAGCAGGGATCTGGCAGCACTCCCCTTTCGGAGCCTTCGCGGACGTTATGCTCCAGCAGCCTTCCGGGCACCGGCTGCTGTTGGCGCCCACCGGGGAAACGGCTGACTTCATTTCGACCACCTATAGCTTCGACGAAGTCCAGGTTCTGGACATGTCAGCGGAGCTGGACCGTCATCGGCTCACTGTCGACGCCGGGCCCCTGGTGATCCGCGCGGAAGTAGGAGGCAGAACCTTGCTGGGGACCGCGCTGCGGGCAGTCCCGCGGCGCCTCGCTGTGCATCCGCGGTGGCTGAGCAGCGTCAGCCCGCTGGCGGCTTTAGCCGCCCCGGGTGCCCGCACGTTCGGCACCGCCGGCAATGGCAGGCGCGAGTATTACGGGGTGAGCGACCTGCACCACGTCACCTCCGCCGTCGTGACCTGGGCAGGGTCCGACGCCGGGACCCTGGCGCCCATCCGGTCGGCGGTGACGTTTGGGTTCAGCAGTGTCCCGCCGCGTCCCAGCCTGGCGCGGGTGCGCACCACCGTTCTCGACGGGCGGCCCTGAGGGGACAAGTCCCCATCGCCCCGGTTTGAAAAGTGAAATAAGTTTGTCCAGGACTGCTGGACCGCTGCGAACAATATTGGGGGAAACTTTGGCGCCAGGATTTTATGGGGCTGATAGCGATGAGCTCCGGACGCTGTCCCGGGGCAGCCTTGATGCACCGGAATTTGCACTGGGATACGCGCACCGCCGCGCCCGGGTCTTCTGGTTCTGGTGGATGGGAATCATCTTCGCAGTACCCGGCGTGGCGCAGGCAGCCGCATTGGCAGCAACGGGTCAAGACCCGGAAAACGGCCTGATACTCGTAGCCTTCGGCCTCGCCACGTCCGGGATTGGCTGGCTGTTGGCAGTGGGTCCCCGCTTCACCCGCAAGCCTCCGCGCCCGGCAGATGACGTGGCCCGCACGGAACAGTACATCCGCGTTGTTCCAAGTTCCGCCGTCACCATGGTTGTCATCATGCTGGTGGTCGTCGCAGCTTTGAGCTTCCTCACGCCCAAGGGGACATCCCCCGAGGCTCTTCCCATCTCGGCAGTCCTGGCCGTCTTTCCCCTCCCCGTTGCGGCAGGCATGCTTTACTCCAGGCACCTGCACCGTAACCGTGACCGGCTCTATACCGCCTGGCTGCGGCTCCGCTGACCCTGGTTCTGCAAGATCAGACGCCTTCGGCTTCCTCTACGCTGAGCTGGGATTCGAACATCCGGAAGTAGCGGCCGCGGAGCGCCACCAGCTCCCGGTGCGTGCCCTGCTCCACGATCCTGCCGTCTTCGAGCATGTAGACGATGTCCGCCTTCTCAATGGTGGCCAGGCGGTGGCTGATGGCGATGATGGTGCTGCTGCGGTCCGCGAAGAGCCGGGTGAAGATCCGGTGTTCGGCGAGGGCGTCGATGGCTGATGTTGGTTCGTCCATCACCATGAACGAGGCGTCCCGGTAGAAGTTGCGGGCCATGGCCAGGCGCTGCCACTGGCCGCCGGACAGTCCGCTGCCCTTCCGGCCCCGCGGGTCCTCCATCCAGTTGCTGACGTGGTTCTCCAGCCCGTTCGGCAGCTTGTTGATGAAGTCGAGGGCTTCGGCGTCACCTGCGGCCTTTCGAATCCGCGCGTCGTCCCTGGGTGCGTCGACGTCGCCGAAGTAGATGTTCTCCGCGGCCGTGGCGAACTCGTACTTGAGGAACTCCTGGCTCAGCACCGCCAGGTGGCGGTGCCAGGAGGTGACATCGACGGCGGCGAGGTCCACGCCGTCGAGCATGACCTGCCCTGAGTCTGGCCGGTACAGGCCGGCGAGGATGCGGATCAGCGTGGATTTTCCGGCACCGTTCTCCCCCACGATGGCGATGTGCTGGCCTTCGCGGATGGTCATGCTGATCCCGCGGATCACCTCGATGTCACTGCCCGTGTAAGTGAAGCGGATGTCCTTCAGCTCCACCACTTTCGGGGGTCCCAGCAGCGGAGGTGCGTGCTCGGAATGGACCGGCAGGGCCATGAACAGCTCGTAGTCCTTGAGGTTCGCCAGATCCTCGTCGATCGAACTGAGCGAGGACACCAAATTGTTGGCGGTGGACAGGGCCCGGCTGACGATCTGCTGGACGTAGAGGAACTGGCCCACCGGCTGCGCCCGGGCGATGATCTGCCCCACCACCCAGATCAGCGAAACCACCTCGGCGCCGTACTGCAGGGCGTCGGCGGCCAGCTGTTTAGGGATGTACCGCCGCTGGAAATCAAGACGGCGGCGCTCGTCCGCGTCCCGCAGCCGCGAGCGGAGGTCCATCAGGAAGCCGACGATGCCGTAGAGGCGCATCTCGGCAATGTGCTGCGGCCGGAGGAGGTTTTGTTCGATCATCCGCCGCTGCCGCCGGGAGTCCACCTGGGTGTTCCAGTGCGCAATCTGCTCCCGCGACAGCTTGAACTGCAGGTAGACGCTGGGCACGATGGCCACCAGCACAATCACGGCGATCCACCAGCTGACCAGGAGCAGGGCGCCGACGGCGAGGATGACCGAGACCAGCTGCGTGAAGATCGCCGCGATCCGGTCCAGGACCCGCGCGTAGGAGTCGGAGAACCGCTTGGCGCGGTCGTAGAGGTCCACGGTTTCTTTGTCGTCGTACCGCCAGAACTCCAGGGCGAGGAACCGTTCGTACATCTGGTCCCCGACGATGGCGCCCACCTTGAAGCTCATCAGTTGCTGGATGTAGCGGTCAACGCTGGTGAAGGCACCCCAGAAGAGGCCAAGCGCGGCGGTGATGATGACGTACACGATGGCCAGCTGCCCTGCACCGGCGTCCCCTGAGTAGGCGGCCGCGAGTGCCGTGGTGGTGAGGGCCGCAAAGTAGGTGGTGACCAGCGGAAGCACGGCCGAGATCAGCGAACCGAGCACCTTCATGACCACCGCGCCAGGTGACGCGCGGAAACTGACCCGGAGGACCTGTGCGACCGCGCGGGCATAGGGCCGCAGGGCAAGGCGGCGTGAGGGTTCCCGCTTGGGGATCAGTTCCGCCGGATGGCGTGATGGGGGCATGGCTTCAGCCTAGTTGCGGCAGACGCCTGCGGTTGAGCTTGCCGAAATGGGTTTCGACAAGCTCAACCATCGGCTGGGCCCACGGCGCCCGGGTTCCCTGGCCGCAGCGAAGCAAGGTCAGGGAGGCGCCGGGGATTAGCGCGAACCGTAGTTCGGCGCCTCGACCGTCATCTGGATGTCGTGCGGGTGCGATTCCTTGAGCCCGGCCGGGGTGATCCGGACGAACTTGCCCCGGGCCTTGAGCTCGCCGATGGTGGGCGCGCCCGTGTAGAACATGGTCTGGCGGAGACCACCCACCAGCTGGTAGGCCACCGACGCCAGCGGACCGCGGTACGCCACGCGCCCTTCGATGCCTTCCGGGATCAGTTTGTCGTCACCGGACACGTCCGCCTGGAAGTAGCGGTCCTTGGAGTAGGACGTGTTCTTGCCGCGGGACTGCATGGCACCGAGGGAGCCCATGCCGCGGTAGGACTTGAACTGCTTGCCGTTGACGAAGATGAGCTCGCCCGGCGACTCGTCGCAGCCGGCCAGGAGTGAACCAAGCATCACGGTGTCGGCGCCGGCAACCAGCGCCTTGCCGATGTCGCCCGAGTACTGCAGGCCGCCGTCGGCGATCAGCGGAACACCGGCAGGGATGGCTGCCTTGGCGGATTCGTAGATGGCGGTGATCTGCGGGACGCCCACGCCGGCCACCACGCGGGTGGTGCAGATGGAGCCCGGGCCCACGCCCACCTTGATGCCGTCGGCGCCGGCGTCGATCAGGGCCTGGGCGCCTTCACGGGTGGCTGCCTGGCCGCCGATGATGTCCACATGGGCCGCAACAGGATCGGACTTGAGGCGGCGGATCATGTCCAGCACGCCCTGGGAGTGGCCGTTGGCAGTGTCAACAAAGAGGGCGTCGACGCCGGCATCAACAAGTGCCATGGCGCGCTCCCAGCCGTCCCCGAAGAAGCCGATGGCGGCACCCACACGGAGCCGGCCTTCGTCATCCTTCGTGGCCAGCGGGTACTGCTCGGCCTTGGTGAAGTCCTTGGTGGTGATCAGGCCCTTGAGCCGGCCCTGCTCATCAACGAGGGGAAGCTTCTCAATCTTGTTCGTGGCCAGCTTGTGCGAGGCTTCCTCGCGGCTGATGCCCACGTGCCCGGTGACCAGCGGCATTTTGGTCATGACGTCGCTGACCAGCCGCAGCGGGAAATCGGACTCCGGGACAAAGCGGGTGTCGCGGTTGGTGACGATGCCGAGGAGGCGGTTTTCCTCGTCCACCACGGGCAGGCCGGATACCCGGTACTGGGCGCACAGGTTGTCCAGCTCCAGCAGCGTTGCTTCGGGACGGATGGTCAGCGGGTTGGTGATCATGCCCGACTCGCTGCGCTTGACGCGGTCCACCTGGTCCGCCTGGTCGGCGATGGACAGGTTGCGGTGCACCACGCCCAGGCCGCCCTGGCGTGCCATGGCGATGGCCATCCGTGACTCGGTCACGGTGTCCATGGCGGCGGACAGCAGCGGGGTCTGCACGGTGATCCGCTTGGAAATCCGCGAGGAGGTGTCGGCCTCGGACGGAATGACGTCCGTGTGGCCCGGCAGGAGCAGGACGTCGTCGTAGGTCAGGCCGATGAAGCCAAAGGGGTTGTGTTCGGGCTCGGTCATGAGTGCGCCTCTTACCTTGGTTGCTGGGGCGGGCAGGGGTTGCAGCCGATGACCAGCCCGTCATTACGGAACTGGCCTGTGCAGAAGATGGGGACACCGCGATGAACGGCGTTCCGGGGCAGAAAGTGTTGAGTAAATATTAGAACCTCCGCGCCGATCCCCCTATTCCACGGCTGCAATGTGAGCAACCGCACGGCCCGGGCTGTGCAGGCCGGGCCAGCGGCGGCTCAGCTCCAGCCCGTGGCGGCCAGCAGCCGCTGCTCGAACATGGGGATCATGCTTTCCACATAGGTCCGGGTCAGATGGTTGTCGTCCTTGTAGACGTAGACGTTCCCCACCACGGCCGGGCAGACTCCGCGGGCGCAGATGAAGTCGCTCAGGTCCATCAGGTGCAGGCCGTCGAGTTTGCCCCGGTAGCTTTCCAGGGGTGAAGGCTCCACGAGTGACTCGCTCAGGGCAGGGTTGCATTCGGGCGCTTCGGCACCGTTCCGCTGGACGCACTCGGGCATGTTGAACGTGAAGCGCGGGTTGTCCCGGATGCCCACCACCTCGATGCCTGCCTCGGTGAACGGGCGGACGCCGTCCAGGTAGCCGGGAACTTCGGTTTCGAACGGTGCCTCTTCGTGGGTCAGCGAGGCCACGGTGAAGACCGCATCCGGCCGGTGTTCCAGCACGTACGCGGCGCTGGCGCGGTTGTAGGCGTTGCATTCGGCATTCCTGGTTTCCGACTCGGCCCCGAACCGGCAGGCCGGCATCAGCAGGGTGACCAGTTCCCAGCCCCGGGCTTCAGCGATGGGTGCCAGCGCGCCCAGGTACTGCTGGGAATGGGAATCACCGAGCACCACAATCCGCTTGGTGGCACCTTCATCAGGGACCGCCTGCCGGCACCCTTCCAGGATGGGGTCGGCGGTGGCGTTCGCGCCCGCGCAGGGGGCGTGGATGCCGGCCCAGTCATTGTCCAGCGCGGACGGGCCCG
Organism: Arthrobacter sp. RT-1; assembly: GCF_003367205.1. Classification (NCBI taxonomy): domain Bacteria; kingdom Bacillati; phylum Actinomycetota; class Actinomycetes; order Micrococcales; family Micrococcaceae; genus Arthrobacter; species Arthrobacter sp. RT-1. The sequence continues at coordinate 254,919 of NZ_QRGQ01000012.1, forward strand.
GAATGATCTTCGCGTCGGGGGCGGGCAGGGCGGCGTTTTCCGGGCTGAGTGCCGCGGCCCCGGGCGTGAGCTCGCGCGGCTGCGCCGCCGTCGCTGCTTCCTCTGCCGTGAGCGTCGTCTGCCATACGGCCACGGGTCCGGCAAGGACGGCACCGCAGGCAACAATGACGACGGCGGTGCGCCACGCCCGCAGTTTGGGCCAGTGCCAGTCGCGCAGCGGCTTTTCCACGAAGCGCGTGGTGAGGACGGCAAGCACGATGGAGGCCCCGACGATGGCCAGGCCCTGGACAAGGTTGGGCGCCTCGACGCCGGTGGCGGCGAGCGCCAGCACCAGGACCGGCCAGTGCCAGAGGTACAGCGCATAGGAGTTGTCGCCCAGGGCCACGGCCGGCTTGCTGCCCAGGAAGCGGTCCACGCCAAACCGGCTGCCGGTCTGTCCCGCCACGATAATGGCGGCCGCCGCCAGGGTTGGCCACAGCGCCACGAAGCCGGGGAACGACCGGTCCACCGTCAGCAGCAGGCCGCAGGAGACCATGGCCGCAAGGCCCGCCCAGCCCAGGGCCACGCGCAGGGCCCGGCCGGGTTTGAGGTACGGCAGTGCAAGGGCGAGCAGGGATCCCAGGGCGAACTCCCAGAGCCTGGCCCGGGTATCGAAGTAGGCGTATGCCTGGTTGGTGGCCGTCTGCTCCACGGAGTATGCCAGCGAGACCGCGAAGACCGCGCCGAAGGCCAGCGCCAGCAATCCCCGGTAGGTCAGTACGCTGAAGGCCGGCATGCGGTGCAGCAGCGCCAGCAGGACCGCGGCGCCGGCGAAGACCAGCGGCCACAGGATGAAGACCTGGCCCTGGATGGACAGGGACCAGAAGTGCTGCAGCGGGCTGGCGCCGGCATGGTCCTGCGCGTAGTAGTCCACAGCGGTGTTGGCGAGCACCCAGTTCTGGCTGTACAGCAGCGAGGCCCACGCTTGGTCCAGCACCTGCGGCCAGCGGCTTTGCGGAATGATGAGCCACGTCCCGGCCAGGACGCCGAGGATGACAACGACGGCGGCCGGCAGCAGCCGCTTGAACAGGTGCAGCCAGTGCCGCAGGAGGTTGAGCGGGGTGCCGGCTTCGACCTTCCGGACGAAGGACAGGGTGAGCAGGAAGGCCGAGATCAGGAGGAAGATGTCCACTCCGCCGGACACCCGGCCAAGCCACACGTGGTAGGCCACCACCATCAGTACTGCGAGCGCGCGGAGGCCCTGGACTTCGGGACGGAACGTGGGTTTCCGGCGGGAGCCGGCAGTGTCCGCCGGACGGCCCGGTGCAGCCTCTGTTCGCGCAATCAACACAAATGACCCCTCAAAACCGGCTGGCAAAAACATCAAGCCTACGGGCCTGCTGCGCCGTATGCCCAATCATGAGAGACCGGTCACGCTTCCTTTTCTCCTGCGTGGGCACTTTCGCGGGCTGCCATCGGGGGCCGCGGGATTCTGTGGGCCAGGTGGCGCGCGTCACGGGCTGTGCCGGGAAGGGTGGCGGACGCCGCCGCGTACTGGAATTCCTGTCCGAGGAAGAACAGACCCGGCGTCCGCAGGGCGACGCCGCGGTGCTGAGGGGGCAGCGCGCCGCCGTCGAGCATTCCCGGATCGATCCAGCTGAAGTCCTCCCGGTAACCCGTGCACCACACCACGTTGGACACTTCCACACGGGTCCCGTCCGCCAGGACGGGCATCCCGTCCTGCACTCCGGCCACCCGCGGCACGAACTGGACGCCGGCCGCGGCCAGGTCCTTGGACTTGGTCCTGATCAGCGGCGTGGCGTGCGCCTTGAAGGCGGGCGCAGCCTTGCGGCCGAGGGGTGTGCTGAGGGTCAGGACGTGGAGCCCCAGGAACCGCACGATCGGCAGGAAGTAGCGTGCCGCCGTCGGGCCGTGCTTTACCGGGAACTCTCCTCCGGGCTTGCCGGCAACACTTGTGGAATGGGTGCGGCTTACCTCGAGGGCGATTTCTGCCCCGGAGTTCCCCAGCCCCACCACCAGCACCGGGCCGGCCTGCAGTTGCCCGGCGTTCCGGTACTGGCTCGAGTGCAGCTGCACGATGGAAGCGTCCAGGTCAGCGGCATAGCCGGGGACCTTGGGCGCCTGGCTGCAGCCGGTGGCTACGACCACGTTGTGGGCCTCCCAGCGTTGGCCGTTGGAGGCGGCGACGAAACGGTCCGCCTCCCGCCACAGCCGCTCGACGCGGACGCCCCGGATGACAGGCAGCGTGAACCGTTCCGCATAGCCTTCCAGGTACCCTGCCACTTCGTCCTTGGTGGGAAAGGACAACGGATCCGCCGGGAAGGGCACCCCTGGCAGGCCGTCGTACTTGGCGGGGGTGAACACCCGGAGTGAATCCCACCGCTGCCGCCAGGCGTCGCCGGTGCGCGGGTTGGCATCCAGGATGAGGAATGTCCGGTTCTGTTCCTTCAGGTAATGGCCCATGGCGAGGCCGGCCTGGCCGCCGCCGATGATCATGGTGTCCAGTGTTCCTGTCTGGTTGGTGTTCATGACTGTGCTCCTTGATGAATTGCGGGGATATCTGCAGCTGAACCGTCAAGCTGTCCGGCGTCCGCACCTGGTCCTTCATGCCCGTCCTCCCGGTACCGCAGCCACCAGGCGAGCATCAGCGCGGATGCCACGATGTAGGCCAGGTGAAGGACCCAGATGGGACCGGCCGGAAGGTTGAAGACGTAGATGGAATGCACGGCGTTGGCAACGTTGCTCAGGACCAGGTTGCCGAGGCTGTAGGAGGCGAGGTCCCGGGTACGGGCGGCCTTCACCAGCATGGGCAGCATTCCCAAGGCGAACAGCACCGTGGAGAGGGTGCCGGCAAGGACTGGAAGGTTCATGTTTTGAGGCTATGGCCGCGGCCTTCCAGTCCGCGTCGGCCGGATTATGCAAGTGTCCGGCCTGGTCCGGATGGGTAATTATGTGCAGAACCCGTCAGCCCGCGAGTCCGTGCTCAAAGGCGTACCTGGTGGCCGCGGCCCTTGAGGAGAGGCCAAGCTTCAGGAAGATGTTGCTGATGTGCCGGGCCACGGTTTTCTCGCTGAGGAAGAGGTCTGCCGCGATGGCCCGGTTCCCCTGGCCGGACGCCACGTGCCGAAGCACCTCCGCCTCCCTGGGCGTCAGCGGCCCTGGAGTCCCGCCGTCGTCCTTCCGCATGAGCGTGGCAGCCCAGGCAGCGGCCGGAGCCGCCCCCAACTCCAGCAATTCCACGTGCGCCGCCTCGAATTCCATCAGGGCAGACGCCTCGTCGCCGAGCTCGCGGCAGGCCCGCCCGATGAGGACCCGGCAGCAGGCGGCTTCAAAGGGGACACCGAGTCCAACCCACAGGTGCCATGCCTGGCGCAGCGTCTGCGATGCCCCGGTTAAGTCCCCCTCCTCAAGCCGGACAGCGCCGTCGGCCTGTTTCGCTACCGCGCGGATCATGCGCCTGGGGCATTCCCGGGCAAAGGTGATCAGCTCCTCGGCACCCTGCCGGGCCGCGGGCACGTCAGGCACTGCCAGTTCGATCTGCACGAGTGCCGGCAACAAGTGGCGGCGGGTGGCCGCGTCAGCCACCCCGGCCGCCCGCCGGATCATCGACTGCGCCTGCTGTGCGTCCCCGCGTGCCAACTGCAGGAGTGCCAGGCCCGGCTGGGGTTCGTAACCGCTGCGGGCAGCATGGCTGTAGGAAGCTTCGGCGGCATCCAGGTCGCCGCTCAGCCTCTGCACTTCAGCCTGCTGGTAATAGCCGCCGTAGAGCGCCCACGGATCACCCCTGGTGGAGCGCTCCTGGGCGACGGCGGCGGCCTGCAAAGCTTCGGTCCACGCCCCGTGCAGCCGGAAGAGTTCAGCGCGGTGTGCCTGGCATTGGCCGCTGAAGGCCACAGTGTCCGGGCGTGCACGGCACCAGCGGTCCAGCTCCGCGGTCCATTCCAGGGCCCGCTCAAGGTCGAAGGCGATCTGGCAGTTTCCGATGACTGCGCAGTAGATGATGCCCGACGGCACCGCGGACAGTTCGCCGGCAGTGACGGCCACCATGACCTCGTCGAACATCCCAAGGCCTTCTTCGGCACGGCCCAGTGCCAGCGTCGCCTGGCCTGATCCAAGCAAAGCAAGCGCTGACAGGTCCTTGTTCCGGAATTGCCGGCCGAAGTCCGCAGCCTGGGAGAACAGCTCGAGGGCGGCCTGAGGATCCCCGCCGTAGAGTTTGCCCAGTGCAACAGGCACGAGCATAAAGCCTTGCACCGCGTCGGGTTCGGGGAGTTCGCTCAACAGTTTCTGGCCACGGGCCAGCCATCCCCCGGCACGCGCCGCCTCTCCGGCGTTCGCCAGGTGCAGCACCATCCAGGCGGCGCACCGTGCCGCACCCACCACATCGCCAACCATCAGGTATTCCTCGTGGGCACGGGTGAGGGTGTCCAGGCCGGTGCTTGTATTGCCTGTCAGGATCTCCGCCGTTGCCAGCCGTTCAAGGTCCGCCGCCGGCAGTCCGCCCTGCTGGTCCGCGTCACGGAAGTTTTGGAAGGCCTCGGTCCAGCGGTGCTCCTGGAACGCTGACCGGCCCCTGTCAATGCCCGTTTCCGCTGACACCTGGCCTCCTTCCGGATACGCCCGCCCAGCCGGTTAAGCGCCACGGTACGCCCGCTGGGGAACCGGCACAAGCGGCCCTCAGGGCTATGAACGCAGCAGCCCGCGCAGCGCCTGGATGGTGTCAGCCTCCGCCGCCGTCTTGTCATCGCGGTAGCGTTTGACGCGCGCGAACCGGAGGGCGATGCCGCCCGGATAGCGCGTGGAACGCTGGACGCCGTCGATCGCGATCTCCACCACGCTGACAGGCTCCACCCATACGGTGTTCGACGTTCGCCGCACCTCGATCTCCTGGAACCTCTCCGTCTGCCAGCGCAGCAGCTCGTCGGTGAGCCCCTTGAACGTCTTGCCCACCATGACGTAGCCGCCGGGTTCGCCGAACTCGCCGGAAGGGTCGAGGGCGCCGAGGTGCAGGTTCGACAGCAGACCCGTGCGCCGTCCCGAACCCCACTCACAGGCGAGCACCACCAGATCGTAGGTGAGCACCGGCTTCACTTTGATCCAGTTGGAACCGCGCCGCCCGGCTGCGTAGGCCGATCCGACCGCCTTCACCATCACACCCTCGTGGCCCGCGGCGAGCGCCTCGCGTGCCACCCTTTCGGCAACGGCGGGATCCGCCGTGACCTCCCCCGGGATCCGGTGCCCGGGGGCAATGCGCTCCAGCACGCCGATGCGCTCGGACAGCGGTTCCTCCAGCAGGTCCCGCCCGTCGATATGCAGAACGTCGAAGAACCACGGATGCAGCAATGTGGTGCGCACCGCGTCCGCCCCGAACCGGGACATCGTCTCCTGGAAGGGGCGGGGTCCGCCGTCCTCATCGAGCGCGAGGGTCTCGCCGTCGAGGATGACATCGCTCACCGGCAGGCCGCGCACTACGTCCACCACCTCGGGCAGCCGGTGGGTCACGTCGGCCAGGGTGCGGGTGAAGATGCGCACCTCACCGCCGGTGCGGTGCACCTGGATGCGTGCGCCGTCGAGCTTGTATTCCACGGAGGCTTCCCCGGTGACCTCCAGCGCCGCACTGGCGCTGGCCGCAGTGGCGGCGAGCATGGGCTGCACGGGACGTCCGACGACGAGGCCTACCTCCTCGAGTTCCGCTGCCGTACCCGTGAGCGCCAGCAGGGCGGTCGCGCCTAGGTCGCCGGAGAGCATTGCCGCGCGGCGCACGGAGTCCACCGGCCGGTCGGCGGCGCGGGCGATGGCATCCGTCAGCACACCCTCGAGTGCACCGGTGCGCAGTTCACCGAGCAGCACTCCGGCGATGAATGACTGCTCGCGTTTGGTGGCTGCCGCGGTCAGCTCGCGGAGTGTCGCGGCGCGCTCGGCCGCAGATCCGGCGCCTGCGGCGGCGAGCAGCCGGTCCAGTGCAGCATCCACGTCGGCGACGGTAAGGCCCGGCTCGGCGGCCGGCTCCCCCATGGCCGCGGTCATTCCGCGCCAGCCAATCCCTACCCGGCCCTGCCGCGGCCTGGCAATGAGCAGTCCCACGGCAGCCGGGATTTCAGCGGGCTCGAGGCGGCGCAGGAGGCCGGCCAGGAGGTCCACCTTCGCGAGCCGGGAGCGGGTGGACGCGACGGCGTCCGTGGTTGTCACGAGCTCGTCGAGCAGCATGGCACCAGTCTGCCACGCCCATCCCGTCCACTATGGACAGCTCCGGAAGGCAGTTCCAGACTGGACGCATGGGAATCATCGTCGCGAACCTGTTCATCACGCTCGACGGCGTCTACCAGGCGCCCGGTGGCCGCGAAGAGGACACTGAAGGCGGTTTTGGCTTCGGCGGCTGGCAGGCCCCGGTGTCCGATGACGAGGCCGACGCAGCCATCGGAGCGGAGATCGGCCGCATCGACGCCCTGCTTCTAGGCCGGAAGACCTACGACATTTTCGCGGGGTATTGGCCGCAGCAGTCCGACATGGTCGGCACCACGTTCAACCGGGTGCCCAAGTTCGTCGTTTCCAGCAGCCTGACCGCTCCGGGGTGGGTCGGCACCACCGTGCTGCCTGATGCCGCGGCCGCGGGCCGGCTTCGTGAGGATTACGGCGAGGTGCACATGTTCGGCAGCGGCGTCCTCATCCGTTCACTGCTCAAAGACAACGTGATCGACCGCCTCCACCTTTGGCTCTATCCGGTCACCCTGGGGCAGGGCAAGCGCCTCTTCGACGGCGGAACCATCCCCGCCTCCTTCCGCCTCGCCGAGCCGGCGCGAACCTTCCCCAAGGGATCGGTGTCGCTGGTCTACGAGCGGGCGGGCGACGTCAGGACGCAGGACATGCCAGCCACCCAGGGCGCCTGATGGCCAAGGTCATCGCAGCCATCAGTACGTCAGTTGACGGTTACATCACCGGCCCCGACGACGGTCCCAGGTACGGCCTGGGCAAGGGCGGGGAACGCCTGCACTACTGGGTGATGGGCGGCCCCTGGACCTACGACGGCGGACATGACTTCGCGATGCAGGGCCCCGACAAGGATTTCTATGACGAGCTGGAAGCCGGCCTGGGTGCCGGCATCGTCGGCCGGGGCATGTATGACGCTGCAGGGGCATGGGGAGGAACCAACCCGTTCGGCGGGCCGCTGTTTGTGCTCACCCACCGGGTACAGGACCAGCCGGCGGCGGCGTCCGGGTTCACTTTCGTGTCCGGGCTCGATGAAGCCCTGGCGCGGGCGGTTGAGGCGGCAGGGGACAAAGACGTATCGATCGGCGGCGGTGCGGACGTGATCCGGCAGGCACTTGCCGCCGGGAGGGTGGACGAACTCGTGCTCTCGACGGCACCGGTGATCCTCGGTGCCGGTAAGCGGCTTTTTGACGGCTTCGGCCAGGACATCAACCTCGGCATCATCAAGACGGTGAGCTCGGCGTTCGCCACGCACGTGCGCTACGCGGTCAAGAAGTAAAGGGGCACAAAAAACCGGCCCGGCAGATGCCGGACCGGTCTTTGTGGGTGAAACGACGGCAATCAGTGGCTGTGGCTGTGGCCTGCGTGCTCGTCTTCCTCAGTGGGCTTTTCCACAACCAGGGTCTCGGTGGTGAGAACCAGGGCAGCGATGGAGGCTGCGTTGCGGAGGGCTGCGCGGGTGACCTTGACGGGGTCGATGACGCCGGCAGCGATCAGGTCCTCGTACTCGCCCGACTTGGCGTTGAAGCCGTTGTTGGTTTCGAGTTCGGCAACCTTGGCGGTGATCACGTAGCCGTCGAAGCCTGCGTTCTGGGCGATCCAGCGCAGCGGCTGGACCAGCGCGCGGCGGACGATGCCCACTGCAGCGGCGGCGTCGCCTTCGAGTGCCTTGACGGCCGGGTCCTCGTCGAGGGCCTTCAGCGCGTGGATCAGGGCGGAACCGCCACCGGCCACGATGCCTTCTTCGAGGGCGGCGCGGGTGGAGGAAACAGCATCTTCGATGCGGTGCTTCTTTTCCTTCAGCTCAACCTCGGTGGCTGCGCCGACCTTGATGACGCCGATGCCGCCGGCCAGCTTGGCCAGGCGCTCCTGGAGCTTTTCGCGGTCCCAGTCGGAGTCGGTGCGGGTCAGCTCGGCACGGAGCTGGGCAACGCGTGCAGCAACGTCCTCGGCAGCGCCGGCGCCGTCCACAATGGTGGTGTTGTCCTTGGTGACCGTGATGCGGCGGGCGGTACCCAGCACCTCAAGGCCAACGGAGTCCAGGCTCAGGCCCAGTTCCGGAGAGACAACCTGCGCACCGGTGAGGGTGGCGATGTCCTGCAGCATGGCCTTGCGGCGGTCGCCGAAGCCCGGAGCCTTGACGGCCACCACGTTGAGGGTGCCGCGGATGCGGTTGACGATCAGCGTGGACAGGGCCTCGCCGTCGACGTCCTCGGCGATGATGAACAGCGGCTTGGAGCTCTGCAGCGCCTTCTCCAGCAGCGGCAGGAATTCCTGCACCGAGGAGATCTTGCCCTGGTTGATCAGGATGAGGGCGTCCTCGAGGACTGCTTCCTGGCGTTCCGCGTCGGTGACGAAGTACGGGGACAGGTAGCCCTTGTCGAACTGCATGCCCTCCGTGAGGACCAGTTCGGTCTGCGTGGTGGAGGATTCCTCGATGGTGATCACACCATCCTTGCCCACCTTGCCGAAGGCCTCGGCCAGGAGCTCGCCGATCTCTTCGCTCTGCGCGGAGATGGCCGCAACGTTGGCAACCTGGGTGCCTTCAACGGGACGGGCGTTCTCCAGCAGGCGTGCAGCGACGGCTTCGACGGAAACCTCGATGCCGCGCTTGATCTGGCCGGGAGCAGCGCCGGCAGCTACGTTGCGCAGGCCTTCCTTGACCAGTGCCTGGGCCAGGACCGTGGCGGTGGTGGTGCCGTCGCCGGCAACGTCGTTGGTCTTGGTGGCTACTTCCTTGGCCAGCTGTGCGCCAAGGTTTTCGTACGGGTCGTCCAGCTCGACTTCGCGGGCGATGGTGACGCCGTCGTTCGTGATGGTGGGCGCGCCCCACTTCTTGTCCAGGACAACGTTGCGGCCGCGGGGGCCGAGCGTCACCTTGACGGTGTTGGCGAGCTTGTCGATGCCGGCTTCAAGAGACCGGCGGGCAGCGTCGTTAAACGCAAGCTGCTTTGCCATGGTTTTGTCCTTTCAAGACAGAACCCCGCGCAGCTGACCAGCAGTAAGCATGACCAGCGGCACGGGGATCCGGAGAGTTACTTTACGACGATCGCCAGGACGTCGCGGGCGGACAGCACGAGGTACTCGGTGCCGCCGGTCTTGACTTCGGTTCCGCCGTACTTGGAGTAGATGACGACGTCGCCGACGGCTACGTCGACAGGAACGCGGTTGCCATCCTCAAAGCGGCCGGGGCCAACTGCAACAACTTCGCCTTCCTGCGGCTTCTCCTGTGCGGAGTCCGGGATGACCAGGCCGGAAGCCGTGGTCTGCTCGGCTTCGAGCGGGCGGACAACAATACGATCCTCAAGAGGCTTAATAGAGACCGACACTCGGACCTCTCCTTTTCGTCAGCAAATTCGTGGACTGGAAAGCTTTCCGCCGTGGCTGGCAAACCGTCGTCGCGGTGCCGGCAGCAGCCTGGCTGGCAGCTCTTCATGTGTTAGCACCCTCCTAGGGAGAGTGCTAATGAAGACTCTATGTGCGGGTTAGCACTCGGTCAAGGCGAGTGCCAGCGTTTCGTCATCCGCGTACACGGTGGCGTGTACATTGAAGCGGTGCGAGCCGCCGTATACCTGATCCTTGCGAACCTGTTCTGGGCCGGAAACTTCGTGGTGGGCCAAGCCGCGATGCAGACCATGGAGCCGTTGCAGCTGACCTTCTGGCGTTGGGCCCTGGCCGCGGTGCCGCTGCTCCTGCTGGCGCAGGCCGTTGACCGGCCGGACTGGCGCGCCGTGCTGCGCCGCTGGCCGGTACTGCTGCTGCTGAGCGCTCTGGGCATGAGCGGCTACACCCTGCTGCTGTACAGCGCACTGCAGCACACGTCGGCCCTGAACGCTTCCCTGGTGACGGCCGCCAACCCGGCCCTGATCATGGTGCTCGCCGTGGTCCTGCTCAAGGACCGGCCGCGCCCGGTGAGCTGGCTGGGGATCGCACTGGGCCTGGCCGGCGTGCTGATGGTTTTGTCAGGCGGCGACCTGTCCCGCCTGCTGACCTTTTCCATCAACACCGGAGAGCTGCTGATTGTGGCAGCCATCACCGTCTGGGGTTTCTACACGATCATCGCCAGGCGGCTTGCCCTCCCCGCGATCACCGCAACGGCCGTGCAGGTGGCCATGGCTGCAGTGGTCCTGGCACCCATCGCGGCAGCAACCGGGGCCGGGCTGCCGTCCACTCCGGCCGAAGGCTGGTCCCTGGCGTTCATCGCCCTGTTCCCCTCGCTGGGCTCCTACCTGCTGTGGAACCTGGCACTCAAGCGGACTTCTGCGGCCAACGCCGGCAACTACCTGAACCTGATCGCCGTCTTCACCGCCATCATCACCGTGCTGCTCGGCCAGCCCATCACCGCGGCACAGGTGCTGGGCGGAATCCTGGTGATATCCGGGGTCCTGCTGACCAGCGCCGGCCAGCGGCCTCAGCGTCCCAGGTCGTCGAAGTCCACGTCCTCGCCGCCGTCGGAATCCCGCCTTCCCTGATTCCTGCCGCGGTAGAGCACCACGGCCGCAACGGCGGCAGCGAGCAGGGACGCCACCAGGAACACGATGCTTCCCGCCCGTGCGCCGGCATACAACCCGCGGATGTCGCTGGCTTCCTGGGTGTCGTCCTGGATGTCGTTGCCCCCCACGGAATAGACGGTGGCGTTGAAGGTATCCAGGAAGAAAATGATCACCAGCAGCGCGATGCACACCACTGCCACCAGGGAAGCCGCAATGAGGGCGGGACGGGCATACCTGGCGGGACCCCGGTCCGTGGGTTGCTGTTCTCCGGACTGCTGGGGGCCTGCGCTGTCTTCCATGCTTTCAACACTATCGGCATAGCGCCGGGCCCTCCTCCACTAGGCTGGAACCCATGCCCCACGCTCCCCAGGACCAGATCGCACCGCTGCTCACCCCGGAAGGCTGGGAGCTGCTGGCGTCCCTGGGCCCCTACCAGGAGGACTCCTCCTTCGAGCTCAATTCGGCCCTCCGGAAGGCCGGCCACTCCCCCGACCTGGTCTCCGCCGTCCTGACCCAGTCCAGGCTCCGCACCAAGGCCGAAGCAAAATTCGGGGAGTTTTCCCGGCAGATGCTCTTCACCCAGGCAGGTCTGGAACAGGCCACCCGCCTGAACGTTGCCGCCCGGCACGCGCAGCGGTTTGCCGGCGCGGGGATCAGCCATGTGGCAGACCTGGGCTGCGGGCTGGGCGCCGATTCGCTCGCCCTGGCGTCCCTTGACGTGACCGTCACCGCCGTCGAAATGGATGAGACCACGGCGGCCTGCGCCACCGTGAACCTCATCCCGTTTCCGAACGCCACGGTGGTCCATGCGGACGCCACCGCGGTTCCGCTGGACGGCATCGACGGCGTCTGGCTGGACCCCGCCCGCCGGGTCACCTCCACCTCGGGCACCAAGCGCATCTGGGATCCAGAAGCCTTTTCGCCGCCGCTGTCCTTCGTTGAAGCCCTGGCCGCGTCCGGCAAGGCCGTGGGGGTGAAGATGGGGCCCGGCATGCCGCATGACTCCGTCCCGCACAACTGCGAGGCACAGTGGGTCTCGGTGGCCGGCGACGTCACCGAGGTGGCACTGTGGTTCAACGCCGTGCGGCGGCCCGGCGTCCGCCGCGCAGCCCTGGTGCTTGGGCCCAGCGGCGCCGCCGAGCTGACCAGCGGCGAGGACTTCGGGGCCGGGCCGGAAGCGCCGGTGGGTCCCGTGGAAGGCTACCTGTACGAACCCGACGGCGCGGTCATCCGCGCCGGGCTCGTTGCCGACGTCGCACTTGGGCTCGGTGGCCACCTGGTGGACGAGCACATCGCCTACATCTGCGCCCCCGCCCTCGTTGACACCCCCTTCGCGCGGGCCTACAAGGTGCTGGACGTGATGCCCTACAACGTCAAGGTGCTCAAGGCGTGGGTGAAGGCCGAAGGCATCACGGTGCTGGACATCAAGAAGCGCGGCACCGCCGTTACTCCCGAGGAACTCCGGAAGCAGCTCCTGCCCGGCGGAAAAAACCCTGCGAAAAAGGGCGGCACCAAAACGGCAACCCTGGTCCTCACCCGCATCGGGGAGGACCGGGTGGCCATCGTGGTGGAACCCGTTACTGCCTTGTAAGGCCGTTACTGCGCCCGCATGAACTCCTCGGCCGCGCGCACCTGCCCAGGGCTTGGCCGCACTCCGGTGTACAGGACGAACTGTTCCAGCGCCTGGATGGTGGCCACCTCCGCTCCGGTGATCACCGGCTTTCCGGCGGCGCGGGCGGCGCGGATCAGCGGGGTCTCGGCGGGCAGTGCCACCACGTCGAAAACGAGCCGCGCGGCGTCAATGGCCTCGGCCGGGAAGGACAGCGCGTCCGATTCCGCCCCGCCGGCCATCCCCACGGGGGTGACGTTGATGATCACGTCCGCCGTGCCGCCGTCGAGCGCGGCACGCCACCGGAACCCGTATTGCTCGGCCAGCGCCCGCCCTGTCGCTTCGTTCCGTGCAATCACCGTGACGTCGGTGAACCCGGCATCCCGCAGCGCCGCCACGGTGGCCTTGGCCATGCCGCCCGCACCCTGGACCAGGACCGAGTAGCCGGTGGGCACCGGATTGGTGGCAAGCAGCTGTTCGATGGCGGTGTAGTCCGTGTTGTACGCCTTGAGGTGGCCGTCGGTGTTGACGATCGTGTTCACGGAATCGATGGCCTTGGCGGAGGGGTCCATCTCATCCACCAGCGCGATGACGTCTTCCTTGTAGGGCATGGAGATGGCGCACCCGCGGATGCCCAGGCCGCGGACTCCGGCAATGGCCTGCTCCAGGTTGGTGGGGGCAAACGCCTTGTAGATCCAGTTGAGCTCCAGCTGTTCGTACAGGTGGTTGTGGAACCTGGTCCCGTTGTTGCTGGGACGGGCCGAGAGCGAGATGCAGAGAGTCATGTCTTTATTCAGAATGGGCACCCGACCATTAAACCCGCACTCCCCCAACTGGGTAGCGCCAACTGTCGTTTTCAGCCGCCAGAACGACAGTTGACGCTACTTACTTGGGTCAGGCGCAGCCGGTGCCTGCCGGGACGCTTCCGACGGCGGCAGGCAGCTTCCCGGGTGCCGTCGCCTTGCCTGCCAGCACGGCCGCGAGCGCGTCGAAGGCAGCGTCGGTGCGGCCGTACAGCGCCAGCCTGACCGGCGCCGGCGAACCCTGCAACGGCCAGGGGGCGTCCAGGGCCACCTCGATGTCCCCTCCGGCGGGACGCCCGCCGAACCCGATCAGGTTCACCAGCGGCCCTGAGCCCAGGGCAAGACCAGCGCGGGCGGCGGCCGCCTCGAACCGTTCCCGGTCTCCGGGCCCGCCGCCGGCCACCCGGACCGCTCCGGGAACCAGTGGCCCGGTGCACGGCCCGGAGACGACGGTGACGGCGGAGGCCGAGACCCGGGCGGACACGGCGGCGCTGCTGCCTGCGGGGATACCAGCCGCGGGACCCCGCCTGCCCTGCCAGACCATCATGGTGGCCACCCGCCGGGCGGCCTCGTCCAGCCTTTCCGGGGGCAGGCTTCCGGACTTGACCGCCCCCACGATGGCCGCATGCGCCTGTGACACGTCGGCTGGCATCAGCAGCAGGTCCGCGCCCGCCTGGAGCGCCATCACCGCAGCAGACCCGCTGGGGTACTGCTTGGCCACCGCGCCCATGTTCAGCGCATCCGTGACCGCCACGCCCTTGAATCCCAGGCCGCGCAAGGCGGCATAGGTGGGGGCAGAGAGCGACGCCGGGACGCCGGGTTCCAGCGCCGGCACGGCAATGTGCCCGGTCATCACCATGGGTGTCCCGGCGGCGATGGCGGCCTGGAACGGTTTCCAGTCCCTGCCCCGGAGTTCCTCGACGCCGGCCGGCTGCACCGGCAGGCTGAGGTGGGAATCGGCCGTCACTGATCCGTGGCCCGGGAAGTGCTTAACGACCGGAAGGACTCCTGCCGCGAGCATGCCCTGGGAGAACGCCACCCCGTGCACAGCAACGGCGGCGGGGTCCGCGGACATGGCCCGCGCCCCGATGGTGGGGTCCTTGGGCCCCATGGTGACGTCCGTGTCCGGTGCAAAGTCGGTGTTGAAGCCCAGCGGTACCAACTCGCCGGCCAGGCCCTGCCCCGCCTCCCGGGTGAGGCCCTCATTGCCGGCCGCACCATAGCTCATGGGAGCGGGCCACTCCGTCAGCGGCGTGCCCAGTCGCACCACAAGGCCGCCTTCCTGGTCCACCGCGATCATGCCGGGCCAGGGGTCGCCGTCCGCAACGGTGGCCTGCGCGAGCCGTTGGTTGATGGCGGCCATGCCGGCAGCGTCCACCCTTCCCTGCGGGTCCCGCGGAACGTTGTCTCCCATGATGATGGATCCCGCAAGGTGCAGCCGCTCGATGGTGGCCGCGTGGGCCTCCACGTCCTTGCCCGTGAAAAACGGCAGCAGGACCTGCCCGGCTTTTTCCTCGGTTGTCATGCCGGCCACGGCCGCCGCGGCGGCGTCCTGGTCCCGCTGGAGCGGGCCCCAGCCCAGGGGCCGGGAACCCGGATCAGGTGATGGGGACGCGGCGGTGGGGGACGGCGTCGTACGCGGTGTTGGGGTGGGCGACGCGGACGGTGAAGGTGACGCGGTGGTGGCGGGCGACGACGGCCCGGGCGCCGGGGCGGGGGTGCAGGAGGCGAGGGCCAGGGCGGATACTGCCGCGAGGAGGGGAAAGGTTTTGTGGGTACTGTCACGCAGGTGTTGGAACGGGACCATCAATACGATGCTACCCCTGCACTAGACTTGAACCACCCGTTCGCCTGCCGGCAGCAGCCCGTGAGCGGCGTCAGCCAGCGGCAAACCGGACAGTAAGGAAACGCGTGAAGATTGACTTCGCTTCATCGAGGCAATCAACCCTTGGTGTTGAATGGGAGCTCGCGCTGGTGGACGGCAGCACCGGTGAGCTCGCCTCTGTAGCCAACGAAGTGCTCCGCGGCGTGGCCTCCCGCCATCCGGAATTGAACGAGGACGACGAACACCCCCACATCAAGCAGGAACTGCTGCTGAACACGGTGGAGCTGGTCACGGGCATCTGTGAAACGGCCGCCGAAGCCAAGGAGGACCTGAGCCGGTCCCTGGCAGCCGTCCGGGAGATCACGGACCCGATGGGCGTGGAACTCTTCTGCGCGGGCAGCCACCCGTTCAGCCCGCCGCAGCTGCAGCCCGTGACGGACAAGGCCCGCTACGCGAAGCTGATCGACCGTACCCAGTGGTGGGGCCGGCAGATGGTCATTTACGGCGTGCACGTGCACGTGGGGCTGGACCAGCGGGAGAAGGCCCTCCCGGTACTGGACGGGCTGGTCAACTACTTCCCGCACTTCCAGGCGCTCTCCGCGTCCAGCCCGTTCTGGGGCGGCGAGGACACCGGCTACGCATCGCAGCGCGCCCTGATGTTCCAGCAGCTGCCCACGGCCGGCCTGCCGTTCCAGTTCCAGTCCTGGGCTGAGTACGAGTCCTACGTCCAGGACATGTTCACCACCGGCGTGATCGATACCCTGTCCGAGATCCGCTGGGACATCCGGCCGGTCCCGAACCTGGGCACCATCGAAATGCGCATCTGCGACGGCCTGGCCACCCTGGAGGAAGTGGGCGCCATCGCCGCGCTCACCCAGTGCCTCGTGGACGAATTCTCCACCACCCTGGACAACGGCGGCAGCATCCCCACCATGCCGCCCTGGCACATCCAGGAGAACAAGTGGCGGGCCGCCCGCTACGGCATGGACGCCATCATCATCCTCGACGCCGCGGGCAAGGAACAGCTGGTGACGGACCACCTGCTGGAGACCCTGAACCGGCTGGAGCCTGTGGCGGCCAAGCTGGGCTGCGCCGACGAACTCGCGGATGTGGAGAAGATCATCCGCCGCGGGGCCGGGTACCAGCGCCAGCGGAAGGTGGCCGCCGAGCACGGCGGGGACCTCCAGGCCGTGGTGCTGGACCTCGTCAAGCAGATGCGGAACGGCCCCACCGCCTGACCTCCCCCACCGAAACGGGGCACTTCAGCACGGACACGCCGGCCGCCGTCGTGATGTACGACGGCGATGCCCCCAAAGTGCCCCGCGACGGGTCGCCTGGCCAGCAGGCTTCAGGCGGGGAGCGACACCGAGGTGACCGGCATGGACGAGTCCGGCGCGAAGCCGATTCCGCTCGGTTCCACTCCGGCCATCACCAGCTGCGCGCCCAGAGCGGCCACCATGGCGCCGTTGTCCGTGCACAAATCCAGGGGCGGCACGTGGAGCCGGATGCCGGCCGAGGCGCAACGCTGGCCGGTCAGTTCACGCAGGCGTGAGTTGGCCGCAACGCCCCCGCCCAGCAGGACGTCCTTGATGCCGTGCTCCCGGCAGGCCAGGACGGCCTTGGAGGAGATGATGTCCACCACGGCTTCCTGGAATGCGGCGGCGATGTCGGCCACCGGGATGTCCTCGCCCCGGGCTTCGAACTGCTCCACGCACCGGGCCACGGCCGTTTTGAGTCCGCTGAAGGACCAGTCGTAGCGGTGCTTGCCCGGCTCTTCCGCGGTGCCCATGTACTTGGGCTGGCTGAGGCCCCGGGGGAAGCGGATGGACTTCGGGTTGCCGGTGCGGGCCACCTTGTCGATGGCCGGCCCGCCGGGGTAGCCCAGGCCCAGGATGCGGGCCACCTTGTCGTAGGCCTCTCCCGCGGCGTCGTCGATGGTGGAGCCCAGCAGCACGACGTCGTCGGTGATGCTGTTGATCCTGAGGATTTCGGTGTGTCCGCCGGATACCAGCAGGGCGCCCAGGTTTTCCGGGAGCTGCGGGGCCTCGTTGCCGTTACCGTCTTTCCATTTGCCGTCCAGCAGCCCCACGCCCACATGCGCCACCAGGTGGTTGATGGCGTACAGCGGCTTCCCGGTGGCCACCGCCAGTGCCTTGGCGGCGCAGACTCCCACCATCAGTGCGCCTGCGAGTCCGGGGCCGGAGGTGACGGCGATGGCGTCCACCTCGTCCAGGCTGACGCCGGCGTCGGACAGTGCCTGCTCCAGTGTGGGCACGAACGCGTCCAGGTGGGCCCTCGAGGCGATCTCCGGGATGACGCCGCCGAAGCGGACGTGCTCGTCCATGGATGAGGACACGGTGTTGGTCAGGAGCGTGGTCCCGCGGACGATGCCAACGCCGGTCTCGTCGCAGGATGATTCAATGCCCAGGACCAGTGGCTGGGAACGGTTCATGGCTGGCCTCCTTCACGTGTTTCCTCGTCGCCGGTGAGCTGGAGCCTCATGATCAGGGCATCGACGCCGTCGCGGTAGTACCGGGGGCGGACGTGGATCTGCTCGAACCCGAAGCGCAGGTACAGACGTTGCGCCCGCGGGTTGTCCGCGCGGACTTCGAGGAGGAGGTCCGCGGCGTACCGGCGACGGGCTTCATCGATGAGGGCGGTCAGCAGCGTGGTGCCGATCCCCCGGCCTTCATAATCAGGGACGACGGCGATCGTCTGGACGTCCGCGATGGGTTCGATGCACATCAGGCCGGCGTACCCCACGATGCCGTCGGCGCTTTCGGCCACCAGGTAGCGCCGGGTTTCCGGCTGGGCCAGCTCATCCAGGAACATCTGCAGGGGCCAGGCGTCGATGGGGAACAGTTTTTGCTCAAGGACGCTGACGGCGGTTACGTCGTCGAGGGTCATGTCCCGCACGGTAATTCCTGCAGTTCGCGGATCCGGGGTGGTGCTCACAGTGCCCTCTTCCTCGGTCCGGGCACCTGCGCGTCGGATTCGCGCAGGTACAGCGGCGTGGAATCCAGGAGGCCGTTGCCGGAGGCCAGCCGGGCAAGCGCGAACTGGCCCAGATAGAGCGCGTCCGGCTGCTCCTGGGCGAATTCGGGATCTGCGCGCAGCGTGTCGGCGTAGAGCCCGGCGCCGGCCCCAAAGGCGGGAAGGTCCGGCAGGTCCGCGGCGAAGCCGACGTGCGGACCGTCCTCGAGCCGGGGCAGCTTCCCCTCGGCAAGGCTGTAGCGGGCCCAGTAGACCTCCTTGCGCCGCGCGTCGGTCACCACCAAAAATTCGGGGACGGCGGCGGTGGACTCAGCCACTTCCAGGGCCACGGCGTCCAGGCTCATCAGGCCGTGAAGGGGCTTGCCCCAGACAAAGGACAGGGTGCGCGCCGTTGCAATTCCGGAGCGCAGGCCGGTGAACGGGCCGGGCCCCACGCCCACCACCAGGGCGTCGATGTCCTGTCCGGTGACGCCGGCGTCGGCAAGCATGTCCGCGATGCCCGGAGCCAGCACTTCGGCATGGCTGCGGGTGTCCTCGGTGGAGAAGCTGGCAACCACGCCTTCCAGCGCGTCATCCGAAACCAGCGCGGCGCTGGAAACGGCGGAGGTGTCAATGGCGAGGATCAGCATCAGTCTTTCCCTTCCGGGGCGCCGGGCTCTGCTGTCCCGATTTCCGGGGTTCCCGGTTCCGGGGTTCCCAGTTCGGGGGCTGCCGGCCATCGCGGACCGTACCCGCGCATCACAATGGTGCGCGGCTCGTCGGTGTCTTCGGTGTCGAAGTCCAGGGTTCCGGCTCCGTTGCCGGAGGACGTGCCGGCAGCGACGTCGCCCAGGCCAGTGCCGCCCAATCCAGCGTCGCCCAACCCAATGGCGCTGAGTCCGACGGCACGGTGCAGGTCGATCTCGATCCGGCTGTCGCTCAGGTGCTCCACCCGGTCATGTCCCCACTCGACCACCGTCACGGACGAGTCCATGGTGTTTTCCAGGTCAATGTCGTCGATCTCGGCGGCCGAGCCCAGGCGGTAGGCGTCCACGTGCACCAGGTCGGGGCCGCCGGGGCGCGGACCGTCGGGCAGGTTGGGATGGATGCGGACCAGGACGAACGTGGGTGAAATGACTCCGGCACGGACGCCGAGCCCCTCCCCCAGCCCCTGGGTGAAGGTGGTTTTCCCGGCCCCCAGCTCGCCGGACAGCACCAGCAGGTCCCCGGCTTCAAGCACCCCGGCGAGGGCGGCGCCAAACGCGTGGGTCTGGTCCGCCGTCGTCGCCGTGAAGGTCTTTTCCCAGTTGGGCACGGCCGGCGGTTCGAAGGCGTTCACGCTGCTCCCTCCGTGTTGAGGGCGGCGGACGCGTCCTGTTCGTTGACGAAGCGACGCGGGACCCGGGGACTGATGCGGGTGACGATCTCGTAGTTGATGGTCCCGGCGGCGCGCGCCCAGTCATCGGCGGTGGGGCCGCCGTCGTCACCGTTCCCGAACAGTTCGGCCTCGGCACCCAGCAGTCCCGCGCCGGCCGGACCGGCGTCGCCGAGGTCGATCACCATCTGGTCCATGGCGATCCGGCCCACCACGGGGTATGTCCTGCCGGCAACCCGGACGGGGCCGCCGGTGGCAACGCGCGGCACGCCGTCGGCGTAGCCCGTGGGGATGAGGGCCAGGGTGCTGCGCCCGCTGGTGTGATAGCGGAGGCCGTAGGACACCCCTTGCCCGTCCGGTACTTCCTTGCACTGGGACACCAGGGTCCGGAGCGTCATGGCGGGCCGGAGCCCGAGTTCCGCGGAGGTTTGGCCGTCGAAGGGCGAGAGCCCGTAGATGCCCAGGCCTGCGCGGACCAGGTCGAAGTGCGTGTCCGGCCGGGAGAGCGTGGCGGGAGTGTTGGCCAGGTGCCGGACTTCCGGGTCCACGCCCGCGTCTTCGGCAACAGCCAGGGCTTCGCGGAATGCCGCCAGCTGCTGGTCGGTTTCGGGCCGCTCCGGCTCATCCGCGACGGCCAGATGCGAGAAGATGCCCACCACGCGCAGCAGCCCCTGGTCCTGGTACTCCATGGCTTCGCCCACCAGGTGGTCCCAGGTATCGAGGGTGGCGCCGTTGCGTCCCAGGCCGGTGTCCACTTTCAGGTGGATGCGGGCGGGGCGCTCCTGCTCCCGGGCTGCCGCCACAATGCGTTCGAGCTCCCACCCTGAACAGCCAATGTCGACGCCGGCGGCCACCGCGGCCCCGAAGTTGCTGTCCACGGTGTGCAGCCAGGCGAGCAGCGGCGCGTCGATGCCGGCGGCCCGCAATGCAAGGGCTTCGGAGATGTGCGCAACGCCCAGCCAGGCGGCGCCGGCTTCGATTGCTGCCCGCGCCACGGGAACGGCGCCGTGCCCGTAGGCATCGGCCTTGACGACGGCCATGACTTTCGCCGGGGACGCGGCGGCGGCGAGCCGGCGGACGTTGTGCCGGATGGCCTCAAGGTCGATCACGGCGGACCGCTCGTAGCGGGGGTCCTGTCCGGGGGCAGCGCTGAATTCACCGGTTGTTGCGGGGTAAGTCACCTTAGTGATTCTAGTGCGGGCACTTCTTGCCGAATAATCACGGCCGGGCAGCCCGGATTCCGGAACAGGCGGCTGGCCTGAGGCCGTTGCCGAGGGCGCCTCCTGACTGGGATGTTGTCCCGGGCGGCACGGCGCGGCACGTACGTCGGTCAGGCATCCGAAAGGTGCGCGATGGTGGCAGCGGCCCTGCGCTGCGCTGCCAGCGGGACGTCCTGGATAATCTCCGCGAGGAACCCGAAGCGCCGCAGCCACTGGCTCATCTGCCGTTCGGGCCGGGCGTTGGCGCGTTTCCACCAGTCGGCGATGTCCCCCCAGCCGGGTGCTGCAAGCGACCCGCCCACCTCCTGCACTGCCAGCGAGGCGCACAGGTTGGCAAAGCGCAGCCTGTTGCCCAGCGGCCAGCCGGCCAAGCTGCCCACAATGAACGCGGCGTCGAAGCAGTCACCGGCTCCGGTGGGATCGAAAGCCTTCACGGGCAGGGACGGCACCCACTCCTCCTCCCCCGTCTCCGAATCCACCGCCATGGCGCCCTGCGGCCCGAGTGTCACCACGGCCACCGGGACCCGGTCCGCCAGCGCGTACAGGGCGCTCCACGCATCGTCCTTGCCGGTGAAGGCCATGGCCTCGCGCTGGTTGGGCAGGAACGCGTGGAAGTACTGCAGGTTCTCGAGCCGGACGGGCGCCCATTCCCCGGTGGGATCCCAGCCAACGTCGCCGAACAGCTTCACCCCTGCCTGGTGCGCCGCTTTCGCCCAGGGCTCCACCTCAACCCCCACCTCCGCAATGCCGGCGAGCGCGGGAGGAGGGATGCCGATCAGTTCCGAGGACGTCACCGGAGCGGCGTGCCCGTGGGTCACCATGGACCGGTCCTTCTCCACGCAGAGCGAGACGGTTACCGGCGAGTGCCAGCCGGGGACGCGCCGGGACAGGCTGAGGTCCACGTGTTCCTGGCTGGAAAGGATTTTCCAGTTGAAGTCGCCGTAGCCGTCGTCGCCAAACGCGGCAGCCAGGCCGGTCCGGAGTCCCAGGCGGGCGGCGGCGATTGCCTGGTTGGCCACGCCGCCGGGACAGCTGCCCATGCCGTCGCTCCAGATTTCGGTGCCGGGCTCCGGGCTATGGGGAAGGCCCGTGAAAATGATGTCCTGGAACACCGTTCCGGCCAGGAGGAGGTCAAACCCGGGTTCGGAGGGCGAGCGGACGCCGGCCAGGGGATCGAAAGGCCGGGCTGGGATCGCTTCCATGTCCGGCACGATACGCCCTGCCGCTGACATCCGATAGTGGACGCCCTGCTTTGCGCCAGGGACAAGCCAATCCGGGCCTAGACTGCTGGTTATGCGGCTTCTGATTGCCGGCGGCGGGGGTTTCCGGGTGCCGCTTATCTACCGGGCACTGGTCTCGGGCCGCTTTGCCGGCCTGGCCACCGAACTGGTGCTGTACGACGTCGACCCCGCCCGCCTCGACGCCGTCACCGCCGTGCTGCGGAGTATGCCCGCCGGACCGGGTTCCCGTCTTCCGATCCGGGCCACCACCAGCCTTCCGGACGCCCTCGCCGGAACGCAGATGGTGTTCGCTGCCATCCGCCCCGGCGGCACCGCGGGCCGGGTTGCGGATGAACGGGTGGCCCAGGACCTCGGGCTGCTGGGTCAGGAAACCACCGGGGCCGGGGGCATCTCGTACGCCCTGCGGACCATCCCGCGCATGCTGGAACTTGCCCGGCTGATGAAGGACCACTGTCCCGAGGCGTGGCTGATCAACTTCACCAATCCGGCCGGCATGGTCACCGAGGCGCTGCTTCCCGTGCTGGGCCGCCGGGCCATCGGCATCTGCGACTCGGCGGGCGGCCTGGTGTACCGCGCCGCGCATGCGGCCGGATTGGCGCTGCCTGAGGGACGGCTCGACGGCGTGGGCTACTACGGGCTGAACCACCTGGGCTGGCTCTACCGGCTGGAGTCCGCCGGGCGGGACGTGCTTCCGGACCTGCTCGCCGACCCCCGCGCCCTGCAGTCCTTTGAGGAAGGAAGGTTGTTCCCGCAGCCCTTCCTGGCGAGCCTTGGCGCGCTGCCCAACGAATACCTGTACTACTACTACCGTGCAGGGGAAGCACGGCAGGCAATGCAGGCGATGGCCAGCACCCGCGGAGAGACCATCCACAGCCAGCAGCAGGAGCTGTATCCGCGGCTGGCCGCTGCCGGTGGGGAGGCGTACCGCCTGTGGGAAGAGGCACGGCGCTCCCGTGAGGAAGGCTACCTGGCCGAGGCCCGGGCCGAAGGCGAACACCGGGACGAGGACGATCTGGCCGGCGGCGGCTATGAACGCGTTGCGCTGGCCGCCATGAGCGCGCTCTGCGGTGGTGGCATCACGCAGCTGATCCTCAACACCCGGAACTCCCTGCCCGAGGCAGCCGAGCCCGCCGCGGCCGAAGCAGCCGAACCGCGGGCCGCCATCCCGGGACTGCCGGCGGACGCCGTCGTCGAACTTCCCTGCACGGTAACCCCCGACGGCGCGCTGCCGCTGCCCCAGCAGGCACCGCCGGAATCGAAGCGTGAGCTGCTTAACCGGGTCAAGGACGTCGAACGGCTCACGGTCCGGGCCGCCACGGACGGCAACCGGGATGCCGCCCTGCAGGCCTTCGCCCGCCATCCGCTGGTGGACTCGGCGGACCTGGCCGGACAGCTCCTGGCCGGTTACGAGCGCGCTTTCCCTGCCCTGCGGGAGCTGTGGGGCGGGGCCCGGAGTTAACACACATCGGCCGGCGGGAGGGGAGGGAGTAGTGTTTTATCGAATGCGCACTGAACCGGCACCCACTCGCGCCGGCGGCCGGAAGGAGGTCCCGTGGCATTGATCCGCAGGGTCGCTTTGCTCTCCCTCCACACCTCCCCCATGGAGCAACCCGGGTCCGGTGATGCGGGCGGGATGAACGTCTACATCCGGGAACTGGCGTCCGCCTTGGCCGAGGCGGGCGTGGAAGTCGAGATCTTCACCCGCGCCACCTCCGCGGGGCAGCCCGCCGTCGAACATCCCGATCCAGGGGTCTGCGTGCACAACGTCCTGGCCGGCCCGCCGAAAAAGATTCCCAAGGAAGAACTTCCCGGACTGCTGCACAGCATGGTGGCCGAGATTGAACAGATCCGCCGCCGGCAGCCGCACGGCCGGTACGACGTCATCCATTCGCACTACTGGGTGTCGGGCATCGCCGGCCTGGAGCTGTCCGAACTGTGGGGCGTGCCGCTGGTGCATACCATGCACACCATGGCGAAGGTCAAGAACCTGCTGCTGGAGTCCGGCGAGCAGCCCGAGCCGCGGCGGCGCGAGCTCGGGGAGCACCGCATCGTGGACGGCGCGGAGCGGCTGATCGCGAACACCAGCTCGGAGGCGGCGGAGCTGGTGTCGCACTACGGAGCCACGTACGACCGCATCGATATCGCCCCGCCGGGTGTGGACCTCAGTACTTTCACGCCGGCATTCCGGACCCGGTCACGGGCGGAGCGCGGCATCGCACCGGGCACCTTCCACCTGCTGTTCGCGGGGCGCATCCAGCGGCTGAAGGGTCCCCAGATCCTGGTCAAGGCCGCCGCCCTGCTCCGGCGACGGCGGCCGGACATCGACCTCCGGCTCACCATTTTGGGGTCGCTGAGCGGAAACAAGGAGTTCAACCTGCGGCGGCTGGTTGCCGAGGCGGAAATGGACGACGTCGTCACGCAGCTTCCGCCGGTGAAGGCACCGGAGCTTGCGGCCTGGTTCCGCGCGGCTGACGTTGTGGTGATGCCTTCCTTCAGCGAATCCTTCGGACTCGTGGCCCTGGAGGCCCAGGCCTGCGGCACGCCCGTGGTGGCCACCCGGGTGGGCGGACTGTCGCGGGCCATCTTCCACGGCCGGACCGGGCTGCTGGTGGACGGGCACCACGCCGCCGACTGGGCCGACGCACTCGAGGCCCTGTACGACGATCCCGCCACCCGCGAGGACATGGGACGCGCCGCCGCCATCCGTGCCCAGAACTCCGGCTGGGCCCGCACCGCCGCCATCACGCTCGAAAGCTACCATGCCGCCGTCGACCGCCACGTGGGGCCCCGGCTCGTCCCGGCCGTTCCCGCATCCTGATTTTTTCTTGCGGGTGCTGGTGCTGCGGGGCTGTTAGTTTTGGGGCAGGTGCTCCGGCAGGTTCGTGGCGCCAGCCGCTCCAGGAAAGGACAAGGATGTCTGATTTCCCTACCGACCTCGAGATCGCCCGCGCAGCCCGTATCCGGCCCATCGGGGAGATCGCTGCCGCTGCCGGGATCAATGCCGAAGCCGTTGAACAGTACGGGCGGTTCAAGGCGAAGATCGATCCCGCCCGGCTGGACGCCCCGCCTCCCGCCGGGAAGGTAGTGCTGGTCTCGGCCATGTCCCCCACCCCGGCCGGTGAAGGGAAATCCACCACCACCGTTGGCCTTGCCGATTCCCTGGCCCGGGCCGGACACAGCGTGATGATCGCGCTCCGGGAGCCCTCGCTGGGCCCGGTCCTCGGCATGAAGGGCGGTGCCACCGGAGGCGGCTACTCCCAGGTGTTGCCAATGGACGAGATCAACCTGCACTTCACCGGCGATTTCCATGCCATCACGTCGGCCAACAATGCGCTGATGGCCCTGGTGGACAACCACATCTACCAGGGCAACCAGCTGAACGTCGATCCCCGGCGCATGACGTTCAAGCGCGTGCTGGACATGAACGACAGGGCCCTGCGCGAGGTGGTCATCGGCCTTGGCGGGCCCACCCAGGGAGTCCCCCGGCAGGACGGTTTCGACATCACGGTGGCATCCGAAATCATGGCGGTGTTCTGCCTCGCCACGGACTTGGCCGACCTCCGGGAACGGCTGGGACGGATCACCTTCGGCTATACGTTTGACCGCTCTCCCGTCACCGTGGCTGACCTCGGCGTCCAGGGTGCCCTGGCACTGCTGTTGAAGGAGGCCATCAAGCCCAACCTGGTGCAGACCATCGCGGGCACGCCGGCCCTGGTCCACGGCGGTCCGTTTGCGAACATCGCGCACGGCTGCAACTCGCTGATCGCCACGCAGACGGCGCGCCGGCTGGCGGACATCGTGGTGACCGAAGCCGGCTTCGGCGCTGATCTTGGTGCTGAAAAGTTCATGGACATCAAGGCCCGCGTTGGCGGCCTGGCGCCGTCCGCCGTCGTGGTGGTGGCCACGGTGCGGGCTCTGAAGATGCAGGGCGGGGTGGCCAAGGATCAGCTCACGCGGCCGGACCTGGCGGCCCTGGAGGCGGGAGTGGCGAACCTGCGCCGGCATGTGCGGAACGTGGAGAAGTTCGGCGTCACCCCCGTGGTGGCCATCAACCGGTTCTCCTCCGATTCGCAGGAGGAGCTCGACTGGCTCCTGGCGTGGTGTGCCGCCGAAGGGGTTCCCGCCGCTGTTGCAGACGTTTGGGGGCGCGGTGGCGGTGGGGACGGTGGTGATGAGCTGGCCGCGCTGGTGGCGCAGGTGCTGTCCCGGCCCAACAGCTTCCGGCACCTTTATTCACTGGAGCTGTCTGTGGAGGACAAGATCCGGACCATCGTGCAGGAGATCTACGGGGCGGACGGGGTGGATTTTTCGGTCCCGGCTCTGAAGCGGCTGGCCGATATCGAGCGGAACGGCTGGGGCGGCATGCCGGTGTGCATGGCCAAGACCCAGTACTCCTTCACCGACGACGCCTCCCGGCTGGGCGCCCCCAAGGGCTTCACCATCCACGTGCGCGACCTGCTGCCCAAGACCGGAGCCGGGTTCATCGTGGCGCTGACCGGTGCCGTGATGACGATGCCCGGCCTCCCCGCCGTCCCGGCTGCCCTGCGCATGGACGTGGACGACGCCGGCAACCCCGTAGGCCTCACCTAACCCAACGCCCCATCACCTCCCGCCCCCACTCCACCAACGCCCCATCACCTCCCGCCCCCACCCCACCAACGCCCCATCAGATTTCGCAGCTGTCCGCTCCACCTGTTGATAACTTCTGCAGGGATTCGCATTTTGGGCAACACTGGCCAACATGCACAGGCCCATTGATCTGCCACCGCTCTTGGCTGGCGCACCATTCACCTTTACCGCTGCTCAGGCCCTGGGCGTCAAGGCCAGCAGACTTCGGGCCAGTGACCTAGCTCATGTGAGCCGGGGACTCTATCGTCCGGCGGGCTGGAGCTTTGATCTCGAAACAGCCGCACGGGCTCTATCCGAGGTGTCACCTGGAGCTTGGATTTCCCACGTCACGGCGGCGCGGCTCCATTGCCAGCTGCTGCCGCCTTGGCTATCCGACTCGACCGAGCTGCATCTGAGCAAGCCCAAGAGTCTGCCGCAAGTGCGCAGGAAAGGCGTCATTGCACATTCCGTCATAGCAACGGGTGAGGAAATTGAGTGCGTTGGAGGTATCCGCATCAGTACGCGTTCGCGAACTTGGCTCGATCTGGCCCGCCGATTGTCCTTAACGGACTTGATCTGTCTGGGAGATCAGATCATTCGCGTCCCCCGTGCACAATTCGAAGGCAGGTCAGAGCCTTTCGACACACTGGACGGGCTCCGCGCCTTGGTTGGACGACACCCCAACCTTCAAGGCGTCGTCCGCGCCCGGGAAGCCCTTGAGCTGATGCGGGTTGGAGCTGATTCGGCGCCGGAATCCATGCTCCGACTAGCCCTAGCTGATGCACATCTGCCGGAGCCTGACCTCCAAATTGCGCTTCGGCCGGATGAAGTCGCCTCGCCCACTGCCGATCTTGGTTACCGTCACCATCGCCTCGCCATACAGTACGACGGCGGGCATCATCTGCTCGATGCCCAGCAATTTAGCGACAGACGGCGTGACAAGGCCTTCGAATCGGCAGGCTGGACGGTCCTAGTGCTGAAGTCAGAGGACCTCGCTGAGGGTTTCGAGCGAGCCGTAGGGCTAATCAAGAGGCACCTTCGCACGGGGTGGGTGGATCATCCGTTCGCAGCAGGTTTCGTCAGTACCGGGTGAGGAAGCGCGGCGGCACACCTGGTAGAGCGTTCTGGAAGAACCAGCAGGAGGTGAAGGGGCGTACCAGGAAACCCTGCAGAAGGTGATGGGGCATCCCAGAAAACCCCACAGGAGCTGATGGGGCATCCCGGAGAAACCCACAAGAGGTGATGGGGCATCCCAGAAAACCCCGCAGAAGCTGATGGGGCATCCCAAAAAACCCGCAGAAGGTGATGGGGCGTCCCGGGAAAACCTGCAGGAGGTGAGAGGGCGTCCCGGGAAAAGCTGCAGGAGGTGAGAGAGCGTCGGATACGGCAAACGCTCCCCCACCCGAAGGTGAGGGAGCGTTGTGGCACCGGCAGGAGGGGGTTAGCGCTCCAGGTCGCCGCGGATGAAGGCTTCCACCTTTTCGCGGGCGAGGTCGTCGTTGAACTGCTCCGGCGGCGACTTCATGAAGTAGCTCGAAGCGGAGAGCAGCGGGCCGCCGATGCCGCGGTCCAGGCCGATCTTTGCAGCGCGGATGGCGTCGATGATCACCCCGGCGGAGTTGGGCGAGTCCCAGACTTCCAGCTTGTACTCCAGCGAGACAGGGGCATCGCCGAAGTTGCGGCCCTCGAGGCGGACGAAGGCCCACTTGCGGTCGTCGAGCCACTGGACGTAGTCGGACGGGCCGATGTGGACGTCCTTGGCGGCCAGTTCGGCCTCGACGTTGGAGGTGACGGCCTGGGTCTTTGAGATCTTCTTGGACTCGAGGCGGTCGCGCTCCAGCATGTTCTTGAAGTCCATGTTGCCGCCGACGTTCAGCTGGTACGTGCGGTCCAGGGTGACGCCGCGGTCTTCGAAGAGCTTTGCCATGACGCGGTGGGTGATTGTGGCGCCGATCTGGCTCTTGATGTCGTCGCCCACGATCGGGACACCGGCGGCGGTGAACTTGTCAGCCCACTCCTTGGTTCCGGCGATGAAGACGGGCAGGGCGTTGACGAAAGCCACGCCGGCGTCGATGGCGCACTGGGCGTAGAATTCGGCTGCTTCCTGGGAGCCAACGGGCAGGTAGCAGACCATGACGTCAACCTTGGCGTCCTTGAGGGCCTGCACCACGTCAACGGGTTCCTCGGTGGACTGCTCGATGGTCTCGAGGTAGTACTTGCCCAAGCCGTCGAGGGTGTGGCCGCGCTGGACGGTGACGCCGGTGGGCGGGACGTCGGCGATCTTGATGGTGTTGTTTTCGCTGGCCAGGATTGCGTCGGCGAGGTCGTTGCCGACCTTCTTGCCGTCCACATCGAATGCTGCGACGAACTCGACGTCACCCACGTGGTACTGGCCGAACTCAACGTGCATCAGGCCCGGGATGGTGGCCTTGGGGTCAGCGTCCTTGTAGTACTGGACGCCCTGGACCAGCGATGCGGCGCAGTTGCCTACGCCGACGATTGCGACACGGATCGGATGTGAAGACACGGAACTCCTTTAAAGACAAATGTCAGCCGGCCGGGTGCGTCGGGGAGAGTGCGACGGCGGCCGGCTGGTACGGCGCCGCGCGGCGCCTTTTCATAGTACCTAACAGAGCGGGACCGGGCTTTGTTCCGCCGGTCCCGCCCCGTAACGATTCCCAGGTGTCAGACGGGCTGCTTCCACAGGTTGATGTCAGATTCCACGGCGAATTCGTCGATGGCCGCCAGTTCCTCAGCTGAGAAGTCCAGGTTCTTGATGGCGGACAGCGTGTCCTCGAGCTGGCGGACGCTGGATGCACCGATCAGCGCCGATGTCACCGGCGACCCCTTCGGCTGGGGACGCAGGATCCATGCGACGGCCATCTGCGCCAGCGACTGCCCACGGCCTTCGGCGATGGCGTGCAGCCCCCGGATCCGGGCGAGCTTGTCGTCGGTGATGGCTTCCTCGGAGAGGAACCGGGCCTTCGCGGCGCGCGAGTCGGTGGGGATGCCGTTGAGGTACCGGTCGGTGAGCATGCCCTGCGCCAGCGGCGAGAACGCGATGGAGCCAGCGCCCACCTGGTCCAGTGCCTCATACAGGTTCGGCGACCCGTCCTCCGTCCACCGGTTGAGCATGGAGTAGCTGGGCTGGTGGATGAGCAGCGGCGTCCCGAGTTCCTTCAGGATGCGGGCCGCCTCGATGGTCTGCTCCGGGGTGTAGGACGAGATGCCGGCATAGAGGGCCTTGCCGGAGCGGACGGCATAATCCAGGGCGCCCATGGTTTCTTCCATCGGAGTCTCCGGATCCGGGCGGTGGCTGTAGAAGATGTCCACGTAGTCCAGGCCCATCCGCTGCAGCGACTGGTCCAGGCTGGAGATCAGGTACTTGCGGGAGCCCCATTCGCCGTACGGGCCGGGCCACATGTAGTAGCCGGCTTTGGTGGAGATGACGAGTTCGTCGCGGTAGGGCTTGAAGTCATCCTGCAGGTGCCGGCCGAAGTTCGTCTCAGCGGAACCGTCCGGCGGACCGTAGTTGTTGGCCAGGTCGAAGTGGTTCACGCCAAGGTCGAAGGCGCGGCGGAGAATGGCGCGCTGTTCGTCGAAGCGCTTGTCGTCGCCGAAGTTGTGCCACAGGCCCAGGGAGATGGCCGGAAGTTTCAGTCCGCTGCGGCCAACGCGGCGGTAGGGCATGGATTCGTAGCGGTCCTCCGCTGCAGAAAAAGTCATACGTTCCATCCTGCCAGTTGTGACCGGCACTACATTACAACGTGAGAGAAGTTACGCCGCGGGCTGACAATCAACCCGCGGCGCGACTTCCGAAAATGTCAGGACTTGAGAATTGCCGCGCTCCACGGCGCGAGGGCCAGGGACTCACGCTCCAGGGCGGTACCGTCGTCCGTTGCCAGCAGGACAGTCCCGCGGGCATCGTCCAGACGGACCTTCGCGTCGGAGAAGTTCAGCAGCACCTCCACCGTCCCGCGGCGGAACCGCAGCCAGCGCTCGTCGTCGTCGAACGCCACTTCCGTCTCCTCGAAGCCGAGCCCGGCAAGCTCCGCATGTTCGCGGCGGAGCGCGGTCAGGGACCGGTACAGCTCCAGCAGCCGGGCGTGGTCGCCAACGGAGGCTTCGTCCCACTTGAGTTTGGACCGGCGGAAGGTTTCCGGGTCCTGGGGATCGGGTACGACGGCGGGGTCCCACCCCATGCGTTCGAACTCCTTGATCCTGCCCTCGGCGGTGGCTTTGCCGAGTTCGGGTTCCGGGTGGGACGTGAAGAACTGCCACGGGGTGCTGGCCGCGAATTCCTCGCCCATGAACAGCATCGGCGTGAACGGCGACGTGAGCGTGAGCACCGCGGCCAGGGCCAGCTGCCCGTGGGACAGCGACTGCGAAAGCCTGTCCCCCGTGGCCCGGTTGCCGATCTGGTCGTGGTTCTGGTTGCAGACCACCAGCGCCGCGGGGTGCACCAGCGATGTGTTGATGGGCCGTCCGTGGTGCCGCCCCCGGAAGCTGGAGTAGCTGCCGTCATGCAGGAAGCCGTCCTTGAGGACCTTGGCCAGGACCGCCAGCGACTCAAAGTCCGAGTAGTATCCGGTGGTTTCGCCGCTGACGTTGACGTGGACCGCGTGGTGGTAGTCGTCGCTCCACTGCCCGGCCAGCCCGTAGCCGTTGACGTCCCGCGGGTACAGTAGGCGGGGATTGTTCAGGTCGGACTCTGCGATCAGAGTCTTGGGCAGGCCCGTTTCCGCTGACACCGCGTCCCCCAGGGCACCGAATTCCTCCAGGATGTGCACGGCGCGCTCGTCCTTCAGGGCGTGCACCGCATCGAGGCGGAGCCCGTCCACGTGGTAGTCCCGCAGCCACAGGGCCGCGTTGTCCAGGATGTACTCCCGGACCACGTCGGAGCCGGGTCCGTCCAGGTTGACGGAGTCGCCCCAGGTGTTGGCGTCGCCCTGTTTCAGGTACGGGCCGAACTTCGGCAGGTAGTTGCCGCTGGGACCGAGGTGGTTGTAGACCACGTCCTGGATGACGCCGAGCCCCGCCGCGTGAGCGGCATCGACGAACCGCTGGTACGCGGCCGGTCCGCCGTAGCCCTCATGGACGGCGTACCACTGCACGCCGTCGTAGCCCCAGTTGTGGGTGCCGTTGAAGCCGTTGACGGGGAGCAGTTCCACGAAGTCGACGCCGAGGTCCGCCAGGTAGCCCAGCTTCTCCGCCGCGGCATCCAGGGTTCCTTCCGGCGTGAAGGTGCCGACGTGGAGTTCATAGATGACGGACCCCTTCAGCTCCTTGCCGCGCCAGCCAGTGTCCTGCCACGAGTGGCTGGCCGGATCGAACGTCCTGGACAGCTCATGGACGCCGGACGGAAGGCGCCGGGACCGCGGATCGGGCACCGGGGTGGTGTCGCCGTCGAGCAGGTAGCCATAGTCCACCTCGCCGCCGGCCGGGGCGTCGGGCGCGGACCACCACCCTTCGGTGCCCGGCGCCGTCTCCTTTTTCTGCATGGGGTACTGCCGGCCGTCTGCCAGCAGGATTACGGACGTGGCGTCGGGGGCCCAGACGTCGAAGCGTTCGGGTCCAACGTTGACCAGGGTCATGCCTTCTCTCCATCCACCGGTACCAGCAAAGCCACGGGGTAGGTACCCAGGACGTCCGCTACCGAAACGGTTCCTGGTCCGTAGCCGGCTCCGGTCAGTTCGTCACGCATGGGAGCGGAAAGTTCGACGGCGGTGTCCCGCCAGCCGCCGTCCGCTTCCAGTCCGGCGGGGAGCCGGGTGGCCAGCGTCAGGGCGCCGACGGAGCCTTCGGAGGCACCGCGGTGGAACGCCAGGAGGTGGCCCGCCGCCGCGCCTGTGACCGAGACGGGGGTGTAGCCCTGGAACAGTTCCGGCCGGTCCCGGCGGAGGCGGAGCGCCCGGGAGGTGGCCAGGAGCTTGCTGGCCTCCGTCCCGGCTTCCGGCAACGTCCCGCCGTCGATCCTTGCCAGCTCTTCCCGGCGGAGCGCGAAGTCCACGGGCCGCCGGTTGTCCGGGTCGGTCAGGGACCGTTCCCAGAACTCACTGCCCTGGTAAACGTCGGGCACACCCGGCATGGTGAGCTGGACCAGCTTCGCCGAAAGCGAGTTGGAGGCGGCGTACGCGTCGATCCGTGCCACGAACTCCTCCACCGCCTTGGTGACCCGGGCGTCGTCGAACGCAGCGTCAACGGCGGCCTTGACGGCGGACTCAAAGTCCTCGTCCGGCTGCGTCCACATGGTGGAGTTGCCGGCTTCCCGGGCTGCCTTCTCCGCGTATCCCTGCAGCCGTTCACGGCTGGCGGGCCATGCCCCAATGACGGCCTGCCACAGCAGGTTCTCGTAGGGGCCGTCCGGGATTGGTGCCAGTTCCCGCAGCCTGCTCAGGGTGGCGGTCCACTCCTGCGGAACCTCCGCGATGACGGAGATCCGCGCCCGGGCATCCTCGCTGCGCTTGGTGTCGTGCGTGGACATGGTGGTCATGGACAGCGGCAGGTCCTCCTGCCGCCGCCGCATCCGGTGGTGGAACTCCTCCGTGGACACCGCGAACTCGGTGGGTTCTGCCCCCACCTCGGTGAGCGTGCCCAGCCGGGTGTACCGGTAGAAGGCAGTGTCCTCCACGCCTTTGGCCATTACCATTCCGGAGGTCTGCTGGAACCGGACGGCGATTGCGTTCGAGGGGTCCAGGAGCAGCGGCAGCAGCGTCCCCACCGCAACAGCAAGGTCCGGCCGGTGTTCAGCCGCGGACTCGCACGCTTCCTTCAGAACCTCGGCGCCGGTGGGCAGGTAGGTCCGGTACACCGGGAAGGACGAGATGATCTCGGCGATGGCATCCGCCGCCTGCTCCACAGAAAGGCCGTGGGACTCGGGCACCAGGCGGGCCAGGCGGAGCACCTCGGACCGCAGGATGCCGTCGGCGATCATGCGCTTGGTGCCGCGGATCATCTCCGCGTAGTCCGTCGGACTATCGGTTCCCCGCAGGGCTGCGTCCAGCGCATCCAAAGCGGCCTGCCCGGCCGGGTCCACGAAGACCCGGTCCACATCCGCCAGGGCGTCATACCCGGTGGTTCCCTCGCAGGAGAACTCGCCCGGCAGGACCTCCCCCGGCTCCAGGATCTTTTCCACCAGGACGTAGGACCCGCCCGTGAGGTCCTTGAGCCAGCGCAGGTAGCCGGCGGGATCGGCGAGCCCGTCCGGGTGGTCCACGCGGAGCCCGTCAACCAGCCCGTCGCGGAACCAGCGGCCAACCTCGGCATGGGCTTCCTCGAAGACCTGCGGGATCTCCACCCGGATGCCTGCCAGCGTGGTGACGGCGAAGAAGCGCCGGTAGTTGAGCTCGGCATCGGCGCGGCGCCAGTCCATCAGCTCGTAGTGCTGGCGGCTGTGCACCTCCTGCGGGGAGTCCCCTTCGGTGTACGTGCCGGCCGCGAGCGGAAAGCGGTGGTCGTAGTAGCGGAGTTCGCCATCCACCACTTCCAGCTTGTCCAGGTCCGCATCGGAGCCAAGCATGGGCAGCCGGATCTTTCCGCCGCCCAGGTCCCAGTCGACGTCAAAGGCTTCGGCGTAGCGCGAGCCGCGCCCTTCCTTCAGCAGGGACCACCACCACGGGTTCTGCGCCGGAGTGGCAACGCCCACGTGGTTGGGGACGATGTCCACCAGGACACCCATGCCGTGCTCGCGGGCAGCCTTGGACAGCGCAAGGAGACCATCGGGGCCGCCGCGGTCCGGGTCCACCGCGGAGGGGTCGGTCACGTCATAGCCGTGGTCCGAGCCCTTCTCCGCGGTGAGGATGGGCGAGAGGTACACCCAGTCCACGCCAAGCGACTTCAGGTACGGGACCTGCTCCGCGGCGTCGAACAGGGTGAAACCCTGGCGGATCTGCAGCCGGTAGGTGGATGCCGGGACCCTCACTTCTTCGAAGCCTTCCGCTCCCCGATCTTGGTGGTCTTTCCGGGTTCCGCCACTGCCGGGGTACTGATGGTCTCCGTCTCGCTGCTGGAGGTCTGGGTCAGCGCGGCAAGGGAGGCTGCCACGGAGTGGTCGGGCTCCACCTCGGGAACGGTGTGCGCCCGGAGGACCACCAGCGACTTGGCCTCAACGGGCAGCGGCTGCCCGGCGGAGACGGGCTCGGTGTCCGCGTTCTGCCCGGCCGTGTCGATGATGACGTCCCAGGCCGGGGCGAACTCGTCGGAGGGAAGCGTGAACTTCACCGTGTCATCGTGGGCGTTGAAGTACAGCAGGAAGTTCACGTCGGTGATCCGGCGGCCGCGGCTGTCCTTGCCCTGGATGCCGTTGCCGTTCAGGAACACGCCAACAGAGCGGCCGAACCCGCTGTCCCAGGCTTCGGGCTTCATGGTTTCGCCGTCGGGATCGAGCCAGACGATGTCCGGCAGCCGTTCGCCCTGGCCACGCAGGACGGGCCGGCCGTCGAAGAAGCGGCTGCGGCGGAAGGTGGGGTGCTTGGCGCGGAGGGCGTTAACGGCGGCGGTGAACTCGACCAGCGGCTGGTCGATGGTCTCCCAGTTGATCCAGGTCAGTTCCGAGTCCTGGCAGTAGCCGTTGTTGTTGCCCTGCTGGGTACGGCCCATCTCGTCGCCGTGCAGGAGCATGGGCACGCCCTGGGACAGCAGCAGCGAGGCAATGAAGTTCCGCTGCTGGCGGGCCCTCAGCGACAGGACCTCGGGATCATCCGTGGGGCCCTCAACGCCGCAGTTCCAGGAGCGGTTGTGGGATTCGCCGTCGTTGTTGCCCTCGCCGTTGGCGTCGTTGTGCTTCTCGTTGTAGGACACCAGGTCCGACAGGGTGAAGCCGTCGTGCGCGGTGACGAAGTTGATGGACGCCACGGGGCGGCGGCCGGAGTGTTCGTAGAGGTCCGCCGAACCGGTGATGCGGGAGGCGAATTCGCCCAGCGTTGCAGGCTCGCCGCGCCAGAAGTCGCGGACGGTGTCGCGGTACTTGCCGTTCCATTCGGTCCACTGCGGCGGGAAGTTGCCCACCTGGTAGCCGCCGGGGCCAACGTCCCACGGCTCGGCGATGAGCTTGACCTGCGAGACAACCGGGTCCTGCTGGATGAGTTCAAAGAAGGTGGACAGCTTGTCCACGTCGTAGAACTCGCGGGCCAGGGTGGAGGCGAGGTCAAAGCGGAAACCGTCAACATGCATCTCGGTGACCCAGTAGCGCAGCGAGTCCATAAGCAGCTGCAAGGAGTGCGGCTGGCGGACGTTCAGCGAGTTGCCGGTGCCGGTGTAGTCCATGTAGTGCTTTTCGTCGCCCTCCATCAGCCGGTAGTAGGCGGCGTTGTCGATGCCCTTGAAGGACAGCGTGGGGCCCAGGTGGTTGCCTTCGGCGGTGTGGTTGTACACCACGTCCAGGATGACTTCGATGCCGGCCTTGTGCAGCGAGCGGACCATGGCCTTGAAGTCCTGGACCTGCTGGCCGGTGTCGCCGGTGGAGCTGTAGGTGTTCTGCGGCGCGAAGAAGCCAATGGTGTTGTAGCCCCAGTAGTTGTTCAGGCCCTTGTCCTGCAGCGTGCCGTCGTTGACGAACTGGTGCACGGGCATGAGCTCGATGGCGGTGACGCCGAGCTTCTGCAGGTGGGAGATGACGGCGGGATGCGCCACGCCGGCGTAGGTTCCGCGCTGTTCCTCGGGGATCTCCGGGTGCAGCTGGGTGAGGCCCTTGACGTGGGCTTCGTAAATCACGGACTGGTGGTAGGGGATCCGCAGGTTCTGGTCGCCGTCCCAGTCGAAGAACGGGTTGATGACCACGCCGAGCATCATGTGGCTGGCGGAGTCCTCGTTGTTGACCGAGTCCTCTTCGCCCAGGTTGTAGGTGAACAGGGACGGGTGCCAGTCAACCTGGCCGTGGATGGCCTTGGCGTAGGGGTCCAGCAGGAGCTTGTTGGGGTTGAAGCGGTTGCCGGACGCGGGGTCGTAGGGCCCGTGGACGCGGTAGCCGTACTTCTGGCCGGGCTGGATCTGCGGGATGTAGCAGTGCCACACGTAGCCATCCACTTCATCCAGCGTGATGCGGGTTTCCTTGCCGTCATCGTCGAAGAGGCACAGTTCCACTTTTTCTGCTCGTTCGCTGAACAGGGCAAAGTTGGTGCCGGTTCCGTTGTACGTGGCGCCAAGGGGGTAAGCCGATCCGGGCCAGACTTCCATAATGCTCCTCATTTCTTGGTCGGCAACAGGGGACATCGGAACGTCCCTGCCGCCCATGCGAACTAGTGCCTACCGTAACGGGTGGCTGTGACTATTACGTTTCCGGAGTCCAGAGTTACTAAGCATGCTGACATTACCCCACGTTTCAGCTATGGCATCGGCAATTCCGCCAGCAGCGATCGGCCCGCCAAAGGAAGCGTCCGACGCCGCCGTCCCGGCTTTACCGTGCAGCGCCGCCCCCAGCGCGGCAATCGCAGCCCACCGGCCGTCGTCGTCATTGTCCAGTGAACGGAAGCGCGCGACGTCGGGACCTGCCTGGGCGAGCAGCGCACCGATGACGCCGGCCAGGACGTCGCCGCTGCCGGCGGTGGCGAGCCACGGGGTCCCGTCCGCCTGGCTGTATACGTCGCCGCCGGGCGTGGCCACGAGGGTGGTGGCGCCCTTGAGCAGGACGGTTGCCCCGGTGACGGCGGCGGCGCGTCGGGCGGCGTCCAGAGCCCGCGCTTCCACGGATTCCCGGTCATCTTCGCCTCCCAGCCGTTGCAGGAGTGAGGCGAGTTCGCCGGCGTGCGGGGTCAGGATGACATGCGGGGCCAGCCGGTTGGGCAGGGCGGGCAGGGCGCCGGCGTCCGCCACGGTGGGCAGGCCGGAATCGACGGCGTCCCGCGCACGCGCCAGCTGGTCAGAGTCTTCCGGGCCCATGCCGGAGCCCACCAGCCAGGCCTGCACCCGGTTGTCAGCCACGGAGCCGGTACTGCAGACAACTTCCGGGCACGATTGCCGCACCAGGTCCGCCACGTCGGGAGGGCCGAGGTACCGCACCATGCCCACTCCGGCGGCGAGGGCGCCCCGGCAGGCCAGGACAGCGGCGCCGGGGTATTGGACCGAGCCCGCCACCACGCCCAACACGCCGCGGGAGTACTTGTGTGCGCGGCGTTCGGGCTGCGGCAGGAGCATTGCGAGGTCTGCTGCCTCGAGCCGGCGCAGCAACGGGCGCGGCAGGTGTTCCTCAATGCCGATGGGCACCACATGCACGCGGCCGGCGTAATCGGCGCCGGGGTCCGCAAGCAGCCCGGTCTTGGCGCCCCCGAAGGTGACGGTCAGGTCAGCCGGCAGCACAGCCAGGGCGGCCGCGCCGGTATCGGCGTCCACGCCGCTGGGGAGGTCGCAGGCCACCACGAACCCCTCTGAATCCATGGAACTGCGGGCCTTGGTGACGGCGTCGATAAGCGCGGCGGCACTCCCCCGCAGCCCGCCCTTGGCGCCCGTCCCCAGCACCGCATCAATCACGACGTCGGCGCGGGCGGCTTCCGAGGCCAGCCCGCCGAGTGCCTCCTCGGTCAGTTCCTCCGCACGTCCGCCGGCGCGTTCAAAAGCAGCCAGCGCAGCGGGATGTCCCGCGCCGGAGGTGAGGACCGCCGTCGTACGCATTCCTCTCGCGGCAAGGAAAGCGGCGGCATACAGGCCGTCGCCGCCGTTGTTGCCCTTGCCGGCCAGCACCACGAGCCGTGCCCCGTAGATGCGCCGGCCGCGGGCGCGAAGCTCGGTGATGACGGCGTTCGCCAGGCCGTGGGCGGCGCGCTGCATCAGGACATCGCCGAGCCCGGCAGCCAGGAGCGGTTCCTCGGCTGCCCGGACCTGCGTTCCGGTGTAGGCGGAGATCATGTTGGTCAGGTCCAGGGGCGAGCCCGGGGCCGGGTCAGCCCTCGGCCAGGACCGTGGCGGTGGCGATTCCGCCGTCGTGGCTGATGGAGAGGTGCCAGCGCTTGACGCCCTTGGCTTCGGCAACCGCCAGCACGGTGCCCTTGACCTGGACGGTGGGGCCGTTCTGGTCCAGGCCGATCCAGCAGTCCTGCCAGTTCATGCCGGCCGGTGCACCGAGGACCTTGGCCACAGCTTCCTTCGCAGCGAACCGCGCGGCCAGGGAGCGGGTGTTCAGCTCACGCTCCGCGGGGACGAACAGCCGGTCCCGGAGGCCCGGGGTGCGCTCAAGCTGGCGGCCGAACCGCTCGATGTCTACTACGTCTACGCCAATGCCAACGATCATGTGGCTTAGTCTACGGTGGCGATCCCGGCCTCCCGCGCAGAGCTCGCCGGGCCCGTTTAAAGCAGCAGCCCCGAGCCGGAGTGAACTGCTCCCCGGAAGTCGGAACTGAATTTCTCAGTCCAACTTTCGGGGAGCAGTTCAGAGGGGCTCGGGGCTGCTTGTGCTTAGTGCCGGAAGGCTTACTCGACCGTGACGCTCTTGGCGAGGTTGCGCGGCTGGTCCACGTCGTAGCCCTTGGCGGCGGCCAGTTCGGCGGCGAAGATCTGCAGCGGGACGGTGGTCAGCAGCGGCATCAGCAGAGGTGGTGTTTCCGGGACGTAGAAGACGTGCTCGGCGTAGGCCTTGACGGCTTCGTCGCCTTCCTCGGCGATCACCAGGGTGCGGGCGCCGCGGGCACGGATTTCCTGGATGTTGCTGATGACCTTGGCGTGCAGCGATTCGCGGCCGCGGGGGGACGGGACGATCACGAACACCGGCTTGCCTTCATCGATCAGGGCGATGGGGCCGTGCTTGAGTTCACCGGCGGCGAAGCCCTCGGCGTGGATGTAGGCGATTTCCTTCAGCTTCAGCGCACCCTCCAGGGCCACCGGGTAGCCGACGTGCCGGCCCAGGAACAGCACGGACGTTTCGTCCTTCATGCTGCGGGCCAGTTCGCGGAGCGGTTCGGCGTTGTCCAGGATGGTCTGGATCTTGGCCGGGATCTTGTTCAGGTCCGCCAGGACGTCCTTGATCTGCCCGGAGAAGATGTTGCCGCGCAGCTGTGCCAGGTACATACCCAGCAGGTACGCCGCGGTGATCTGGGCCAGGAACGCCTTGGTGGAAGCCACCGCGATTTCCGGGCCGGCGTGCGTGTAGAGCACGGCGTCGGATTCGCGCGGGATGGTGGAGCCGTTGGTGTTGCAGATCGAGATCGTCTTCGCGCCCTGTTCCCGGGCGTACCGGACGGCCATCAGCGTGTCCATCGTTTCGCCGGACTGGCTGATGGAAACCACCAGGGTGTTCGCGTCCAGGATCGGGTCGCGGTAACGGAACTCGTGCGCCAGCTCCACCTCGGTGGGGATCCGGCACCAGTTCTCGATCGCGTACTTGGCCACCGTGCCCGCATAGGCGGCGGTGCCGCAGGCCAGCACGATGATCTTGTTGACCTGCTTGAGCAGTTCCGGGTCGATCCGGATCTCATCCAGGGTCAGCTTCCCGTCCAGGTCCGACCGGCCCAGCAGGGTCTGCGCCACGGCGTCGGGCTGGTCATGGATTTCCTTCTCCATGAACGAGGAGAAGCCGCCCTTTTCCGCCGAGGCCGGGTCCCAGTCCACGTGGTATTCCTTGCCCGCGGCCGGGTTCCCGAAGAAGTCCGTGATGTCCACGGTGTCCGCGGTGATCGTGACGATCTGGTCCTGGCCCAGCTCCACAGCCCGGCGGGTGTAATCAATAAAGCCGGACACGTCCGAGCCCAGGAAGTTCTCCCCCTCGCCCAGGCCCACCACCAGCGGTGAGTTCCGGCGGGCGGCAACCACCACGTCGGGCTGGTCCGCGTGGACCGCGAGCAGCGTGAAAGCACCCTCGAGGCGCTGGCACGCCAGCTCCATGGCACGGGTCAGGCCGCCGTTGGACGCGTCGCCGCCCAGCTTGTTCCGGAAAATGTCCGCCAAAAGCGCCGCGGCCACCTCGGTGTCCGTCTCGGAGAGGAACTCCACGCCCTTTTCGAGCAGCTCGAGCTTCAGCTCGGCAAAGTTTTCGATGATGCCGTTATGGATCACGGCGAGCTTGCCGCCGTCGGCCAAGTGCGGGTGGGCGTTCCGGTCCGTCGGGCCTCCGTGCGTGGCCCAGCGGGTGTGACCGATCCCGGTCACCGTCTCCGGCAGCGGCCTGGCCTCCAGCTCGGCAATCAGGTTGCTCAGCTTCCCCGACTTCTTCCGCGACTCGATAGCGCCCCGAGACACCACAGCCACCCCGGCGGAGTCGTAGCCCCGGTACTCCAGGCGGCGCAGCCCCTCCAGGACAACATCCAAAGCACTGTGACCGTCAATTACACCGTCAACAGGACGGCCCACATATCCCACGATTCCACACATAGCCCCAAGACTATCGGCTGGGAGCCGCCAGCTGTAAACCGTGCGGTCCGCCCGCGCGTGCCTTGTATGTTGCGGGACCAGCCGGGCGCCCGGCGGCCTGCATTTCGCTATGTGCCGGGCGCGGGGCAGAATCTCTAACGTGACTTTGCAACGCAATGAGGCGAATGGAGAGGGTGTCTCCCCGTTCGTCGAGCTGGACCGGCAGACCTGGTCCCGGCTCGCAGACGAGATGGAACAGCCTCTTAACGAAGAGGACATCATCCGCCTGCGCGGCCTCGGGGATCCCCTCGATATGAAGGAAATCCGTGAGGTCTACCTTCCGCTGTCCAGGCTTCTGCACCTGTATGTCGAGGCTGCGGGACAGCTGCATGCCGCCACCACCACGTTTCTTGGCGAGCACACCCAGCGCACGCCGTTCGTGATTGGCGTGGCCGGTTCCGTGGCGGTGGGCAAGTCCACCATTGCCCGTGTGCTCCGCGAGATGCTGCGCCGCTGGCCGGGCACCCCGAATGTGGAGCTGATCACCACCGACGGGTTCCTCTATCCACTGGCCGAGCTCAAGCGCCGCCAGCTGCTGGACCGCAAGGGCTTCCCGGAATCCTACGACCGCCGCGCGCTGCTGCGTTTCGTGAGCGAGATCAAGGGCGGCGCCGAGGAAGTCCGCGCGCCCTGGTACTCCCACGTCACGTACGACATCGTTCCGGACAAGGAAGTGGTGGTCCGCCGCCCGGATGTCCTCATTGTTGAGGGGCTGAACGTGCTGGCTCCGGCCCGCCCGCGGCACGACGGCAAGCAGGGCCTGGCGCTGAGCGACTTCTTCGACTTTTCCATCTATGTGGACGCCAAGACCTCCTACATCGAGGAGTGGTACGTGGAGCGGTTCCGCAAGCTCCAGAGCACCGCGTTCGCGCAGCCGGAGTCCTACTTCCACCGCTACGCCACCTTGTCCGAGGAGGAGGCGGAGAGCACCGC
The DNA here is from genome assembly GCF_003367205.1 of Arthrobacter sp. RT-1. Lineage (NCBI taxonomy): Bacteria > Bacillati > Actinomycetota > Actinomycetes > Micrococcales > Micrococcaceae > Arthrobacter > Arthrobacter sp. RT-1. The sequence goes on from NZ_QRGQ01000012.1 coordinate 296,537, forward strand.
CCGGGACATCTGGAAGCGCATCAACGAGCCCAACCTGGAGGAGAACGTCCTTCCCACCCGGGGGCGGGCGCAGTTGGTGCTGACCAAGGACGCTGACCACTCCATCCGCCGCATGCTGCTGCGGAAGGTGTAGCACGGGTGTGCCACGATTGCGCAGCTGAACCGGGCCCGCCTGTCGCCAGCCGCCGCAGCTTCGCGCGGTTCCTCGCGGCGGGGGCCGGACTGACTGTCCTGACGGCATGCACGCCGGAGGCACCCACGGCGGCCCCACCGTCGTCGGCCTCTCCTTCTGCGCCTCCCTCCCCCGTTGCGGCCACCGCATCGGCAACCCCGACGCCGGACCTCACCTCGGCGGCCGCCGCACCTTCCGAGCCAGCACCGTCGCCCTCCGCAGCGCTGCCGGGGCAGTTCTCCCTGACCGACCCGGCGAGCCCGTGGCTTATCGTCAACAAGCACCGGCCGCTGGTCCCCGCGGCCTACGCGCCGGCTGACCTGGTGCGCCCCGCCGTCGCCACGACCGTCTCCGGGGAGGCTGCGCTGTTGAACAGCACGACGGCGGCTGCGGCGGAGGCGATGTTCGCGGCTGCCGCGGCGGACGGCGTGTCCATGGTGCTGGCAAGCGGGTACCGCTCGTACACCACCCAGGTGGCCACGTACAACGGCTACGTCGCCTCGCGGGGACAGGCCGACGCCGACACGGCCAGCGCGCGCCCGGGGTACTCCGAGCACCAGACGGGGTGGGCGTTCGACATCGCCGACGGCAACGGCGTGTGCGGTTTCCAGCCGTGCTTCGCGGACCAGCCCGCCGCGGTGTGGGCGAAGGCGAACGGGCACCGATTCGGCTTCGTGGTGCGGTATCCGTGGATGTTCCACCCGATCACCGGGTACTACTACGAGCCGTGGCACCTGCGGTACATCGGGGTGGAGGCCGCCACGGACATGGCTGCGCGTGGGATTTTCACGCTGGAGGAGTATTTCGGCGTGGAAGCGGCGCCGGGATACCCGTAGGGCGATGGGTTAGCGTGGTTCCTATGCTGACTGGATTCAAGAATTTCATTATGAAGGGCAACGTCGTTGACCTTGCCGTGGCCGTCGTCATCGGCACCGCCTTCGGCGCGGTGGTGACGGCGCTGGTCAACAAAGTGCTGATGCCCTTTATTGCAGGGCTGGTAGGCTCGCCCAACTTCGACAGCTTCGCCAAGGTGGACTTGAACGGAAACGCCATTGAATTCGGTGTCCTGCTGACGGCAATCGTCAATTTCCTGCTGATTTCCGCGGCGATTTACTTTGTGGTGGTGATGCCGATGAACCTGATGATTGAACGGCGCAACCGCAGGCTCGGGATCAACCAGGACGTCAAGAAGGAGTCCGCGGAGGACCCGCAGATTGCCTTGTTGACGGAGATCCGTGACGCGTTGAAGGACCGTGCCGTCTAAGTTTTCCCGGAGTGCCAAAATGGTCCGCCTTTCCTTCTTGGAAAGCGGACCATTCTTGTTTTGGTGCGTTATTCGCTGACGAGTTCCAGCGCGAGCTCTGTCCGGACTACCTGGGCGAGGTGCTCGGCGATGGACTGCGCCGTCTCCTCGTCGGCGGCCTCCACCATGACGCGGACCACGGGCTCGGTGCCCGAGGGCCGGAGCAGGACGCGGCCCGTATCGCCGAGCGCGGCTTCCGCTGCTGCGACGGCCTGGGCAAGGACCTCGTTGCTCTTGACCCCGGCGCGGTCCACACCCTTGACGTTGATCAGGACCTGCGGAAGCTTGGTCATCACGGTGGCCAGTTCTTTCAGCGGCTTGCCGGTCAGGGCGATCTGGGCGGCGAGCTGCAGACCGGTGAGGACGCCGTCGCCGGTGGTGGCGTGGTCGGCGAAGATCACGTGGCCGGACTGTTCGCCGCCAAGGTTGAAGCCGCCGTCGCGCATTTCCTCGAGGACGTAGCGGTCGCCCACGGCCGTTTCGCGGATGCTGATGCCTGCGTTGCGGAGAGCGATCTTCAGGCCGAGGTTGCTCATAACGGTGGCCACCAGGACGTCGTCCTTGAGCTTGCCGGAGGCTTTGAGGGCGACGGCGAGGATGGCCATGATCTGATCGCCGTCCACCTCGTTGCCCTCGTGGTCCACGGCGAGGCAGCGGTCAGCGTCGCCGTCGTGGGCGATGCCGAGGTCGGCGCCGTGCTTCACTACGGCTTCTTTGAGGGCGCCGAGGTGGGTGGATCCGACGCCGTCGTTGATGTTGTGGCCGTCCGGGTCAGCGCCAATGACGATGACGTCCGCGCCGGCATCCTTGAAGACCTGGGGTGAGCAGCCGCTGGCGGCGCCGTGGGCGCAGTCGAGGACCACCTTGAGTCCGTCGATGCGGTGCGGAAGGGTCTGGAGGAGGTGGACGATATAGCGGTCCTCAGCGTCGGAGAAACGCTGGATGCGGCCGACGTCGGCGCCGACCGGGCGGACGGCCTCCTTGGACATCTGCGCCTCGATGGCGTCCTCCACCTCATCGGGGAGTTTCTGGCCACCGCGGGCGAAGAACTTGATGCCGTTGTCCGGTGCAGGGTTGTGGGAGGCGGAGATCATGACGCCGAAGTCCGCATCCAGGTCAGCCACCAGGTAGGCGGCTGCGGGCGTGGGCAGGACGCCGGCGTCGTAGACGTCCACACCGGAGCTGGAGAGCCCGGCCTCCACCGCTGCGGCGATGAACTCGCCGCTGGCGCGCGGGTCACGGGCCACCACGGCGCGTGGCCGGCTGCCGTTGGAATTGCGGTCATGGCCGAGCACGACGGCCGCCGCCTGGGCCAGCTGCATGGCCAGCTCTGCTGTCAGCAGGCCGTTGGCCAGCCCCCGGACACCATCAGTTCCAAATAATCTAGACACCGGACAAGTCTAGAGGATGGGGCGCTAGCACCCGCGTTCGAAGTCTTCTACAGCCGCACCTACTTGTTCAGTACCCGAGTTATGGCAGGGGCAATTACTGGGACTACTTGGTTTATCTGGCCGTTACCTGTCTTTGCTTCAAAGCCTCGCCATGGCTATTTCGGCACCCCTACGATCCATGCATGACACCTAGCTATGGGGGCTTGGCGCTCGAAATTGTTGTACCGGTCTTCAATGAAGAAGCGGTACTCGAAAACAGCATCACAAGGCTCGCCGAATATTTGACGCACGAAATGCCGTCGACGTGGAAAATCACCATCGCCGATAATGCAAGCACCGACCGGACTCCGGTGATTGCCGCTCGACTCAGCGAGAACATGCCGAATGTCGAGTATCGCCGTCTCGAGGTCAAAGGTCGCGGGTTCGCGCTTCGGGATGCTTGGGGCGCCTCGGAGGCGAAAGTCCTTGCCTACTTGGACGTGGATCTCTCCACTGATCTGGCCGCCCTGCCTCCGTTGGTGGCTCCCCTACTGTCGGGCCATTCCGACATATCAATCGGTACACGCCTCGGGCAGAGTTCCCGCGTGAGCCGGGGCCCGAAACGTGAATTCATTTCAAGGTCATACAATTTCCTGCTTCGCAGAACAATGCAGGTGCGCTTTTCCGATGCCCAGTGTGGTTTTAAGGCGATTCGCGCAGACGTTGCGAAGCGGCTTGTTCCGCACGTGGAGGATAACAGCTGGTTTTTTGATACCGAGCTGCTGATTATTGCGGAACGATCCGGGCTTCGCATTCATGAAATTCCGGTCGACTGGGTAGATGACCCGGACAGCCGCGTAGATATAAAGCAGACGGCACTCGATGACCTCCGCGGCATGGTGCGGGTTGCGGGATCCCTGATGAAAGGCGTGATCCCTGTAGCAGCGATCTATGCCGAGCTCGGGCGTCGACCTATAGTTCCGTTGGGCAGGCCCAGCTTTTTTGGTCAGGTGCTCAGGTTTGGACTTGTAGGCGTGGCTTCGACGCTTGCATTTGCTCTGCTATATCTCGTTCTCCAAGGCCCATTCGGCGCCCAAGAGGCAAACTTCCTGGCCTTGCTGCTGACTGCCATAGGAAACACGGCGGCCAACCGCCGGTTCACCTTCGGCATCAGTGGTCCGGAAAAATTGTTCACGCAACAGTTCCAGGGTTTGATTGTTTTTCTGCTGGCTTGGACAATTACTTCCGTGTCCCTAGGGGTGCTGCATGCCGCGAACCCTGAAGCCGCACCCGCCCTAGAACTACTCGCCCTTACTGCCGCGAATATCTTTGCCACACTAATGCGTTTTGTACTTCTGCGACTTTGGGTCTTCCGGGTATGGCAACATCACCGGCACGCTGAGCTCACGGAAGTAGCCCATGCTTGACCGATCGCAGCGTTTGCAGGGGACAAGTCTCTATTCTGCCCCTGGATTCACCTACCGTTATGCGCCTCAATATGCCCGAGCGGCTGCTGCAACGTCGAGATGTTATGAGACAACACGGACGAATAATTCAGCGGTCTGTTCAACGTGGGTCCTTTTCCACGCAGGACTGCTGCGAAGAAACTGGGCAAGTCCAGTTTCCGGCGGTACCAAGACGCAGTCGGCTCCCTGCAGTTGAGCGTTGAGGTCACCATGACCGGCAACGGTTTCGAGTGACTTGTCAACCCGCGCAGCTCCATATAAATCGTTTCTTGAATCTATTGATACCTTCACATCCGGTCGCTCTAAGATCACCAGTCCACCGAGTTGATAGTCATTGTACAAATTACATCCAGACGGTATCTGTTGAATCGCGGAGGCGGGAAAATGCGCAGGATCGGGACGACCCAGATTGTGAGAATTGACAAGGGCAGTAACCGTCGCTATCAGGATCGCCGCCGCGGCCCCTTGTCGGAGCATTCTACGTCGGCTTCGAAAGTAAGCGAGAACCGCCAAGGGAGCACCCGCGGCTAAAACAGGAAGAGCGAGTACGAGAAATATGGGAAGTATTCTGTACGCGGCTAATGATCCACAAAGCAAGGCTGCCAGCACTGCCACTCCTACTGGATCTCTACGCCTTGCTGAAATTGCAATGGCAAGGAGCCCAGCCACCATCACCGTCAGCTGCAAAGGATCAGTTGGGTCGAATGACTGCCACTCTTTTATGTTGTTTGACTGGTCCTTCACCTGCAATGCTTGGGCAACAATTCCCGCGCCGTATGGATTTATGAGACAACATAAGCTCACCACCAGAGTAGCTAAGACAAAACGTCCAGTTTGTTTGCGATGCCTCGAGCTTACAAGGACGCCGACAGTGGCCGCTCCACACACGTATGCACCAAGCGGCGCTGCAGCATGCAAGTTGACCCAAACTAATGTCAGCAGTGCAAGCCCGGTGAGCACCCACGCAGGACGGGATGCGGAGTGCAACCGATGTAACAGCAGAACTATCGCCACGATAGCCACGTAATCGGCTATTTGAGGTCTCGCCGAGATCCAAGTGGTCATGGTGGCACCACCGAGGACAAGCACCCATCCGGCAATAACGGGCGTAGCACCTAGTTGACGGGCCCGCAGCAGAACTAAAGCGCCAAGTGTCGCAACAAAAAGGGAAGAAGCTATGGCAGAACCAGCGAGTCCCCACACAAGGTATGCCGCTCCGAGGATGACGTTGAACCCCCATGCATTCAAGGTCCATGGTTCACCGTCAACGGTCCAAGAAAACGGATCCTCCGTGGGAATGGCCCCACGGGCGATGGTTACGGTTCCAGTACGGATTGCCCAGAAAGTATCCGATTCAGCAAAGTTTTCTGCGCGAATCATCACCAAAGGCAAAAATGCAAGCCAGGCGAGTACCCAGAGACTGCGCTTCGCCGGTGGCAATGCCGCGCCTTCCCAGGTTTCTCGTGGGCAGCTTCCATTACCCAACATTTCCCGCATCACGAAACCCCCTACATCCTTGTTTCAGGTAGTCAAAATTCTTGGCCAAGCCTCCCAGTCCCTGTGCATATCGCCCTGGAAATCCGCCTGCATGTTGAATGCCACGCTCTCTGATCGGATTTGAACGATGGTTTGGGCGATGAGTAAAGAAGAGTTTGCAACAACCTTTCCGGTCTTCATGAAAGGTGCGCTTTTTCTGACTTGGCTGTTAGGAGCTTTCATGGTCGGCCATAAGACATGGCTTGTGGTGTCCACGGGTTGGTATGGCTGGGATGCCCATGCCTACTGGCTAGCCGCCCGGGGTGACTTGAGCTACTCCCGTCCGGGCGGTGAGATTGACGCATACCTTTACTCACCGGCCTTTGCAACGGTCATCCGCCCTATTGCCCTTCTGGATTGGCAAATCTTTTTCGTATTCTGGGTCATCCTACAGGCGTCCGTATTGGTTTGGCTCCTCATGCCACTCAAAATGCGGTGGTCCGTTCCCCTATTCCTCGCAAGTGTGCCGGAATTGATCAATGGCAACATATTCATCCTCCTCGCAGCTTGTGCAGTCCTTGGCTTGACTCGACCGCGTGTGTACTGCATCGCTCTCTTGACCAAAATCACCGCCGCGGTGGGCCTGCTATGGTTTGCTGGACGTCGACAATGGGCTCAATTGATCAAGTCACTGTCGATGGCCGCCATCGTTGCCTTTACCTCTTATCTACTTTCACCAGGAGAATGGCAGACATGGCTACGTTTTCTTCTAGGTCACCGTGACGAAACCCCGGACGGATTCGCCGGCTTGGTCATCCGCTGCCTGGTAGCCACCGCTGTCGTCTTGTTCGGGGCGAGAACCGGATGGGCCTGGCTAATCGCACCTGCGATGGTCATAGCCTCGCCGATATTCGATCTTCCCGTTCTGACCCTTTTGACGGCAATTCCTAGATTATCGATGTTTCCTTTTACTGACATTGCTAGCAAAAATGAGAAAGGTGCATCACGGTGAGTGCTATTCCGCCCGTTTGGACACCAACAAGCGCAATGACCACTGTAAGCATTATCGCTGCAAGGGTCCGGGGCGTCAGTCTCGAAAATCGCCTTATTACTACACTGCTGACTGCAACGGCCCTGCTCTACTGCTGGGGCCTAGACAAGAACGGCTGGGCCAACTCTTACTATTCTGCTGCCGCAATGGCTGGAGCTCAGGATTGGACAGCTTTTCTCTTCGGTTCCTCAGACCCTGCCAACGCCATCAGCGTTGATAAGCCGCCTCTGAGCTTGTGGGCAATGTCGCTGGCCGTTCGAATTTTCGGCTTAAATTCGTGGAGCCTTTTATTACCTCAAGCGCTCTTCGGAGTCCTTAGTGTGTACCTGCTCTTTAAAACGGTCCGTGCTTACACTGACTCTTTGACTGCATTCACTGCAGGTGTGCTCTTCGCACTCACGCCAGTTGCAACTGTCATGTTTCGTTACAACAATCCTGATGCAATGTTGTGCCTCCTAATGATCGGAGTGGCGCATGCTACGCTAAAATCAATCCGTGAGCGCAAGGTGGCCTGGCTTATACTCGCCGGCGGACTGGTCGGCGCCGGTTTCCTGACGAAGCAACTGCAAATAGTTTTGATCATCCCGGCGATCATCATTACGTATCTGGGGTTTGCCAATAGCAACTTCAAGCGCAAAGTGCTAAACCTTTGTATGGCAGGGTTGACTGCTGTCATAGCCGGTGGTTGGTGGCTACTCATCTTGCAATTTACCGATCCCGGCTCCCGACCGTACGTGGGCGGATCGATGACGAACAGTGCGGCTGAGCTTACACTCGGCTATAACGGAATCGAACGACTTACCGGACAGGATGCAGCCACCAGCTCATCGTCCAGCGATTTGGCGACCTTAGCAACTCTCGCCCCCGGTTTTCAGCGTTTCCTGCAGCCAGGCTTCACAGGACAGTTTGGGTGGTTCCTTCCCCTTGCTGCAGCCGGATCCCTCATCGTATTGATGCAGTTCCACCAGCGGCGCGGAAGATTGCAAGGACAAAGTTTGGCAGTTCTCAGTATCGTCTGGTTTGTTGTGTCCGTGTCCCTCATAGCCTTCATGTCAGGGATCGTTCACCCCTACTACGGTCTCTCGGCGGTGCCGCCAATGTGCAGCCTAGCCGCGATCGCACTTGTCTCCTTCCTTCGGTCAACGGCGACTTGGCGATGGAGGCTTCTCCTAACTATCACACTCCTGGCAAGCGCCATGATGGCGTATGTATCAGCCGCAAGATCAACAGACGACTTTCCAGGTTTGCCTCAGATTCTTCTAGGTCTCTGGGCTGTAACCATCGCGCTTGGTGCCTTGCCGCTCCCCCATCGTCATCTTCGACGCATCTTCGCGTTGCTTCTTGTGTTTGCCGTCCTGCTTGGCCCGACCGCGTGGTCTTTGTACACAGTCTCAACCGGACATATTGGTGCTGCGGTGTCAGCTGGACCCTCTACACTGGGCATCCGCGCCGACGACCCGGGCAGGCAGCACCTCAACAAGAAAGATCCACCCAGCGTTACGGCCGCAATGCTCGGTGATATGCCCGTTGCGGCGGTCACTCAACAATTGCGCAGTTCACCGAGCGAAATTACGTGGCCAGGGGCGATTGTTGGTTCAGAATCCGCCGCCAACTACCAATTAGAAACGGGCCGACCAATCCTTGCCATCGGAGGCTTCAACGGATCAGATCCCTTCCCAACCCTGGAACAGTTCATTGCTTTGGTGGAAGAGCAGAAGATCGGCGCCATGGTCATACAGACTTTGCCTCCTGTCCCAGCCGAAGGCAGAGGCGAAGCTGCGCGAATCGTCGCGTGGGTTAGGGCGAACCATACTGCACAAGTTTTTGGGGGCGCCGAGTTGTACAAATTGGCACCGTAGGAAAGGCCTCAACCAAGGCAAAAGCCCGCCCCGCCAATGGCGGGACGGGCTTCTGTGCAAGCGGATTTAGCGCTTGGAGTATTGCTGAGCCTTGCGGGCCTTCTTGAGACCGGCCTTCTTGCGCTCGATGACGCGTGCGTCGCGAGACAGGTAACCGGCCTTCTTCAGGGTGGCGCGGTTGTTCTCGACGTCGATCTCGTTCAGCGAACGGGCGATGCCGAGGCGCAGCGCACCGGCCTGGCCGGAGATGCCGCCGCCATGGATGCGGGCGATAACGTCGTAGGCGCCTTCGAGATCAAGGATCTTGAAGGGCTCGTTGACGTCCTGCTGGTGCAGCTTGTTCGGGAAGTAGTTGTCCAGCGCGCGGCCGTTGATGGTCCACTTGCCGGAGCCGGGAACAACGCGGACGCGTGCAACGGCTTCCTTGCGGCGGCCAACAGCTGCGCCGGCAACGGTCAGGGCCGGGCGTTCCTTCTTCGGCGCAGCTTCGGCAGCTGAGCTTTCAGAGGTGTAGCTGGTCAGGGTTTCCTCAGCCTCAACGGCTTCGGTGGTCTCTTCGTTCTGAGCCACGATTCTCCTTGTATAGATAAGTTGTTTGGTGGCCAGGACTACTGGGCGACCTGGGTGATTTCGAAAGTCTTGGGCTGCTGGGCGGCGTGCGGGTGCTCAGCACCGCGGTACACCTTCAGCTTGCCCAGCTGCTGTGCAGCGAGGGAGTTCTTGGGGAGCATGCCCTTGATGGCCTTCTCAACGGCGCGGACCGGGTTGGATTCCAGCAGTTCCGCGTAGTTGACGGAGGTCAGGCCGCCCGGGTAGCCGGAGTGGCGGTAAGCGCGCTTCTGCTCCAGCTTGGCGCCGGTCAGGGCAACCTTTTCAGCGTTGATGATGATGACGAAGTCGCCCATGTCCATGTGGGACGCAAAGGTGGCCTTGTGCTTGCCGCGCAGCAGGATTGCGGTCTGGCTCGCGAGACGACCAAGGACAACGTCTGTGGCGTCAATGACGTGCCACTGGCGGTTGATATCGCCGGGCTTCGGGGTGTACGTACGCACGGTGTTTGCCTCGTTCTTATTCTGGCGTTCTGGTTTAGGTGCCGCTCAGGGGCGGACACCTACTATCTGCGCGCTACCGGAACAGAGGTGAGGGCTCCATGTAACCAGTCATCCTGTGTTTCCGAATGTGCACGTTGAGTAGTCATCCTGCAACCGGATTCTCAAGCGGGCACGCACCATCGGAATAGGACACGCACAACGACTACCAAGATTAGCGCGTTAAGGGGTTCAGGGTCAAAATGGGGTAGCCGGCTGCCAGCACAGGACCTGCCGGCCTTACCGACGCAGGGGGTCGCGGTGTTTGCAACGGGCAATGAGAGTTCCACAGGGTGGCTCCTACTCATCGGCATCAGCTTATTAGGGTCGGCGCTCTCCCCTGTGGCCGAGATGCTCATCGCCAAGCATCTTCCTAGACTCGGCGGGCTCCCCGCCCTCCCCGTAAGGATCACGACGGCGGCACTCACCGGTCTCGCGTGCGCAGCCTTTACCTTGCGCTTTGGAATAAGCCCTGCCCTGCCGGCTTTCATATTCCTGGCCGCGTTGGGCGTACAGCTGGCCCGCATTGATGTCGCTCTGCATTTATTGCCGAACCCGCTTGTGCTAATGCTGCTCACGGGTGGTTTTGCACTCTTTTTATTGCCCGGGCTGCTTAATAAGCAAGCTGATGAACTCCTGCGTGCCGCGCTAGGGGCCGTTATTTTGTTTGCTGGGTACCTCATTTTGGGCCTAATTTCCCCCGGGGGCATCGGAATGGGCGACGTGAAGCTAGCAGCGCCTGTCGGCCTTTACCTCGGGTACCTAGGCTGGACCCACCTGCTGTACGGGGGCCTCCTCGGCTTCGTCCTGAACGGCCTTGTCACCACAGTGGTCTTAGCTAGAAAAGGCCGAGATAGGGCGTCAGAAGTGGCCCACGGACCCTCGATGCTCGGTGCCACCGCGGCTGCCACACTCTTCCTCTTGTAGCTTCTAGCGGCGGTCTGGCGGGGCCTTGCCTAGATAAAAGGACCTTGCCTCCAAGTAGTGGGCTTGTGTACTCGCTTCCCGTAGCGAGTACCTGCCACAGTTTCCGAGTACGTACTTTTTGCACCCTCAGAAAAAGTCGAGTACCACTACGCATTGTTGCCCCTACCCCTCGAATGACAATCTCTTCTTAGCGAAATCCAGCCGCTAAAGATTTATGGGGGCAGCTGGAAATTCGTTGAAATCAATTCAACCCATTTCACCGAATTAAGGAATCCAAAATGACTTCTCTCATGGTCTCGATGATGGCTTACGTTGCTGGCGTCAAGGATCGCTTTACTCGCGAAGAGAATGGTGCCACGGCCGTTGAATACGGCCTGCTGGTTGCCCTTATTGCAGCGGTCATCGTTGCCGTTGTTGTCCTTCTCGGAGGCAAAATCAACACCGCCTTCGTCACCGTCAACAGCGCCATTTAGTCGTTGAAGAAAAGGCAGATCCGATGAGCTCTCTGATGGTCTCGACTCTTGCTTTCTTGTCCGGTTTCCAAGGACAGCTCAAGGAACGCTTCCATGCAGAACGTGGTGCCACTGCAGTGGAGTACGGTCTCTTGGTGGCCCTGATCGCCGCCGTCATCGTTGCCGTTGTAGTTCTCCTTGGCGGAAAGATCAACGACGCTTTTGTCGCTGTCAACACCGCGATCTAGCTGCACAGACACGCTGTGAGCCCAGGGGCGGAGCGGGACCTTGAGCAATTGCTCGCCGGCTCCTCTCCCCCTTGGGCCGCCAGCGTTAAGACTCAGCTCGACAAGTTGAGTTTGCTGCCGCAGCCACATCATCACGACCCATATCTCGGCCGGCAGTTCGAGTAAGCCGGTCTTCGTAGAACTCGGACACAATGATGCAAAAAATCAGTCGCCGCAGCGAGCGGCCTCGAAGCACCCGGGAGGCTGGCGCAGTCGCGGTTGAATTTGCCCTTATTCTGCCCATATTTCTGGTTCTCGTCCTGGGGATCGCTGAAATGGGACGGGCCTTCAACATCCAGGTCTCTCTCACGCAGGCGGCTCGCGAAGCTGCCCGTCACGCCGCTATACACAACGCTGAATCTTCATACACAACCGCTAGTGCGCAGGCCGTGGGTGTGGCAGCAGCCCCCTCCGTAGCTTTGACTGCAGCCAACGTCGGAGTCAGCTACTCCTCTGGCGCTACTTGTACCACCACCGGCAACGCGGTGGTCACAGTCAATTATTCAACAGCCTGGATGACAGGATTTCCCAATCTTATTCCGGGAATGCCTGCCACCCTCTCCATGCAAGGCAAAGGTGTAATGCGATGCGGTGGTTAGATTCCCGAAACAAAGAACGCGGCGCCATAGCTCCCATCGCAGCGTTTAGCATGGTGGCTCTTCTTGGCTTTACCGCCTTTGCCGTGGACGTTTCCACGATGTACGCCGAGCATGCGCAACTTCAGAGTGGTGCCGATGCGGCAGCACTCTCGATTGCCCAAGGCTGTCTGGCAACACCTCCAGCGGCCGCTTGTTCTGCACCTTCCGTCGAAGCCACCAACATGGCGAATCAAAATGCTCTAGACGCCCACACCAATATTCTTAACGCAACCGTCGGTGCAGGCGTAGTCAACGTAACTACTCAGTCCAGGGACAGTTCAGGAAACAATCACTTTTCCTTAACCTTCGCGCGGGCCCTCGGAATCCAGACGTCCGATATTCGTGCTTCTGCCCAAGCTAAGTTTGGTGGTTTCGCCGCGGGAAATGTCATCCCGCTCACCTTCTCGAAATGCGAATCGGATCCCTTCTTCACAAAGGACCTGCAGTTCTTCCCGGCACATGGCAGCTCCCTCGCTTCGGACCCGTTATACGAATGCACTACACCGTCATCCTCTGGACTGGAAGTCCCAGGCGGCTTTGGCTGGCTCGACGATCCGGCCAACAACTGCAGTGTCCGGGTGGACATTGCCAATCCTTGGGTAGGCACAGATACGGGCAACGACTTCAACGGTGCTTGTTCAACAATGATGAGCCAGTGGGGTGCTGTTCTGGCGAACCCATCAAAGACCGTGGAGATCTTGGTTCCCATCTTCGACAACAGACGGGGCACCGGTGCCGGCGCCGAGTTCCACATCGAAGCCTTCGCGCAGATTTCGCTCCGCGGGTGGGCACTGAAAGGCGGCAGTGGCCTGCCGGAGAACTTTATGACTGCTGAAGCGACCGCTCTTTCCGACTCCCTCAATTTGAAGAACAGCGACCTTGGAATCTTCGGCCGGTTCATCAAGAAGGTCTCTCTGGCCGAAGCCATGACTTTGGGGGGACCAACAACCTACGGGGCCACCGGCGCCCAGCTCAGTAACTAAGGCTTTGATGATTCACCTGGGCCTGGAGCAGCCAGCTCAGTCGAGAATGAACTAAAGGAGATAGACAAGTGAAGAACCGCCTTCTGGGAGGCATCGTAGCGCTTGTGCTCGCGGTAGTTGGCACAATGCTCCTGGTCTCATATGTCCAGGGTTCCGAAGCCAGGGCCCAAGCCAACTTACAGCCAGTACAAGTACTAGTGGTCGAAAAAGAAATTCCTCAAGGTGCCACTGTGGATCAAATACAGTCGTCCGTGCGGCTAGCGTCCTTGCCTGCCGCATCTATACCCAATGGAGCGTTGAAAAGCCTCGACGGCTTGAACGGTAAAGTAGCCGCGGCCGACTTGGTGCCCGGCGAAGCTCTCCTAGGCGTTCGTTTGGTGGATCCCACGAGCCTTGCGGCCCCCGGTTCCGTCCCGGTGCCCGAGGGCATGCAGGAAGTTTCAGTCCAGCTCGAGGCGCAGCGCGTTGTTGGCGGCCGTATTGCCGCTGGTGACACCGTGGGCATCGTTGCCCTGTTTTCAGCTGGTGCCGGCACGGCCGCAGGTGAGGATAGCGGGCAGCAGATCTTCCACAAGGTCCTGGTCACCAGCGTCCAGCGTTCCACAGCGAAGGCGTCATCCTCCGGCAACGAGGCAGAGCAGGCAAATACCCAATTGCCCGAGGGCCAACTGCTGGTCACTTTCGCCCGCAATGACCTGGATGCATCAAAAATCGCCTTTGCCGCAGAATTTGGGAAGCTTTGGCTCACTAAGGAACCCGGCTCGGCCACGGAAAGCGGCCCGACAACCGTGAAAAAGACGGAGCTGTTCAAATGAGCAGGTTTGTAGTGGTCACCGCGGATACCGGGTTCTCCGAGAGGGCCCAAGAAGCCGCTAAAGGGCTTCACGGCCAGATCCAGGTACTGCCAGCCAACTATCTTCCCCCAAGTCCAGAAGATATTCTCCGGACGGTCAGTGCAGAGCCCGCAGAGGTAGTTCTCTTGGGGCCAGGCCTACCAACAGAGGATGCCATCCGGATAGCCAGCCTCTTCGACCTGCAATTTCCGGAGGTCAGCGTTGTCCTGGTCACGGTGGCCGATGAGGGCATCGCGCTTCCGGCCATGCGAGCCGGGATCCGTGATCTACTGCAGCCGGATGCGTCGAGCGAAGACATTAAGAGGATGCTGGAGCGAGCCAGCCTCGCCTCCGCCAGTCGCCGTCGGGGTCTGGGAGCCACTCTTCCCGAAGGCAAGGTCGGGGGCCGGGTCATAGCCGTGATGTCGCCGAAAGGAGGCGTAGGCAAGACTACAGTCACAACCAATCTGGCAGTGGCGCTGGGCAAGGTTGCCCCGATGGGTGTGGTGATTCTTGACCTCGACTTGCAGTTCGGCGACGTTGCCAGTGGTTTACTGCTCGAGCCAGAGCGGACCCTGGCTGACGCGGTGACGGGAGCGGCCGTTCAGGACTCCCTGGTACTCAAGTCGTACTTGACGCTGCACAACAGCGGCATATATGCACTCTGTGCTCCGCTCAACCCAGCGCAAGCTGATCAAATCACCGGCGAGCAGGTGGGGCATCTGATTAGACAGTTGGCTGACGAATTCCAGTATGTTGTCGTAGACACGGCGCCGGGGCTGGGAGAACACTTGCTGGCCACCCTCGACTTAGCGACCGATGCGGTATGGGTCTGCGGCATGGACGTACCGAGCATTCGAGGTCTACGAACAGGCTTCCAGATCCTTACGGAACTCGACCTTATGCCGGACACCCGCCATGTGGTGTTGAATTTCGCTGACCGCAAGAGCGGGCTGTCAGTGCAGGATGTGGAAGCCACCATCGGCCGGCCGGTGGATATTGTCCTGCCGCGATCCCGCGTTGTTCCCTTTTCAACCAACAAGGGCGTGCCTCTGCTTCAGGAGGGCAGCCGTGATGGCGTGGCACGCGGACTCGGACAACTAGCCGAAAGGTTCAAACCGGGTTGGGAAGAACGACCCCACAAGAAGCTGCACAGAAGGGCACTGGTCTCATGAGTCTTACACGTAGGTTGGATGCCGCACGCGGTGCAGCTGCCGGAGAAGCGGGCACACCAGCGCCCGCCAACCCATGGAGCGCCGTGGGTCAAGACACGTCAACATATGTAGCGGCCCCCCAAGAAGTCCGCAACCACAGCAATGAATCGAACGAAGCGTTGACCGCCGTCAAGGACCGCGCCGGTGTGGCACTCTACGAGCGCATGGGAAGCCGCATCACAGACAACTCCCTGGAGGATTCTGAGCTCCAGCAGTATGTCAAGGATGAACTCCGCAAGATCATTGAGGAAGAAGAAATTCCGCTCACGCTTACCGAACGCGCGCGCCTGGTCCAGGAGATTATTGATGACGTACTTGGGCTGGGTCCTCTAGAGAAGTTCCTCCTCGATAGCGACATAACTGAAATCATGGTGAATGGACCAGAAAAGATTTACGTTGAACGCCAAGGAAAACTCACACTCAGCGGGTCCCGCTTTACAGATGAGGAGCACCTGCGCCGTGTGATCGAACGGATTGTCACCAAAGTCGGCCGTCGCATTGACGAATCATCGCCAATGGTAGACGCCCGACTCCAGGATGGATCCCGGGTCAACGCGATCATTCCGCCGCTGGCGGTGAGTGGTTCGTCGTTGACCATCCGAAAGTTTGGCCAGGTACCGCTCACCGTCAACAACCTCATCTCCCTCGGGTCCATGTCGCCCGAAATGGCCGAGCTCCTGCAAGCATGCGTGAGGGCCCGTCTCAACATCATTGTCTCGGGAGGCACTGGCACCGGGAAGACCACCATGCTCAACGTGCTCTCATCGTTCCTGCCGTCCGACGAACGCATCGTGACGATTGAAGACGCAGTGGAACTTCAACTTCAACAAGACCACGTCATCCGGCTGGAAAGCAGGCCTAGGAACATCGAGGGCAAGGGCGAAATTACCATTCGGGATCTGGTTCGGAACTCCTTGCGGATGCGTCCCGATCGCATAGTGATCGGCGAAGTCCGTGGCGGGGAATCCTTGGACATGCTGCAGGCTATGAACACCGGCCACGACGGCTCAATTTCAACAGTCCACGCCAACTCACCAAGGGATGCCATTTCACGCTTGGAAACGCTGGTCCTTATGGCTGGCATGGACCTCCCGCTGAGGGCCATTCGCGAGCAAATTGCCTCAGCCATAAATGTCATCGTACATATCTCCCGGCTTCGCGACGGGACTCGACGAGTCACGCACGTTACCGAAGTGCAGGGAATGGAAGGGGAAGTCGTTACTCTCCAGGATGCCTTCACGTTTGACTACAGCGCGGGGATCGACGCCAACGGCAGGTTCCTGGGTCGGGCGATACCCACAGGTGTCCGCCCCCGGTTTGTCGACCATTTCGCTGAACTCGGCATTCCAATCTCACCAGCGGTGTTCGGCGCCACACCCACCGGGGGTAGATTCAGGTGACAGTCACACATCCTTTGTTTCTGGCAGCAGGACTTGCTCTCTGTTTCGGTTCCATCGCTGTGCTCGTGCTCATAACTTTTCGCAGTAGCAGAGGCCAGATCGCTTTGTCGCGACGGCGCCCAGGAGTGGTGGCGGGCCCGTCCCTTTTAACCCGCGCCACGGATACCGCGACCGCTTACCTGGAACGGAACGTCAGCCGGAACGCTGCCTTCGGCAGCAGGGCTTCCCTTGAGCAGGCAGGCCTCAAGATGCGTCAGGCCGACTTTATACTTCTGGTGGCGTGCATCGCTGTAACAGCCGGTGTAGTTGGCTTCATTCTGTACGGCTTCATAGCAGCACTCCTCATGACTGCTTCCACCCCGTTGTTGGCAAAGCTAACCCTGAACGTCCTTTCGGGTCGTCGACGGTCCCAGTTCGACGCCCAACTCGGCGACACATTACAAATGCTGGCCGGGGGTCTCCGTGCGGGGCACAGTTTGATGCGCTCCGTGGATGCGGTGGCTCGGGATGCCGATGCGCCTACCTCCGAGGAATTCGCGCGGCTGGTGAACGAGTCACGCCTGGGACGTGACTTGCAGGAGTCCATGCAGGATGCTGCAGTACGCATGCGGAGCGAGGATTTCAGCTGGATTGGTCAGGCCATCGAGATTCACCGGGAGGTTGGCGGGGACCTTGCCGAGGTTCTGGATCAGGTGGGTGAGACTATTCGGGAACGGAGCCAAATTAAGGGTCAAGTAAAAGCCCTAAGCGCAGAAGGCCGCCTCTCTGCTTACATCCTGATTGCCTTGCCGGTGGGAATGTTCCTGTACATGTCGATTGCAAGCAGTGCCTATATTTCAACTCTTTACACCACCACGATTGGGTGGGTCTTAATCGGCGTGGCGGCGGTCCTTTTGGCAGTCGGATCTTTCTGGCTCAGCCGTGTCGTCAAGATCAAGTTTTAGGAGGCGACCATGAATACCATGGCGTGGCTTTTCATTGGTCTGATCGTGCTTCCTATCGGCTTCATGGCTTGGCTGTTAGTAGCCGTGGACCGGCGGGGATTCGCTGCTGTTCAAGCGAATCTTAGTCGGGGTCGTTTCGGCAATGCTGGCTCTGAAGGCTCTCAGACATCAAAGACGAATGCGAGCGATTCGCCCCAGCTTGGCTTGCGCATCACCCCCAGTCGTTACGCTGCCTGGCTCGACAAGCTTCTGGCACGTGCGGGACGGCCGGCACAGATGCCCCTCGACAGGCTGCTGATGGCCAAACCTGCCCTAGCGCTTATTGTCTGCTTCCTGGGGATCCTGGTGATCAGCAAGGACGTAACAACGCCCGCAGTAACGTACGTTGCGCTCGCGGCTGCACTGGCATACTTTATCCCGGACATCCTAATTCACGGCCGCGGCGCGGAACGGCAGAAAGCCATGGAATTGGAACTGCCCAACACTCTGGACCAGATGCTCATTTCTGTAGAAGCAGGCCTTGGGTTCGAGTCCGCGATGGCTAGGGCGGCACAAAATGGGAAGGGACCACTTGCCTTTGAACTGACCCGCACTCTACAGGATATGCAGGTTGGTAGGAGTCGCCGCGAGGCATATCTGGCCTTGGCCTCGCGGACGGATGTACCAGATCTCCGGACATTTGTTCGGGCAGTGGTCCAGGCCGACATCTACGGCGTTGCCATCGCCGGCGTCCTCCGGATTCAGGCCAAGCAGATGCGAGTCAAGCGTCGGCAAAGGGCCGAAGAGAAGGCCATGAAACTGCCCATCAAAGTGCTGTTCCCCCTAATGTTCTGCATACTGCCGGTGCTCTTCATCGTGATCATTGGGCCAGCGGTCATCAACGTCGCGAACAGTTTCTCCGGAAATCTCTAGGTTCCCAAGCCCAATCGCCCGCCCAAGCGGCGCCCCATAGACCGGACCCCCTCGGCACCCAGAACCGAGGGGGTCCTTTTGCGTGCCCGGAAGCAATAATCCCAGTGTTAGCGCACCGAAAACCAAGTGAAAGCGCAGGAAAAATACACCCCAGAAAGCCTTTGCGCAGGATGTCCGAAGATATCGATCTTGGCCCTTTTCCGGTTGCTAACTTCGTATCAGTGCTGGTGCAGGACCAGCCATCCGTCTCGCTCAGGAGTACAAAATGCTTTCTCTTTACACCAACCTCATGGCACGCCTCCGCACCGACGAAAAGGGCGCCACCGCCGTTGAGTACGGCATCATGGTAGGCCTCATCGCCGTCGTCATCATCGTTGCTGTCAGCACTCTGGGCGGCACTCTGGACGGGTTCTTCGACTCAATGAACACCGAGCTTGCCAAGAAGACCACAACAACGACCACGACGCCATAAGTATCGGCGTCTAGTTCAAGAACGTCCGGTTCCGGCCCCCATATCGGAACCGCACCGCCTCACGCAGCAGAAGCCCAAACACGAGTCATTCAAGAGGAGGTGCAGCAGGTGCAGCCCAATTCGGAACGCGGTGCAGCCGCCGTCGAATTCGCACTCCTGTTGCCCCTCCTCTTGATGCTGGTACTGGGAACCATCGAATTCGGCCGCGCCTACAACGCCCAGATCACCCTCACCAACGCAGCCCGCGACGGCGTCCGGGTCATGGCCATAGCCAACGATCCAACCGGCGCCAAGAATGCGGCGAAAAACGCAGCAGCATCGGTCAGCACCACCATTCCCACCACTGACATCACGCTCAGCACCAACGCGTGCAGCACGGGAAACCAGGTAACGCTCACCATCAACTACAACCTGCCCACCATCACCGGCATCGCGGGCCCGTTCCCGCTGTCGGGCAAGGGGGTCATGCTGTGCGGCGGTTGACCAGCGACCAAGCCACAAACGAACGCGGCGCCGTCTCAGTCATCGTTGCCATCCTCCTGGTGACCCTCCTCGGCTTCGTGGCGATCGCCGTCGACGTCGGCGTCATCTACTCCGAGCGCGCACAGCTGCAAAGCGGCGCAGACGCCTCGGCCATCGCTCTGGCGCAGAAATGCGCCCGCGATGCCACGGATTCAGAGTGTTCGACGACGTCAACGCTGGCCACAAGCCTCGCCAACCAGAACGCGCTGGACGGCATGAGCAAGGTGCACGGCATCCAGCTGGATAAAACAGCCCGCACGGTCTCGGTCACCACCAGCGCGAAGGAAACGGGTGGCGAAGACAACTCTGTCTCCCTCTTCTTCGCGGACGTCCTCGGCATCCCCACCAAGGAAGTCGGCGCCCAGTCCAAGGCCACATGGGGCAGTCCGAAAGCCGGCCGCACCGCGTTCCCCCTGGCGTTCTCCATCTGCCAGGTTAAGGACAATATCGGCGGTTCCCTCCAGCTCCTCCAGGAGCACGGCAAGAACCAGAACATTGACTGCAACTATGGCCCTTCCGGGGCTGCTGTCCAAGGCGGCTTCGGCTGGTTGGTCCAGGATCCCGGCGTCTGCGGCGGCACCATCGACCTCGCCGTGAGCGAGGGCGGCAGCGACCCCGGCAACAACGCCCCGGGCAACTGCTCCACCGAACTCAACCGCTGGGCCAGCGAAATCACGGCAGGCCGGAAGATCATCGTTCTCCTGCCCGTCTTCAACAAAGTCACGGGAACCGGGGCCGGCGCCGTCTACGGCATGGTGTCCTTCGCAGCTTTCGAAGTCACCGGCTGGAAGTTCAGCGGCGGCACCGGCCTGCCGTATGAGTTCCGCAGTGAAAAGTCGACGACGACGGGCGTCACCGTTGCGACCGAATGCAAAGGCGAGTGCCGCGGCATCATCGGCAAGTTCGTCAAATACGTCTCGCTCGCCGACGGCTACACGCTGGGACCGGTGGACCAATACGGCGCCACCATCGCCCGCCTCACCCTCTGACCACACATCCAAACCACGGAGTAACACTGTGAAGTCTCGCCTGCTCGCCGGAACGGCCGCGGTCGCTTTGGCGCTCGTGGGAGCCCTCCTCATCATCTTCTACGCCAACGGCGCGGACCAGCGTGCCCTGGCATCAACAGAACCGGTGGACGTCCTGGTGGTGAAGACCGCCATCCCGGCCGGCACCCCCGTGAATGACTTGGCAGCCTCACTCGTCATTGAGACAGTCCCCGCGGCCGGCAAGTCCAAGTCTGCACTCAGCACGCTGGACAACAAGGACGGAACCGTTAGTGCTGTGGACCTCGTGCCCGGTGAACAACTCCTGGCAGAAAGGCTGGTGCCACCGGTAGAGGTAGAGGATCAGAACACTACGAAGGTCCCGGCAGGTTTCCAGGAGGTCTCGTTCCAACTGGAGCCGCAACGCGTTGCCGGTGGACGTATCAACGTCGGTGACCATGTTGGCATCTTCATGTCCTTTGAGGATGGCGCCTACAAAACGAAACCCGAGGATGCAACAAGCCAGCTCACTCTTCGCAAAGTTCTCGTAACAGCTATCCAAAGAGCGGCGAGTCCAGAACAGGCAGCCGAGGGCGAAGCCAATCCCCAGGACACCACACTCCCGGCGGGAGCGCTCATGCTCACCGTGGCAGTGAACGATATCGACGCCGGCAAGATCGTTTTCGCCTCCGAATTCGGCAAGCTCTGGCTCACCAAGGAACCCCTGGACGCCCAGGACAACGGACCGCGCGTCGAGCGCAAGGAAGTGGTGTACAAGTGAGCCGCTTCGTCCTCCTTTCCCCCAACGGCGACTTCGACCAGAAGCTGCGCGCCGCCGTCGCGCACGGCCTCCGCGGCACCGTGCAGACCATCGCCTCGGACATCCTCCCCGCCGGCCCCGCAGAACTCTTCGCCCTCCTCAACCAAGAGCAGCCAGAAGTCCTGATCATCGGACCGGACGTCCCCTACGAGGAAGCGCTCCGGTTCGCCAAGGTCTTCGACGTTCAGCTTCCCGGCCTCAGCCTGGTGCTAGTCAGCGACGTGGACCCGTCGTTCCTGCTGCACGCCATGCGCGCGGGCATCCGGGACATCCTCAGCCCCAACGCCGACGCCGCGGAAATCCGTGTCCTGCTCGAGCGCGCATGCCAGTCCTTCGCCACTCGGCACCGCAACCATGAAACACCGCCGGCGGAGAACGCCGGCAAGGGCCTGGTGATCGGCGTCTTCTCTCCCAAGGGCGGCGTGGGCAAGACCACCCTGGCCACCAACATCGCCATCGGCCTGGGCCAGATCGCGCCCATGAGCGTGGTGATCGTGGACCTGGACCTGCAGTTCGGCGACGTCGCCTCCGGCCTCTACCTCAACCCCGAGCACACGGTTACGGACGCCGTCACGCCCGCGGCCAGCCAGGACTCCCTGGTCCTCAAGGCCTTCCTCACGGTGCACCCGGCCGGGATCTACGCCCTGTGCGCGCCGCCCAACCCGGTGGACGCCGACCACATCACCCCGGAACAGATCAGCCGGCTGCTTGAGCAGCTGGCCCAGGAATTCCAGTACGTGGTCCTGGACACCGCCCCCGGCATGCCCGAGATCGGCCTCGCCGCCATGGAGCAGTGCACGGATGTTGTGTGGGTCAGCGCCATGGACATCCCCAGCCTCCGCGGCCTGCGGGGTGGGCTGGACGTCCTCCGACAGCTGGACATCATGCCCGAATCCCGCCACGTGGTCCTGAACATGGCCGACGCCAAGGCCGGCCTCAGCGTCCACGACGTCGAATCCACCATTGGCGCGCCCGTGGACGTCAGCGTCCCCCGCTCCCGCGCCGTTGCCCTCTCCACCAACCGGGGCATCCCCGTCCTCCAGGAATCAAAGAAGGACCCCGCCGTCAAAAGCCTCCGCCAGCTGGTGGAGCGCTTCAACCCGGCGTGGCGTACCCAGACCCAGCGCAAGCTTCACCGAAGGGTGGTCATCTGATGAAACTCTCCGAGCGCATCAGCGCCGCTCAGGATCGAAACCAGCCGTCCGGCGCGGCCACGGCCGTGCTTGAGCGGCCCCGCGCCGCCGCCGCAGCCATCCCCTCCCCGCGCCCGACGGCGGAGGCGCACCTTTCCGAGCCAGCCGCCGTCGTGATTCCAGCGCACGACGGCGGCATGCAGCAGGTGCCCAAGGCACCCGGCGTGGACGTCTTCGCCGCCATGAAGCTTCGGGCGGCCACCGCCCTTTTCGAGCGGATGGGCACCCGCTTCAACGACGCTGCCGTCACCGAACAGGAACTCCGGGCCACCGCCAAGGAGGAACTGTCCCGCATCATCGACGCCGAGCAGGTCCCCCTCACGCCCGAGGAGCGGACCCGCCTGGTGCGGGACGTTGCCGACGACGTCCTGGGCTACGGCCCGCTCCAGCGCCTGCTGGACGATCCCGCCGTCACCGAAATCATGGTGAACCGGATGGACCAGATTTATGTGGAGCGCAAGGGCAAGCTCACGCTCACCGAGTCCCGGTTCAGCTCAGAGGAGCACCTGCGCAAGGTCATTGAACGCATCGTGTCCAAGGTGGGCCGCCGCATCGACGAGTCCTCCCCGCTGGTGGACGCCCGCCTCGAGGACGGCTCCCGTGTCAACGCCGTCATCCCGCCGCTGGCCGTTGGCGGGTCCTCGCTGACCATCCGTAAATTCAGCAAGGTCCCCCTGACCGTCCGCAACCTGATCGACTTTGGAACGCTGACGCCGGAAATGGCGGAGCTGCTGAACGCCTGCGTCAAAGCCAAGCTCAACATCATCGTGTCCGGCGGTACGGGGACGGGCAAGACCACCCTCCTCAATGTCCTGTCCTCCTTCCTTCCCGCGGACGAGCGGATCGTCACCATCGAGGACGCCGTGGAACTGCAGATCCAGCAGCAGCACGTGGTCCGCCTCGAAAGCAGGCCGCCGAACACCGAGGGCAAAGGCGAGGTGACCATCCGCGAGCTGCTCCGGAACTCGCTGCGTATGCGCCCCGACCGGATTGTGGTGGGCGAGGTCCGTGGCGGTGAATCGCTGGACATGCTGCAGGCTATGAACACCGGCCACGACGGGTCCCTCTCCACCGTGCACTCCAACTCGCCCCGTGACGCCGTGGCTCGACTCGAAACCCTGGTGCTCATGGCGGGCATGGACCTGCCGCTGCGGGCCATCCGGGAACAGATCGCGTCCGCCGTCCACCTGATCGTGCAGATCTCCCGCCTCCGGGACGGTTCACGCAGGATCACCCACGTCACTGAAGTCCAGGGAATGGAAGGGGACATCGTGACCCTCCAGGACGCCTTCGTCTTCGACTACTCCGCCGGAGTGGACGCCCAAGGCCGATTCCTGGGCAAGCCCGTGGCCACCGGCATCCGGCCGCGATTCATCGACAGGTTCGAGGACCTGGGCATCCACGTCTCGCCGGGCGTCTTCGCCGGACCGCAGGCGCTCACGGGCCAACCACACGCTGCACCGAACCAGACCGGAAGATAGGTACCGCCGTGATCCTTGCTGCCGGAGCAGTCATCCTGCTGGTGGCCGTCTGCCTGCTGGGCGTTGCCGTGATCCTGCCGGGCGCCCCCTCGGTGCCGCTGGACCGCCGTCGCCCGTTTGAAGCCGAGCCGCCGTCCTCAATTTCCCGGCTGGCGCTTTCCGCCGTCCGCTCCTTCGAGCGGCCCCTGGCCGGGCGCAACGTGAAGCTGTTCGCCCGGGCGGAGCTGGAGGACGCCGGGCTGCGCCTGAGCCAGGCCGAGTTCTTCCTGCTGGTGGGCATCGGCGCCGGCGTCGGAATGCTGGTGGGTACTGTCACGGTGGGACCGCTGGTGGGGCTGCTCCTGGCATTGCTGGCGCCCTTCGTCGGGAAACTCGTTTTGGGATTCCTCGCCGGGAAACGCCGGGCTGCATTCGACGGCCAGCTCGGCGATACCCTGCAGCTGCTCTCCGGCGGCCTGCGCGCCGGCCACAGTATCCTTCGTGCCATCGACGCCGCTGCCACCGAGTCGCAGAAGCCGACGTCCGAGGAAATGCGGCGCGTCATCACCGAGACGAGCCTGGGACGGGACCTCCTGGCAGCCCTCAATGACACCGCGGACCGGATGAAAAACGAGGACTTCGTCTGGATCTCGCAGGCCATCCAGATCAACCGTGAAGTGGGCGGCAACCTCGCGGACGTCCTGGACCAGGTCAACGAAACCATCCGCGAGCGCGCCGAAATCAAGGGCCACATCAAGGCGCTGGCGGCGGAAGGCAAGTTCTCGGCCTACATCCTTATCGCCATGCCGTTCGGCATCGTGGCCATGCTCCTTGCCGTCAGCCCGACCTACATGAACTCCATGTTCACCCATCCCCTGGGCTGGGCCATGATCGGGGCGTCCTTTGTCCTCATGACCATCGGCGCGCTGTGGATGCGCAAAATCATCGACCTGAAGTTCTGAGGACGCCATGAACCTGATTGTGCTTCTGTCCGTCCTGCTGGTCTGCGCCCCCCTGGGAGTGCTGGCCTGGTCCGTGCTCACGGTGGACCGGCAGGGCCGGCTCGCCGTCAGCGAACTCCTGTCCCGCGGCGCCGCCCCGATCGCTGTTGCCTCCGACGGAAAGCCGGGGCTGCTGGACGGTGTGGGCCGGCGCCTCACTCCCCCGGCGTACGTGGCGTTCCTGGACCGCCTGCTCTCCCTCGCAGGCCGGCCGGCGTCCATGCCGCTGGGCAAAGTCCTGGGCTCAAAGCTTGCCCTCGGGCTCACGGGCGCTGTGCTGGGCTTCTACCTGACCGCCATCGGCAGTACCCCGCTCATGAAGCTGGCCGGGCTCTTCGTGCTGTTCCTGGGCTACTTCATCCCGGACCTCCTGCTCTACAGCAAGGGCCTGGAGCGCCAGAAGGTCATCCAGCTGGAACTGGCCAACACCCTTGACCAGATGCTCATCTCGGTGGAGGCGGGCCTGGGCTTCGAAGGTGCAATGGCACGCGCCGGCGAAAACGGGAAGGGCCCGTTGGCCGAGGAGCTGGTGCGCACGCTGCAGGACATGCAGGTGGGCCGCAGCCGCCGGGAGTCCTACATCGCGCTGGCCGAACGGACCAATATTCCGGAGCTGCGCAGTTTTGTGCAGGCCGTGGTCCAGGCGGACACTTACGGCATCGCCATCAGCCGGGTGCTCCGCGTCCAGGCAAAGGTCATGCGCGTCAAGCGGCGGCAACGCGCCGAGGAAAAGGCCATGAAACTGCCCGTCATGATCCTTTTCCCGCTGCTCTTCTTCATTTTCCCGGTCCTCTTCATCGCCATTCTGGGACCGGCCGTTGTTAATACCGTGATGACGTTCAGTGGCCAATAAGGCCGCAGGTCCGGCTGAAGGATCGCTCAAGGTTGTCAAAGGATCACCCCAAACAGCACAATTCAAGAAATTCAGGAAGTAGCCTTGAACAATGCACAGTCCAGCTCCCGGCTCCAGCGACGAGGCGGCACCTGCGGCCTTCGAGCCAGGGACCATGCCAGCCGGCCTCGCCGCATCTTCACAGGAAGCGGCCGGGCTCTTGCCGCTCGTTGACGCCGCTGTCCTGGAGGAGCTGGAGGACGAGCTGGCCGGCTCGGGGCTAGCCCAGCGCTTTGCCCGTGACTACGCGGCCATGTGGCACCAGCGGTACTCCCGCCTGGCGGCAGCGGTGCACAGCCAGGACAGCGCCTCTGCCCTGGATGCCGCCATCAGCCTGAAGATCAGCTCCACCATGGTTGGCGGGATGCGGCTGGCCAAGCTGGCCGAGCTGCTCGAAGCAGTGATCCGCCAGGGTGATTTCGGCAAGGGCCAGATGCTGATGGAAAGAGTGGCCCAGGACGGTGGCCAGACCATATCCGAGCTTCAGGCCACCTACATCCTGGAAAACGACTAGTCCTTCCCTACCGCTCGTGCGGGCGGCTCGGAGCCAGCCGGTAGCCCACCCCGCGCACGGTCTGCAGCCACCGCGGCGACAGCTGGTCCTCCTTGAGTTTCCGGCGCAGGTTGCCGATGTGGACTTCGACGGCGCGCTCGTCCGCTTCGCTGATGTACGTGTCTTCGTCGTAGAACTCACCCCGCACCGCCCGCACCAGGTCGGCCCGGGTGCACACCGCCCCGCCGCCGCGCAGCAGCACGTGCAGCAGGTCGAACTCGCTGCGGGTGAGCGCCAGCGGCTCCCCCTGTACTTCCACAGTCCGCGTCCGGTGGTTCAAAACTAGGCCGTTGTGCTGCAGGACGGCGGTATCGTGCTGGCGCGGCGCGGCCGCAGCGGGGGCAGCCGGAGCAGCTGGCCACATGGCCTGCGCCGGTTTGTGCCCGCTGGTTTCATGGCGGGGCCGGCGCATCATCGCCGCCACCCGCGCCCGCAGTTCCCGTGGCCGGAATGGCTTCGCGATGTAATCGTCCGCGCCGGCGTTGAGCGCGGACAGCAGGTCCGGCTCCTCTGTCCTGCCGGTCAGCATCACCACATAGGCATTGCTGAAATGCCGGATCCTCCGAAGGACTTCAAACCCGTCAATATCAGGCAGGCCGATGTCCAGTGTCACCACGTTCGCCTGCTTGCTGCGGACCACTTCAACCCCGGCCCGCCCGTCAACCGCTGTATGAACCTCGAAGCCGGCCTGGCTCAAAACCCCTTCGAGGAGGTTCCGAACGTCAGCGTCGTCCTCGATGACTACAGCCACACCAAGATCGTCGTCCATGTAC
This sequence comes from Arthrobacter sp. RT-1, assembly GCF_003367205.1. Taxonomy (NCBI): domain Bacteria; kingdom Bacillati; phylum Actinomycetota; class Actinomycetes; order Micrococcales; family Micrococcaceae; genus Arthrobacter; species Arthrobacter sp. RT-1. The sequence continues at coordinate 323,584 of NZ_QRGQ01000012.1, forward strand.
TATCCCTGAGCCAGGCGGACATGACCCCCCATCGGCCCAGCGCCAATGCCATATCCGCTCCAACTCTTTATACGCTACAAGCAAGCCGCTTTAATGACATCTGTTTCAACTTTGCATTTGAAAAGTCAATTATTATGACAAGGATGTGGATTACGAGCCGGAAAGGATGCGCCACGTTGCCCAGAAGGAATTCGGAGGCACAGACGGCGGCTGTTCATGTGATGATCCACCACCGCCATAGCCTGTGTCATGGCTGAGCGGCTTTTTCCGCGTGGGCCTGCCCGCTTCTTCCAGGCGCTCGGGCCGCGGTCGCAAGTTGCCCTCTGCCAGCTTCCCCTGACCTTGATCGTGTCGGCACTGGCCGTTGCCACACCGTTCGCGTGGCCGGAGCTTTTGCACAGTCCGCTGTACCTGGGCGGTATTCTCCTGCACGCGGTCCTGATCCTGGCCTGCTTCGTGGTCCCGTGGGAGCGGCTGGCGCACCGCCCTTACCTGCTGATCCCCATCCTGGACTTCGTGGCGATCGGCCTGCTGCGCAACGGGGCAGCGCCCCTGCTCCCCGGCCTTGCGGTCCTGGCGGTCTTCCCGGTGATCTGGCTCTCGGCCTCCGGAATGCTGACCCGCAGCAGCCTGGTCCTCAGCTTCGCGGGCCCGTTCTTCATCATGGTCCCGTCCGTGGCCGGAAAAATCCCCAACCTCACGGCCTCGGACATCACCACCGTGTTCCTCTTCCCGCTCATGATGCTCTCCGTGTCGCTGGCCATCAGGTTTGCGAGTGTCCATCTGCGCATGCAGCAGCGGGAGCTGGCGGAAAAGGACCGGGAGCTCCGGAATCTGCTGGGCGAAAGCCGGGAACGGGAAAAGCTGCTGCAGACGGTACTGGACGCCACCGACGTCGGCATCGTCGCCGTCGATACGGCCGGGAACCATCTCCTGATCAACGACCGGCAACGCCTGTTCCGGGAGATCGCCAGCGGACCGGAGGACCGCGACGAAGCACAGCAGGCCATCTTCGCCCTGGACAAACAGACCGCCCTGCCCGAGGACAAACGCCCCGTCCGGCGGGCTGTGCACGGCGAGTCCTTTGCGGACTACCTCATCTGGATCGGCGAGGGAACCGACCAGCGGGCCATCTCCACTGGCGCCCGGCAGCTCGCCGGCGACGACGGCAGCCCCAGCGGCGCCGTCGTCGTGTTCAGTGACGTGACCGGACTGGTGGAGGCGCTGACCGCGAATGAGGAACTGGTGTCCAACGTTTCCCACGAATTCCGGAGCCCGCTGAATTCGATCATCGGCAACGTGGACATGGTGCTCGACGACGCGGCGGACCTCCCGCCGCACGTGGCCCGGCGGCTGATGGTGGTGCAGCGGAATTCGGAACGGCTGCTGGCGCTGGTTTCCGACCTGACGGCGTCAGCATCAGCTGCCCTGAACGTCCACCCGAAACGGACGGACCTGGCGGGCCTCGTGGAAACGAGCGTGGGCTCCGCACAGGCACAGGCCGAGCGGGCGCACATCGAGCTCACCGCGGACGTTCCATCCCCTCTCTGGGCCTACGCCGATCCGCTGAGGATCGGGCAGGCGCTGGACAACCTGGTGTCCAATGCCATCAAGTATTCGCCCGGCGGCGGGAAGGTCAGCATCAGCGCCAGCACCGGCAACGACTGGATCCAGCTGAGCGTCAGCGACACCGGGATGGGAATGACCAGCGAGGACGCCGCCCGGGTGTTCAAGCGGTTCTACCGCACCGAGGCCGCCCGCAAAGCGGCCATCTCCGGTGCCGGGCTGGGGCTGTCCATCACCAAGCTGATCGTGGAACGGCACGGCGGCACCATCACCTGCCAAAGCGGCCACGGCGAAGGCAGCACCTTCACCCTGACCCTGCCCGCGGACGAACCGCCGCCGTCGTTCTAGGTTTCGACAGGCTCAACCACCGGTGGTTGAGCCTGTCGAAACCCAACCACCCGGGACTACGTCTCCCGCAGCGCCCGGGTCAGCTCGGCCCGGGCCAGCAGCTCGTCGTCGGACGGGTAGGCCACTTCCTCCAGCACCAGGGGGTGCGGCGCGGCGAGCACGGACTTCGCGTCACGCTTCTTCGCCAGCAGCCGCTCATGCAGCCAGCCCGGTTCCACCACGCCCTCCCCCACGTACAGGGCAGAGCCGATGAGGGCGCGCACCATGTTGTGGCAGAACGCGTCGGCCTGCACGGTGGCGACGATGACGCCGTCCTCCGCACGCGTGAACTCGAAGCGCTGTAGCTCGCGGATGGTGGTTGCCCCCTCCCGCGGCTTGCAGAAAGCCAGGAAGTTCTGGAGCCCCAGCAGCTTGGAGGCACCTTCGTTGAGCAGGGCCACATCCAGCGGGTTCTTGTGCCACAGGGTGGAGTAGCGGCCCAGAGGGTCCCAGAGGGCGGGGCCGTCGGCGATCCGGTAGCTGTAGCGCCGCCAGAGGGCCGAGAAGCGGGCGTCGAAGCCGGGAGGCGCCAGCGAGATCCGATGCACCTCGACGGCCCCGGTGAGGTCTCCGAGGATGCGGCTCAGTGCCCCGCGGATCCTGCGGAGCATGGCGACGGCGGGATCGAGTTCGTGGCCGCGCGGAAGTCCGAGCCACTCGGCTTCGGTGAGGTCCAGGTGGACCACCTGCCCGCGCGCGTGCACGCCGGCGTCGGTCCGCCCGGCAACGGTGACGCGGACGGGCCGGCGGACCAGGAGCTGCAGTGCTTCCTCGAGCACACCTTGGACTGTCCGCAGGCCCGGCTGCAATGCCCACCCGCTGAAGGGGCCGCCGTCGTAGGACAAATCAAGCCGGACACGCAAAAACCCGCCGCCCCCCAAAACGGGGGCCGCGGGTTTTTGGTCGTTCATAGACTTAAGTCTATGCGAAGAAAATCAGCGAATTACTTCGCGTCCTTTTCCTCGGCAGCGGGAGCTTCAGCAGCTTCCTCAGCGGCCGGAGCCTCTTCGGTGGCAGCTTCTTCAGTCGCAGTTTCTTCAGCGGCGGGAGCCTCAGCAGCTTCGGTCTCGGCGACCTCGGCCTCGGGAGCTTCCTCGGCAGCCGGAGCAGCCTTGGCAGCAGCCTGGGTAGCCTCGGCGACTACAGCCTGCTTGGCGGAAACCGGCTCGAGAACCAGTTCGATGACAGCCATGGGAGCGTTGTCGCCCTTGCGGTTGCCGATCTTGGTGATGCGGGTGTAGCCGCCGTCGCGGTTCTCCACTGCCTGGGCAATGTCGGTGAACAGCTCGTGGACGACGCCCTTGTTGCTGATCAGGCCCAGGACGCGGCGGCGGGAAGCCAGGTCGCCGCGCTTGGCGAAGGTCACCAGTCGCTCTGCGTACGGCTTCAGGCGCTTGGCCTTGGTCACCGTGGTGGTGATCCGCTTGTGCTCGAACAGGGATGCTGCCAGGTTCGCGAGCATGAGGCGCTCGTGAGCCGGGCCGCCTCCGAGGCGCGGACCCTTAGTGGGGGTAGGCATAATTGTTTCTCCTCATGTGGAAGCCGTGGACCGCACACCATGGTGCAGCCCGCCGGCCAAGGTCTGGTTTAGAGTTCGTCGTCGCCGAAGGCGGCGTCGTCCTCTTCGATTGCTGCGGCGCGTGCTGCGAGGTCAAAACCGGGAGGCGAGTCCTTGAGGGACAGGCCCAGTTCAACCAGCTTTGCCTTGACCTCGTCAATGGACTTTGCACCAAAGTTGCGGATGTCCATCAGGTCAGCCTCGGAGCGTGCAACGAGTTCACCCACGGTGTGGATGCCCTCACGCTTGAGGCAGTTGTAGGAACGGACGGTGAGGTCCAGATCCTCGATCGGCAGTGCCATGTCGGCTGCCAGGGCAGCGTCGGTGGGCGACGGGCCGATCTCGATACCTTCAGCTGCGGTGTTCAGCTCACGGGCCAGACCGAACAGTTCCACCAGGGTGGTGCCTGCGGAAGCGACGGCATCGCGCGGGGCGATGGCCTGCTTGGTCTCGACGTCGACAATCAGCTTGTCGAAGTCGGTGCGCTGCTCAACACGGGTTGCTTCCACGCGGAAAGTAACCTTCAGCACCGGCGAGTAGATGGAGTCGACCGGGATACGGCCGATCTCTGCGTCGCCGGACTTGTTCTGAGCTGCCGAAACGTAGCCGCGGCCGCGCTCGATGGTCAGTTCGAGTTCGAACTTGCCCTTCGAGTTCAGCGTGGCAATGTGCAGATCCGGGTTGTGGAATTCGACGCCGGCCGGCGGAGCGATGTCCGCGGCGGTGACGACTCCGGGGCCCTGCTTGCGCAGGTAAGCGACAACCGGCTCGTCGTGCTCGGAGGAAACCGAGAGGCTCTTGATGTTCAGGATGATCTCAGTGACATCTTCCTTGACACCCGGAACCGTGGTGAACTCGTGCAGCACGCCATCGATCCGGATGCTGGTTACGGCAGCACCGGGGATGGAGGAGAGCAGGGTACGGCGGAGGGAGTTTCCGAGGGTGTAGCCGAAGCCCGGTTCCAGCGGTTCAATGATGAAACGCGAACGGTTTTCGGAGACTACCTCTTCGGAGAGGGTGGGGCGCTGTGCAATGAGCACTTAGGTTTCCTTTCGGCGAGCATCCGCTATATGACGCAACACAGGTGGTGGAAATTCGGTCTGAAGACTTAACGCGCTGGGCTTGCCCGGACCATCGACGGTCCGGGCAAGCTCATGCGGCGGGAAAGCCTTAGACGCGGCGGCGCTTCGGCGGGCGGCAGCCGTTGTGTGCTGCGGGGGTGACGTCCTGGATGGAGCCAACCTCGAGGCCAGCGGCCTGCAGCGAACGGATTGCCGTCTCGCGTCCGGAACCCGGACCCTTGACGAAAACGTCTACCTTGCGCATGCCATGCTCCTGCGCACGCTTGGCAGCGGCTTCAGCAGCCATCTGGGCAGCGAACGGGGTGGACTTACGCGAGCCCTTGAAGCCAACCTCACCTGAGGAAGCCCAAGAGATAACAGCGCCGGTCGGATCCGTGATGGAAACGATGGTGTTGTTAAACGTGCTCTTGATGTGCGCCTGGCCAAGCGCGATATTCTTCTTGTCCTTCTTACGCGGCTTGCGAACCGCGCCACGAGTCTTCGGGGGCATTTTTTCTCCTACAGAAAGTTATTGGGGAAAGCTCCGTTAATCCCGGCGGGGATTTTAACGGGCCTTCTTCTTGCCGGCGACGGTACGCTTCGGGCCCTTGCGGGTACGTGCGTTGGTCTTCGTACGCTGACCGCGTACGGGCAGGCCCTTGCGGTGGCGCAGGCCTTCGTAGCTGCCGATTTCAACCTTGCGGCGGATGTCAGCTGCTACTTCGCGGCGAAGGTCACCCTCAACCTTGTAGTTGCCTTCAATGTAGTCACGCAGCTCAACCAGCTGGGCATCGGTGAGGTCCTTAACGCGGACGTCAGCGCTGATGCCAGTGGCAGCCAGGGTTTCGTGTGCACGGGTCTTGCCCACGCCGTAGATGTAAGTAAGCGCAATTTCCAGCCGCTTTTCGCGGGGAATGTCTACGCCAGCGAGACGAGCCATAGTGGCAGTACTCCTTGATAAACCGGAGGTCGTAGGCAGTACACCCGCACGTTCTGTGCGGCCCCAGCCTCCGACCGGGGGTTAGCTGCCCGGGCTCCATACGTCCCAGATCAGCTTGTGCTGCCTTTATTTACTTGCGTGGGTTAGCAACCCAGGATTTCCCGATGAAGGGAATTAGCCCTGGCGCTGCTTGTGGCGCGGGTTCTCGCAGATCACCATGACCCGGCCATTACGGCGGATCACTTTGCACTTTTCGCAGATCTGCTTGACGCTCGGCTTGACCTTCATGGCATTCCTTTGCGTGTAACAGTTGGTCAACTGGAGCGGCAGCAGCTCGCGCTGAAGCCGCCCAGCAATTTACTTGTAGCGGTAGACGATACGACCACGGGTGAGGTCGTACGGGCTCAGCTCCACCACTACGCGGTCCTCGGGGAGGATCCTGATGTAGTGCTGACGCATCTTTCCAGAGATGTGTGCCAGAACGATGTGCTTGTTGGTGAGCTCAACGCGAAACATCGCGTTAGGCAGCGCCTCGGTCACAACGCCTTCGATCTCAATGACCCCGTCCTTCTTGGCCATACCCTCCGCTAACTGTTGTTGCCGCAGCCCTGCCGGATTGCACCGCGCATGGCCACGAACGTTTTTGTTGGATCGATTGCCGGCTCCAGGCCCAAAGAGGGCGCGGCAGTCCAGACAACCAACAAACAACACTACTCTGTCTCGCCGTAAAAGTTAAATCGGCAATAGTAACCTACTCGGCACCGTACACACCATAATCCCCGGCCGGTGTGCTGACGGGTTCGGCGCTGGCCACGCCGTCCAGGATGGCCAAGCGGACGACGTCGGCTGCCGCGCTCTGCAGCGTGATGAGACTGATCTGCCGAGCTGTTTCGTCGCTGCGGTCGAGCGCCACGCCGCCGGTTGCCAGGCAGAAGACGGTGTCCCCGTCAGCGAGGGTGTGGCTTGGATTCAGAGCCCTGGCGATCCCGGCATGCGAAGCAGCGGCAGTCCGTTTGCACTCCGCCACGTCCAGAACGGCATTGGTCGCGACCACAACAAGGGTTGTGTTCAGCGGCGCCGGACCCTTGAGCTTGTCCTCCCGGTGATTGAGCCTGTCGAAATCCAGGGTTTTGGCAGGCTCAACCACCGGGCTGGGGTGAACTATCGGCAGCCCAAGCGCATTTACGACGGCCAGCGCCGCAACGACAACTCCACTGTCGAGGGTGACGGACGCCGTGCCTACTCCGCCTTTGAAGGTCCTGCCAAGAAGCGCCCCGGTGCCGGCGCCCACGTTGCCGCGTCCGACGTCGTGCCCTTCCTTCTCCCCCGCAGCCGCCGCCGTCGCCGCGTAGCCCATGTCCGGCGTCGGACGTGCGGAGAAGTCGCCGCCGCGGCCCAGGTCGAAGATCGCTGCTGCGGGGACGATGGGAACCACTCCCCCGGGCACGGCGAAGCCTCTGCCGTTCTCCTCGCACCACCGCTGGACGCCGCCGGCGGAGGCGAGGCCGTAGGCGCTGCCGCCGGTCAGCACCACGGCATCCACAACACTGACAAGACTGGTGGGATCCAGCGCATCGGTCTCGTGCGTGGCCGGCCCGCCGCCCTGGACATCAACTGAGCCCACAGTGCCCGGCGGCGGCAGGACCACCGTCACTCCGGTGAGCCAGCCGGCATCGTGCCGTTGAACATGGCCAACCCGGATACCGGGCACATCAGTGAGGGATCCCATGCGCCCATTCTGCCCCGCCCCGCACCGGCGTCCAGCCGCGGCAGCACGGCATTGTTTAACCTATTGAATATCGATAGAATCCGACTGTTGCCCGATAAAGGAGAAGTTCATGGGAAAGCTAACGGTCCTGGCGCTGCGCATTGTTATAGCGCTGGTCCTCGCCGGTTCACTGTTCGTGCAGGTATGGATGGTGCCGCTGTTGTCCATTGACATGGAGGAAGCGGGCGCACCCACCGGCCCCCGCATCGCGCTGCTGGCGATTGTCGTCCTGGGCATCGTCTGCGTCCAGGTAACGGCGGTATGCGTCTGGCGGCTGCTGACCATGGTGCGCAAGGGGACGGTCTTCTCCCACGGCGCGTTCCGCTACGTTGACGTGATCTTCGGCGCCATTGCAGTGGCGTCGCTGCTGATGTTCGGGATCGCCGTGCTGCTGGCTCCGGGAGAGGTGGCTCCGGGCGTCGTCCTGCTGATCTGCGGTGCTTCACTCATGATTGCCGGTGTGGCACTGATCGTGCTGGTGCTCCGGACGCTGCTGGCGCAGGCGGTGGCCCGTGATGCCGAGGCCAAGCACCTGCGCTCCGAGCTGGACGAGGTGATCTGATGGCGATCATCGTGGATATCGATGTGGCGCTGGCCAAACGGAAGATGCCGGTCGGCGTGCTCGCCGAGCGCGTGGGAATCACGCCGGCAAACCTGGCGGTGCTTAAGAACGGGCGGGCCAAGGCAGTCCGGTTTACAACGCTCGAGGCCCTGTGCGAGGTGCTGGAGTGCCAGCCCGGCGACCTGCTGCGGTGGGTGCCGGACGGCGCTGCGGAAGACTAAGAGGGCCTTCCCCAACTAGGTCGCAGTAGTTGTCGTTTTGGGGCGCCATAACGACAACTACTGCTACTTACATGGGCTAGGGGATGGGCACGGGGGTGACGCCGAGCGGCACAAGGTGCTCCGCTCCGCCGTCGGGCGCTGAAAGCACCCAGATGCCCTTCTCATGGACGGCCACGGAATGCTCCCACTGGCAGGACCGCTTGCCGTCGGTGGTCACCACGGTCCAGTCGTCCTCCAGCACGGCGGTCTCAATGCCGCCGCGCACCAGCATGGGCTCGATCGCGAGGCACAGGCCGGGCTTGATCTTGGGCCCGCGGTGGCTGGTCCGGTAGTTCAAAACGTCCGGCGCCATGTGCATTTCGGAGCCGATGCCGTGGCCCACGTAGTCCTCCAGGATGCCCAGTGGTTTCCCGGGGACGGAGGAGACGTAGTCGTCGATGGCCGCGCCGATGTCGCCCACGTGCGTGCCCGTGGCCAGCGCCGCGATCCCCCGCCACATGGCAGCGTTGGTGACGTCCGAGAGCCGCTGGTCCTCGGGGTCGGCGGTTCCCACGATGACGGTCCGCGCCGAATCGGAGTGCCAGCCGTCAACGATGGCACCGCCGTCGATCGAGATGATGTCACCGTCCTGCAGCACGCGGCTGCCCGGGATGCCGTGCACCACCTCGTCGTTGACGGACGTGCAGATGGTGGCCGGGAAGCCGTGGTATCCGAGGAAGTTGGACTTTGCGCCGGCTTCGCTGAGGACGGCGGCGAACACGTCGTCGAGGTGCTTGGTGGTCACACCGGGCACCGCGGCGGCAACAGCAGCGTCCAGAGCACGGCTCAGGACCAGTCCTGCCTCGTGCATGGTGCGCATCTGGGCGTTGTTCTTGTATTCGATGCGGGGCTGGCCAAAGGCCATGGTGTGTTCCTTTCAAATGGCTGAGGCTCCTCCCGTGTACCGGGAGGAGCCTCGGAAATCAGTGCCTGGATCAGGCCGCCTGTGCCGCCTTGATGGCCTGCATCACGCGGTCGGTCACTTCATCGATCGGGCCGATGCCGTCAACCTGGGTGAGGATGCCGCGCTCGGCATACTTCGCCACCACGGCTTCGGTCTGCTCGTGGTACAGGTCAAGGCGGTGGCGGATGACGGCTTCGTTGTCGTCGCTCCGGCCCGTTTCCTTGGCCCGGCCCAGGAGGCGGTGCACCAGCTCCTCATCGTCGGCAGTCAGCTGCAGGACGACGTCGAGCTTCTCGTCGCCCTTGGCGAGGATCTCGTCGAGGTAATCCACCTGCGCGGTGGTGCGCGGGTAGCCGTCCAGCAGGAAGCCGCTTTCGACGTCGGCCTCGCTGAGGCGGTCACGCACCATCTTGTTGGTGACGCTGTCCGGAACAAAGTCGCCCGCATCCATGTACTTCTTGGCTTCAATGCCAAGCGGCGTTTCGCCCTTTACATTGGCGCGGAAGATGTCGCCGGTGGAGATCGCAACAACGCCGAGGCGCTCCGAGATCCTTTCCGCCTGCGTACCCTTGCCCGAACCGGGAGGTCCAATAATCAGCATTCTCGTCATCGCAAAAGCCCTTCGTAGTGACGTTGTTGTAGCTGCGCATCAATTTGCTTGACGGTCTCCAGGCCAACGCCCACCATGATCAGGATCGAGGTGCCACCGAACGGGAAGTTCTGGTTTGCGTTGATCAGTACCAGTGCCACCAGCGGAATCAGTGCCACGAAGCCCAGGTAGAGGGCGCCGGGCAGGGTGATCCGGGAGAGCACGTACTGCAGGTAGTCAGCGGTCGGTTTACCGGCGCGGATACCTGGAATGAAGCCGCCGTACTTCTTCATGTTGTCGGACACTTCTTCAGGGTTGAAGGTGATCGCGACATAGAAGTAGGTGAAGAACACGATCATGGCGAAGTACAGGACCATGTAGATCGGTTGGTCGCCGCGGACCAGGTTGTTGTTGATCCATTCGACCCACGGCTGGAGCTGCTCACCGGCGGCGGGCTGGTTGAACTGTGCAATCAGGCCGGGCAGGTAGAGCATGGAGGAAGCGAAGATCACCGGGATAACACCGGCCATGTTCACCTTGATGGGAATGTAGGTGCTGGTTCCACCCACGGTGCGGCGTCCGATCATCCGCTTGGCGTACTGCACCGGAACACGGCGCTGTGACTGCTCCACGAAGACCACCAGTGCCACGGTCAGCAGGCCGACGGCCAGGACGGTGAAGAACGTTGCCGGTCCCTGCGAGCTCCAGATGGCGCCGAGGGAGGTGGGGAACGTCGCTGCGATGGAGGTGAAGATGAGCAGGGACATGCCGTTGCCCACGCCCTTCTCGGTGACGAGCTCGCCCATCCACATGATCAGGCCGGTGCCGGCCGTCAGGGTAATGATGATCAGGATGGTGGTGATGACGCTGTCGTCAGGGATGATCGGGAGCGCACAGCCGGGAAGCAGCTGACCGGAGCGGGCCAGGGACACCAGAGTGGTGGCGTTCAGCAGGCCCAGGGCAATGGTGAGGTACCGGGTGTACTGGGTCAGCTTGGACTGGCCCGAAGCGCCCTCTTCGTACAGCTGCTGGAAGCGGGGTATGACCACCCGGAGCAGCTGGACGATGATGCTGGCCGTGATGTACGGCATGATGCCCAGGGCGAAGATGGACACCTGGAGCAACGCGCCGCCGCTGAACAGGTTAACGAGCTGGTAGAGCCCGCCTGCCGTCTGACCGTTCTGCAAGCATTGCTGGACATTCTGGTAGTCCACACCAGGCGAGGGAATGAAAGCACCCAAGCGGAAGATGGTGATGATTCCCAGCGTGAACAACAACTTGCGTCGCAGATCAGGCGTGCGAAAGGCCCGGCCAAATGCGCTAAGCAAGCGTCCTCCTGTGGTGTTTATAAGAATGGTGTGATGGGGCTCAATAATCCCAACAACCGAGTCTAACGGTTGGATGCGCCATGCGAACAATCCGCGGCGGCGCCCGTGCGCCCGGTGGCGGGAAAAATACGGCGGGTGGATGTGAAAAACTCCCGGTGACCAGGGCCTTGGCCCCGGTCACCGGGAGTTCAACAACGGGCTTTCGCGCCCACCGGCTCTAAAGAGCGGTGGTGCTTCCGCCTGCTGCAGCAATCTTTTCAGCGGCGCTGGCCGAGAATGCGTGGGCGGTGACGTCAACCTTGACGGTGATGTCGCCGGTGCCCAGCACCTTGACGGGCTGGTTCTTGCGAACTGCACCCTTTTCGACCAGGTTCTCCACGGTGACTGCGCCACCTTCCGGGAACAGCTCGTTGAGCTTGTCCAGGTTTACAACCTGGAACTCGACCCGGAACGGGTTCTTGAAGCCGCGCAGCTTCGGCAGGCGCATGTGCAGCGGCAGCTGGCCGCCGGCAAAGCCAGCCTTGACCTGGTAGCGGGCTGCAGTACCCTTGGTGCCACGACCGGCGGTCTTACCCTTGGATGCCTCACCACGACCAACACGGGTCTTGGCGGTCTTGGCACCCGGAGCGGGACGCAGGTGGTGAACCTTCAGGGCGTTCTGCTTGTCAGCAGCGGCGCTCTGTGCCTTGTCAGCAGTGTTCTCTGCCATTTACTTCGCCTCCTCTACCTTTACCAGGTGCGGAACCGTGTTGAGCATTCCGACGGTGACGGCGTCGGCGGTGCGGACAACGGTGTGTCCGATCCGCTTCAGGCCGAGGGACCGCAGGGTGTCGCGCTGGTTCTGCTTGCCGCCAATGGCGGACTTGATCTGAGTGATCTCCAACTGGGTGTCGGAGGGGATCAGGTTCTTAGCCATAACTTAGACACCTGCCTTCGGGTTCAGGAGGGCCTTCACCAGTGCCGGCGGAGCGATCTCGTCGAGGGGCAGGCCGCGGCGTGCTGCCACTGCTGCCGGCTCTTCGAGGCGCTTCAGGGCATCAACGGTCGCGTGAACGATGTTAATGGCGTTGGAGGAACCGAGCGACTTGGAGAGGATGTCGTGGATGCCCACGCACTCCAGTACTGCACGGACCGGGCCACCGGCGATAACACCGGTACCGGCGGAGGCCGGACGCAGCATTACGACGCCTGCAGCAGCCTCACCCTGAACGCGGTGCGGGATGGTGTTGCCAACGCGGGGAACGCGGAAGAAGGACTTCTTGGCCTCTTCAACGCCCTTCGCGATTGCGGCAGGAACTTCCTTAGCCTTGCCGTAGCCAACGCCGACCATGCCGTTGCCGTCACCGACGACGACCAGAGCGGTGAAGCTGAAGCGACGACCACCCTTGACCACCTTGGAAACGCGGTTGATGGTGACGACGCGCTCTACGAACTGGCTCTTCTCGGCTTCGCGGCCGCCGTCGCGGCCGCCACGGCCACCACGCTCGCCGCGGCCCTGGCCACGGTCGCCACGCTCGCCGCGACGAGCGCCGCCACGGCGGTCGTCACCAGCTGCGGGGGCAGTGGTCTCAGTGGCCGGAGCAGCTACGGCTTCAGTCGCCTTCTGATCTGCAGACACAGTGTCCTTTTCCTTGTTTGCTTCCGTCACAGTGACAGCCCACCTTCACGTGCACCGTCAGCGACGGCGGCGATCCGGCCGTGGTACTTGTTACCACCGCGGTCGAAGACAACAGCTTCGATACCGGCAGCCTTGGCACGCTCGGCGACGAGCTCGCCAACGCGCTTGGCCTTGGCAGTCTTGTCACCGTCGAATGCACGAAGGTCGGCTTCCAGAGTGGACGCGCTCGCTACGGTCAGGCCCTTGGTGTCATCGACAACCTGGACGAATACGTGGCGTGCGGAGCGGTTGACGACCAGACGAGGACGTACAGCCGTACCGGAGATGCGCTTACGGATACGAAGCTGGCGGCGGCTGCGCGAAGCAGACTTGCTCTTGTTCGTACGCTTCTTGTTAATTGAGATGGCCATGGTTACTTACCAGCCTTTCCGACCTTGCGGCGGATGACTTCGCCGGCGTAACGGATGCCCTTGCCCTTGTAGGGGTCCGGCTTCCGCAGCTTGCGAATGTTGGCAGCAACCTCGCCGACCTGCTGCTTGTTGATACCTGAAACAGAGAGCTTGGTCGGGGTCTCAACTGCAAAGGTGATGCCCTCCGGTGCGGAGACGTTAACCGGGTGGCTGAAACCGAGAGCGAACTCAAGGTCAGATCCCTTGGCCTGAACGCGGTAACCGGTACCGACGATTTCAAGCTTCTTCTCGTAGCCCTTGGTGACACCCTCGATCATGTTGGAGATCAGGGTACGGGTCAGGCCGTGGAGAGAGCGGGATGCGCGCTCATCGTTCGGGCGGGCGACGGTCAGGGTGTCTGCTTCCAGGGAAACCTCGATCGGGCTGGCCACAGTGTGGTTCAGCTCGCCTTTGGCACCCTTGACGCTGACGACAGAGCCGTCAACCTTGACCTCAACGCCGGCAGGAACGGTGATGGGGAGACGTCCAATACGTGACATTATTCTCTTCCTTTCCCGTTACCAGACGTACGCGAGGACTTCGCCGCCCACGCCCTTCTTGCCGGCCTGCTTGTCAGTCAGGAGGCCGGAAGAGGTGGACAGGATTGCGACACCCAGGCCACCGAGCACGTGCGGCAGGTTGGTGGACTTTGCGTAAACACGCAGGCCCGGCTTGGAGATACGGCGAACGCCAGCGATGGAACGCTCGCGGTTCGGTCCGAACTTGAGCTCGATGGTCAGCTTCTTGCCGACCTCCGCGTCTTCTTCCTTCCAGCCGGCGATGAAGCCTTCGGCCTTGAGGATGTCGGCGACGCGTGCCTTGAGCTTGCTGTACGGCATGGACACGGTGTCGTGGTATGCCGAGTTTGCGTTGCGCAGACGCGTGAGCATGTCTGCGACAGGATCTGTCATTGTCATTGTGGGCTCTTGCCCTTCCTCATAACGGTTTCCGCGGTGCCGCTTCCACAGGTGGGAGCCGTACCGCCGGACCTTTTACGTAGTTAGATTAGTCTTCGGCCTTGAACGGGAAGCCAAGCGCCTTCAGCAGCGCGCGGCCTTCGTCATCGGTCTTTGCAGTGGTAACAACCGTGATATCCATACCGCGTGTGCGGTCGATCTTGTCCTGGTCGATCTCGTGGAACATAACCTGCTCGGTCAGACCGAAGGTGTAGTTGCCGTTGCCATCGAACTGCTTGCCGGACAGGCCGCGGAAGTCGCGGATACGGGGCAGTGCGAGGGTGACCAGGCGGTCCAGGAATTCCCACATGCGGTCGCCACGCAGGGTAGCGTGTGCACCGATGGGCATGCCTTCGCGCAGCTTGAACTGTGCGATCGACTTGCGGGCCTTGGTTACCTGCGGCTTCTGGCCGGTGATCTGGGTCAGATCGCGGACAGCGCCGTCGATCAGCTTGGAGTCCTTGGCGGCATCTCCAACACCCATGTTCACAACGACCTTGACGAGGCGCGGAACCTGGTTGACGTTTTCGTACTTGAATTCCTCAATGAGCGTGCTCTTGATGGATTCGGCGTACTTGGTCTTCAGACGAGGAACGATCTTCGTTGCCGGAGTCTCGAGAGTCTCAGTCATTAGATGTCCTTCCCTGAGCTCTTGGCCACGCGGATGCGGACTTCGCGCTGCTTGCCGTTGCGCTCAACGGTCTCAGTGCGGAAGCCAACGCGGGTGGGCTTCTTGGTGGACGGGTCAACCAGGGCCACGTTGGAGATGTGGATCGGGGCTTCAACAACCTCGATGCCACCGGTCTTGGTGCCGCGCTGCGACTGACCGACCTTGGTGTGCTTGGTTACGCGGTTGATGCCTTCGACCAACACTCGGTTGGTGTCGGTGAACACGCGCAGGACCTTGCCCTGCTTGCCGCGGTCGCCGCCGCGCTCAGCCTTGGCGCCAGTGATGACCTGAACGAGGTCACCCTTCTTGATCTTTGCAGCCATGGACTAGAGCACCTCCGGAGCCAGAGAAACGATCTTCATGAACTTCTTGTCACGGAGTTCACGACCAACCGGTCCGAAGATACGGGTACCGCGGGGGTCACCGTCGCCCTTCAGGATCACAGCTGCGTTCTCGTCAAACTTGATGTAGGAACCATCCGCACGGCGGCGTTCCTTCTTGGTACGGACGATGACTGCCTTGACAACATCGCCCTTCTTTACGTTGCCGCCCGGAATTGCGTCCTTGACGGTGGCGACAATGACGTCACCGATGCCTGCGTAGCGACGGCCGGATCCACCGAGAACGCGAATGGTAAGGATTTCCTTAGCACCCGTGTTGTCGGCGACCTTGAGTCGCGACTCCTGCTGAATCACTATTTACTCCTTGCGTCGCGCCGGTTCTCAGACCGAAAATCTTCCTACGGAATGAGCCTTGCGGAACGGTTGATCGGGGTGTCTCTTGACCTGCCTGGATTTTGCCAGACCAGGCCTAAACGCCCGTGCCAACAGCAGTTGCTCCCATCCGGTCCGGGACGGATCCCGGGCGCAAGGGGGCACTATGCCTTGGCACGCTTGTTTACGAGGTTTGATGACGGCGCACGAAAGGCGCCATACAAACTCAAAATCTTAGCACAGTTTGGCGCAGTCTCCATATCACCTGGCGCCACTCCCCCGCAAGACGGACGACGGCGTCACCCAGGGCAGCCTTTTGGCCCGCCAGGCGCACCACTCCCCCGCAAAGCCGCGGCCCCGCCGTCGCACGCTCTCTCACCTGATGCGCATTTTCAACCGACGCTCTCTCACCTCATGCAGACTTTTCACCGACGCTCTCTCACTTTCCTGAGGGAAGTGAGAGAGGGTCCTCTCAAAACCTGCATCAGGTGAGAGAGCGTTGCCAAAATGACGGCGAAAGGTGATGGGGCGTCCGGCCAGGCGGACGACGGCGGCACACAGCGCAGCCTTTTGGCCCAACTTTGGTGCCGCTCCCCCACAAAGCCGCGGCGCCGCCGTCGTAAACTCCTCAAAAGCGGGCTGCCCGTAACGGCCCCGGCTGTTAAACGAGGAAGCCCCCGCTCCGGGGGGAGCGAGGGCTTCCAGCTAAGCAGCAGGTGCTACTTGGCCTTCTCGAGGATTTCCACGAGCCGCCAGTTCTTGGTGGCGGACAGCGGACGGGTCTCGGCGATGACAACGAGGTCGCCGATGCCGGCGGTGTTGTTCTCGTCGTGAGCCTTGACCTTGGAGGTACGGCGGATGACCTTGCCGTACAGGGCGTGCTTCACGCGGTCCTCAACCTGGACAACGATGGTCTTTTCCATCTTGTCCGAGACCACGTAGCCGCGACGCGTCTTGCGGTAACCGCGCTGCTCAGCCGTGGCTGCGGTAGCAGTTTCCGTCACGTTCTCGTCCTTTTCACTCACTTGGCATCCTCCTCGGTCTCAACCGTTTCAGCCGGCTCGGCCTTCTTGGTTGCTGCCTTCTTGGACTTCTTCTCTTCCTTGGCTTCCACAACCGGTGCGGCAACCTCGGCACGAATGCCCAGCTCGCGCTCACGGAGAACGGTGTAGATGCGGGCGATGTCCTTCTTTACCGCGCGCAGACGACCGTGGTTCTCCAGCTGTCCGGTGGCGGACTGGAAACGCAGGTTGAACAGCTCTTCCTTGGCCTTGCGGAGTTCTTCAACGAGACGCTCGTTGTCGAAACCGTCCAGCTGTGCGGGAGCCAGATCCTTGGATCCTACTGCCATTTCTATTCACCACCTTCGCGACGCAGAATGCGTGCCTTCAACGGGAGCTTGTGGATTGCCAGGCGCAGGGCCTCGCGTGCTACCGATTCTTCGACACCGGAGATCTCGAAGAGAACCCGGCCCGGCTTGACGTTTGCGACCCACCATTCCGGTGAACCCTTACCGGAACCCATACGGGTTTCGGCAGGCTTCTTGGTCAGGGGACGGTCCGGGTAGATGTTGATCCAGACCTTGCCGCCACGCTTGATGTGGCGGGTCATCGCGATACGTGCAGACTCGATCTGACGGTTGGTGACGTATGCCGGGCTCAGGGCCTGGATGCCGTACTCACCGAAGGAGACCTTGGTGCCGCCCGTAGCAGCGCCGGAGCGACCCGGGTGGTGCTGCTTACGGTGCTTGACTCGACGTGGGATAAGCATTTAAGCCTGTCCTCCTTCTGCAGCAGCAGGTGCTGCTTCAACTGCCGGTGCTTCTGCAGCAGGAGCTGCGTCAGCGGCCGGGCGGTCGTTGCGACGGCGGCGGTCACCACGGTCAGCGCCACCCGGACGGCCCGGACGGTCGCCGGAGCGGCCGCGGGACGGGGCGGAAGCGGCCTGCTGGGCCAGTTCCTTGGCGGTGACGTCACCCTTGTAGATCCAAACCTTCACGCCGATGCGGCCGAAGGTGGTCTTGGCTTCGTAGAAGCCGTAGTCGATGTTCGCGCGGAGGGTGTGCAGGGGCACACGGCCTTCGCGGTAGAACTCCGAGCGGGACATTTCAGCGCCGCCCAGTCGACCGGAGCAGGCGATACGGATGCCCTTGGCACCTGCACGCTGTGCGGACTGCATGGCCTTCTTCATCGCGCGGCGGAAAGCCACACGAGAAGTCAGCTGCTCTGCAACGCCCTGGGCAACAAGCTGGGCTTCCATCTCGGGGTTCTTGACCTCGAGGATGTTCAGCTGGACCTGCTTGCCGGTGAGCTTTTCGAGCTCGCCGCGGATGCGGTCTGCTTCTGCTCCACGGCGGCCGATGACGATGCCGGGACGGGCCGTGTGGATGTCCACGCGGACGCGGTCACGGGTGCGCTCGATCTCAACCTTGGCGATACCGGCGCGCTCCATGCCCGTGGACATGAGCTGGCGGATGCGGATGTCTTCGCGAACGAAGTCCTTGTACCGCTGGCCGGCCTTGGTGCTGTCAGCGAACCAGTGCGATACGTGATCGGTGGTGATGCCGAGTCGGAACCCGTGCGGGTTTACTTTCTGTCCCACTTAGCGAGCCTCCTCTTTCTCCGGGGTAGCGACTACCACGGTGATGTGGCTGGTGCGCTTCTTGATCTGAAATGCACGACCCTGGGCACGCGGCTGGAACCGCTTCATGGTCGGGCCTTCATCAACAAACGCTTCGCTGATGATGAGGTCGCCTTCGTCAAACGCCACGCCGTCGCGGTCCGCGAGGACCCGGGCGTTGGAGATTGCCGACTGTACTACCTTGAATACCGGCTCCGAAGCTGCCTGCGGGGCAAACTTCAGAATTGCCAGAGCCTCATTCGCTTGCAAACCACGAACAAGGTTGACGACGCGCCGGGCCTTCATAGGCGTTACGCGGATGTGGCGCGCAATTGCCTTGGCTTCCATTGCTTTCCTTCTCTCGTCTTTGACGTAAGTGCAGGCGCCTAGCGGCGCTTGCCCTTACGGTCGTCCTTGACATGGCCGCGGAATGTCCGCGTGGGAGCGAATTCGCCGAGCTTGTGCCCGACCATCGACTCAGTGACAAACACCGGGATGTGCTTGCGTCCGTCGTGTACGGCGATCGTGTGTCCGAGCATGTCGGGGATGATCATCGAACGGCGGGACCAGGTCTTGATGACGTTCTTGGTGCCCTTTTCGTTTTCCCTGGCTACCTTCACAAAGAGGTGCTGGTCAACGAAAGGACCTTTTTTCAGGCTGCGTGGCATGTGTCCAGGCTCCTATCGCTTGTTCTTGCCAGTACGACGGCGACGCACAATAAGCTTGTCGCTCTCTTTGTTGGGGCGGCGCGTGCGGCCTTCCCGCTTACCGTTCGGGTTGACGGGGTTACGTCCACCGGACGTCTTACCCTCACCACCACCGTGCGGGTGGTCAACCGGGTTCATGGCGACACCACGGACGGTCGGGCGGACGCCCTTCCAGCGCATGCGGCCGGCCTTGCCCCAGTTGATGTTCGACTGCTCGGCGTTGCCCACCTCGCCGACGGTTGCGCGGCAGCGCACGTCAACGTTGCGGATTTCGCCGGAAGGCAGACGCAGCTGGGCGAAGCGGCCTTCCTTGGCAACAAGCTGGATGGATGCACCGGCGGAGCGGCCCATCTTGGCGCCGCCACCCGGACGCAGTTCAACTGCGTGGATAACGGTACCCACGGGGATGTTGCGCAGGGGCAGGTTGTTGCCAGGCTTGATGTCAGCGTTGGCACCTGCCTCTACAAAGTCACCCTGGGACAGCTTGTTCGGGGCGATGATGTAACGCTTGGTGCCATCAACGTAGTGCAGGAGGGCGATGCGAGCCGTGCGGTTCGGATCGTACTCGATTTCGGCAACGCGGGCGTCAACGCCGTCCTTGTCGTGGCGACGGAAGTCGATCAGACGGTACTGGCGCTTGTGTCCGCCACCCTTGTGACGGGTGGTGATCTTACCGGTGTTGTTACGGCCGCCCTTTTTGGGCAGCGGACGTACCAACGACTTTTCCGGCGTCGACCGCGTGATTTCGGTGAAGTCCGCTACGCTCGAGCCACGACGGCCCGGGGTAGTCGGCTTGTATTTACGGATTCCCATAATTTATTTCCTCGTTAAAGTGGTCTCCGCTACGAGAGCGGACCGCCGAAGATGTCGATGGTGCCTTCTTTGAGGGTGACAATCGCACGCTTGGTGTTCTTGCGGGTACCCCATCCGAATTTGGTGCGCTTGCGCTTACCGGCACGGTTGATGGTGTTGATCGATTCGACCTTGACGGAGAAGATCTTCTCCACGGCCAGCTTGATCTCGGTCTTGTTCGACCGGGGGTCCACCAGGAAGGTGTACTTGCCCTCGTCGATCAGGCCGTAGCTCTTTTCCGACACGACGGGTGCAAGCACGACGTCGCGGGGATCCTTGATGGTGGCTGCGCTCACTTGGCATCCTCCTCGTTCTTAGCTGCCTTGGCGGCAACGAATGCTTCGTAGGCAGCCTTGGTGAAGACAACGTCATCAGACACGAGAACGTCGTAGGTGTTCAGCTGGTCTGCGTACAGAACGTGAACACCGGCGAGGTTACGCACGGACAGTGCAGCAACATCGTTGGCGCGCTCGATGACGACCAGCAGGTTCTTGCGGTCGGAAACACCGCGAAGCGTTGCCAGTGCGTTCTTGGCCGAAGGCTTGTCGCCTGCAACCAGTTCAGCGACAACGTGGATGCGTCCGTTGCGGGCCCGGTCAGAGAGTGCGCCGCGCAGTGCAGCAGCAATCATCTTCTTGGGGGTGCGCTGGCTGTAGTCACGCGGGGTGGGACCGTGGACAACGCCACCGCCGGTCATGTGAGGAGCACGGATGGAACCCTGACGGGCGCGGCCGGTGCCCTTCTGCTTGAACGGCTTGCGTCCTGCACCGGAAACTTCAGCGCGGGTCTTGGTCTTGTGGGTACCCTGGCGAGCAGCAGCGAGCTGGGCAACGACAACCTGGTGCAGCAGCGGCACGTTGGTCTGGACGTCGAAGATCTCTGCAGGCAGGTCAACCTGGACAGTGTTAGCCATTGAACTAGGCTCCCTTCACGGCGGTGCGTACGAGTACGACCTGGCCGCGGGCGCCGGGGACGGCGCCCTTGATCAGGAGCAGCGACTTCTCGACGTCAACCGCGTGGACCGTGAGGTTCAGCGTGGTGTGACGAACGGCGCCCATGCGGCCGGCCATTTTCATGCCCTTGAAGACGCGGCTCGGGGTGGATGCGCCACCGATTGAACCGGGCTTACGGTGGTTCTTGTGGGCACCGTGGGAAGCTCCAACGCCATGGAAGCCGTGACGCTTCATAACACCGGCGAAGCCCTTACCCTTGGTGGTGCCGATGACGTCGATCTTCTGGCCGGCTTCGAAGACCTCTACGGAGAGCTCCTGGCCCAGCTCGTACTCAGCAGCATCTGCGGTACGGAGTTCGACGACGTGGCGGCGAGGCGTGACGCCTGCCTTCTCAAAGTGACCAGCCAGCGGCTTGGTGACCTTGCGGGGATCGATCTGGCCGTAGCCGATCTGAACGGCGACGTAGCCATCAGCTTCTGCGTTGCGCAGCTGGGTGATGACGTTCGAGTCTGCCTGGACCACAGTGACGGGGATGAGCTTGTTGTTCTCGTCCCAGACCTGGGTCATGCCGAGCTTCGTGCCCAGCAGGCCCTTTACGTTACGGGTTGCGGTCATAGTTTCTCAGCACCTCCCTACAGCTTGATTTCGATGTTCACGTCAGCCGGCAGGTCGAGACGCATGAGCGAGTCAACAGCCTTCGGCGTGGGATCGATGATGTCGATAAGACGCTTGTGCGTGCGCATTTCAAAGTGCTCGCGGCTGTCCTTGTACTTGTGCGGAGAGCGGATAACGCAGTACACGTTCTTCTCCGTCGGCAGCGGCACGGGGCCGACTACCGTTGCGCCTGCGCGCGTGACCGTCTCAACGATCTTCCGTGCTGAAACGTCAATGACCTCGTGGTCGTATGACTTCAGCCGGATGCGGATTTTTTGTCCCGCCATGTCGCCTGACTCTCTTTCAGTCTGTGCTTCCCCTGGTTGGGGCTGCCCTGTTCACTTACTCGTTGTATGGCTGCCGAAGCAATTGAGGTCGTAACCACCATCCGCCGCACAAACTGAATCCGGATGAATCCGGGTTCCTCACCTTGCCGGCGTAACCGACCCCCGCGGTCGGGCGTGTCGCGCTCAGCACGCATACAAATCCGCAGTTCCATTGGGGTGGGTTATGTTTGGTCTTCCACTTGGACCCTGACACCCGGCATTATCCGGATCGGGACACGAAGAAGCGCTTGAACAACTCATCTAGTATGCCGGAAAACCCCGGCAGATGCGAATCGCCCCCTTCAGGGCGCCGCAGCGGGGTCATTGCCCTCTGTTCCTTCCGAATGGATGATAAGGAGATGACGCTGGAAAGCACTGAATCGGTGACGGAACTGGCCAACCGCATGCCGCCGTCGTTCACCCTGGGCGTCGCGGCAGCGGCGTTCCAGATTGAAGGCGCCCTGAGTGAGGGGGGCCGCGGACCGTCCGGCTGGGATGCGTTCGCCGAGAAACCCGGGGCTATCGTGGACGGGCACTCTCCCGCAGTGGCGTGCGACCACTACAACAGGCTGCCCGAGGATGTGGCCCTGCTGCAGGAGCTCGGCGTGGATTCCTACCGTTTCTCGCTGTCCTGGCCGCGGATCCAGCCGGACGGCCGGGGAAGCTTCAACCAGGAGGGCCTGGACTTCTACGACCGGCTGATCGACCAGCTGCTGGCCGCCGGCATTTCCCCTATGGCCACGCTGTACCACTGGGACACTCCCCTGCCCCTGGAACATAAGGGCGGCTGGATGAACCGCGAAACCGCGGAACGCTTTGGCGACTATGCTGCGGCGGCGGCCGAACGCTTCGGAGACCGGGTGGCCCAATGGGTCACACTCAATGAGCCCGTCTCGGTAACCCTGAACGGCTATGCCCTGGGTGTCCACGCCCCCGGCCACGCGCTGATGTTCGACGCCCTTCCCTCCATCCACCACCAGCTCCTCGCCCACGGGCTCGGCGCCCAGGCGCTGCGTGCGGCGGGCGTCACCGGCACGGTGGGAGTCACCAACCTCCATGCGCCCATCCGGCCCGCGTCCCGGAAGATCGGTGACCGGCTCGTGGCGCATCTCTACGACCTGCTGATGAACCGGATCTACGCCGACCCTGTCCTGCTGGGCCGCTATCCCACCCTGCCCGTGTACGCCCGGCCGTGGCTGCGTTCCATCGGCCGGATCTCCGACGCGGACCTGCGCACCATCCACCAGCCACTGGATTTCTACGGCCTCAACTACTATTTCCCCGTCAAGGTGGCGATCGGCCGCGGCGTGGCTCCCATCCCCGCGGATATGCATAAGGCCGTGGCCCGCCTGCCGTTCCATGAGGTGGGCTACCCGGAGTTCGACAGCACGGGGTTCGGCTGGCCGGTGGCTCCCGAACACCTGGGCATCCTGCTCAAGGAGCTCAAGGACCGCTATGGGGACGCCCTCCCGCCGGTGTACATCACTGAAGGCGGCGCCAGCTTCCCCGAACCGGACCAGGTATCCGGCACGCTCCAGGATGACGAGCGGGTGCAGTACCTGGCCACCCATCTGCGCGCCGCCCTGGACGCCACGTCCCCGGGCGGAATCGCCTCCGGCGTGGACCTGCGCGGCTACTACGTGTGGACCCTGATGGACAACTTCGAATGGGCCGCCGGCTATTCGCAGCGGTTCGGCCTGGTGCACGTGGACTTTGAAACCCAGGAACGCACTCCCAAGCAGTCCTACTACTGGTACCAGGCCCTCAGCCGGGCACGCAAAGCCAAGGCGGGCCAGTAGTCCGCCCGGGAATTCTGCTGAAGCGGGCTACTGGTTCTTGTTGGCCCGGTTGATGCGCTTGGCGCGCTCAATCTCGTGACGGAAATGCCTCTTGGCCCAGAACACTCCGGCCACCACTGCAACCGCGATAATCAGGAAAATAAGCCATCCCATGATGAACTCCTCTCAATGCTGCAACAGTATCAGGGGAGGTTCCGGGCCGGCCTGTCCTTGCTGCCGGCTGCTGCGGTTTCCGTGCTGCGGTTGAGCCGCCACACGGCAAAGGCAATGAGTCCGACGGCGATCAGCGCCAGCAGCGCGAACGTGTACTCCCGCATTGCCCACAGGATGCAGGCAGCCACGCCGCCTGCGCCCCAGCGCACGAAGAGCCGGTCACCCAGTGCGAGGCCGGCCACCAGCATCACGGCCAACAGGACCAGGAGCCAGAGCTGCTGGCCCCCTGTGCCCCCGAAAACCACGCCGGCACCGGACAGCGTGAGCAGGATGCCCGAAGCTCCGGCGATGGTACGGCCCACGGCCTCATGTCCGGACCGATAACGCAGGGCGGCAAGTATCGCGCCCAGTACTACGTACCACTGGGCCACCCAGAACGGGTGGGGCAGGTCCCATGTGTCCAGCTCGAAGATGGCAGCCCGCTGTACCGCCGCCACGACAGCGAGGACACCCAGTTCCGCAACCAGCCGGCGCAGCGTGGGTGGCGCTTCGAGGAGTGCGACGGCGGCAGTGCAGGCAAGTACGGCAGCGCCAACCCATGCCGTCGCGTCCGACTGCAGCCCGGCCGCTGCGGTGGCGCCGAGCCCCAGGAGGGTGGCTCCGGCCAGTGACCACCGCCGTACCGGATCCTGCACCAGCCCGCCGGCACGGACCCGCCGAACAGCATAGAGCCCAACGGCCGCCACACCCGGCCCGCTCAGCCACGGAAGATAGCGGCCCCACTCCCCCTCGTAGGCCCCGGCCACTACGGCGGCGAGCATAAAGGCGCCCACCATCACACCCAGTGCTGCGGGCGGATAGAGGGCCGGGGTCCGCTCGACGTGTGAGGCGGTGAAAAGCACTGCCGCAAGGGCAAGGACGGCCGCCCCGGCAACCCAGTCGGCCGCCCTCGGCGCAACAACCCATGCGGCGAGGGTGAAGGACAGGGCGGCAACCAGCCATAGCCAGCGCTCAATGCCGGGGAGCTCGATATTCCGACGCCTCCACAGCGCACCGATTGCTGCCGCCGAAAGTCCCGGCAGCAGCAGGGCGATGGCCGTTCCCGTGTAGGTGAACAGGGTCGCCTCGCCGAAGGATACGAACGGGCTCAGCGTGAACACGGCAAACAGGAGCGCCCAGACGCCGAAGTACAGCGCCCCGCGGGCTGCGAACAGGCGCCGGGCCACGGCAGCCGATGCCAGCAGCAGAGCGAGTTCGAGGAGCACCACCCAGCGGCCGCCGTCGTCATTGCCGTTCCGGCTGTACTGCAAGGCATAAAAGAGCGGAAGAACTGCTTGGCTGCCCAGGGTTATCCACACAGCCGCCTGCTGGAAGGGGACGGCCTGCAGGCGGAAGCGCATCACCCAGCGCACGGCATGCTGCGCCACAAGGACCCCGGCGAAGGTCACTGACACCGCTGCGGGGGACGCCGTAATGTCGTAGCTGAAGACCACGGCCAGGGCGGCTGTGAGCACCCTTGCTGCCACGAAGTACCAGCCCTTAAGCACCGGCTGAGGGGCGGCGGCCACCATCACAGCGGCAAAAAGAGCGAAGATGGCCAGCAGCAACTCCACGAGCGTCAGGTTGCCCGCGGACAGGAATATCAGGACAACGAACGACGCCGGAGCGAACCACGGTGCGCCCGCTTCCCGCCGCAACACATAGCCTGCACCTGCCGTGGAAACGGCGGCAACGGCCGGGACCATGAGGTTCTGCCAGCTTCCTTCACCCAGCGGGGCGAGGAAGGCGCATGCTGCCACCTGCAAAAGGATGAAACAGCCGGCGTCGATGACCGCGCCCCGCGGCGCCCGGTGCAGCAGGTAGGCTGCCAGGACCAGTGCCACCTGGAGCCCTAGCACCAACCCCAGGACGGCAGCCGGTTGAACATCCTCACCGCCCAGGACAAGAGCCCCTGCAGTCCGGGTCAGCTGCTCAAAAGCTGTGATGGCCAGGAGCGTTCCCGTTGCGCGGCCCATCCACCAGTAGCTCCAGCGGTGCAGGCGTGCAGGAAGCCGGAGCCCGGTTCCGGCCAGGTAGGCCAGAAACAGCAACAAGACCGTGTTTCCGGCGCCCAGCGACACCCACTGGAAGGCGAACCCCACCATCACGGCCACGATCACCGGCGGCACCACTTCACCCACGCTGGCGCGCCAGCCACCGTCCTCCACAGGGCGAGGGACCAGCAGCAGGCCAACGGCACAGGCTGCCGCCACCTGCAGCAGGATGGAACCCCAGGTCAGCCAGCTGCCCGGTCCACCCTCAACAGACGCCAGAACAGCAACCGCTGCCACGCCCAGGCCGGAGTAGCCAATGAGTGTGGCCTGCGGCGCCAGCACCGAACGTCCGGCGCGCTGAGGTGCCGCAGAGAGGACTTGCTGTCCGGCCGCCGCGGCTACGAGGCTGAACCACACGGCCTGGTCCTGCGCCCGCCCCTCCGTAAACGCTGCCACCACCGAGGGCACCGCCAGGGTAACCGCCACCCTGGCATTGAACATCACCAGGGGCCGCAGTTCATCGTCCGCACGGCGTCCCTGGACCAGCCAGACGACCGACGCCAGGACCAGCATCACGGCGAAAGCCCCCTCCCCCAAGGTCGGGAGTACCAGCCCTGCAAGCGCCAAAGCCGTGAACGGCAGAAACTGCGCAGCTGCTCCCAACCTGGCACCCACCACAAAGCTGGTCAGCAGCAGAAGGAACAGAGGGAGCCATAGCGGGGCCGGCCCACCGCTTTCTGTTCCGGGAGCATACGCGGCCTCAAGAATGACGCTCCCAGCGAAGGCCGCCGTGAGTACAAACTGGGCCGAAAAAGTTACCAGGGCGTCACGATGCCAGCGGCCCCGCCTCGGCCAAGGGGCGCCGTCGGACGTCTTTGTCCGGCTGCCCAGGCGGGAGGCCTGGGCGGGCACAGGCGGGAACCAGGCGTCCAGCCGCTTTCCGTTGTAAGCGACGGCGATGGCCTGGACTGCAAGCGCTGCTCCTGCTGTGAACAGGGCATCAGCTGTGTACCCGGTCAGCTCCCAGGCGGCAATGGCGGCTGTCACCGTGAGGGCAGCCCTCGCAGCATAGAAATTGCGCACCCGGTACTGTGCAGCCGGCACAGCCGCGACAACACCAAAGTACGTACCGCATAGTCCCATCACCAGTGCGTACTCCCCACGCGTCAGAAGCAGCGGGAAGAAGGTCACCGCCACGGCCACTGTTGGAACCACAACCGGATGCAGGGTGGCCAGTGGCCTCGCGAATAAGGGCGGGAGCCAGCCCGGCTTCACCAGGGACAGCACCGTCAGGATCACAGCCACGCCAATGAGCGCAACGAAGTACCAGACCAGGGCCGCCCCCAGCACTGCAATTCCCGACCATGCCGTGGAGATGACGAAGGTCAGGGAGAGATACGCCAGGACCCGGCTCTCGAGCCGAAGGGCGGCCACGATGTAGGCAACGGTTCCGATGATGGACGTGGTCAGCCACGCAGCAGGCCCGTTGTGCCAGGCGAAGTTGTACAGCGCCAGGCCGATCACGGGAACCAGCGCGAGTCCGGTGCCGGCGAAGGCCACGGCAGCAGGCTTCAGCCGGGGCACCTTGCTTTGGAGGACGAACCCGGAGGCATAGAACAAGGAGGCAACAGCGAAGACCCCTGCGAAGCGGAGCGTCGGCGGGAGGCCGGTCCCTACAAACAACGCGGCAGCCGCCACGAGAAGCAGGCTGGCCACGTACAGGGTGACGTTGATGTTTTGCCGGTCGCGGCGCTCACGGCGTGCCTGCCGTTCCGCCGGAGTTTCGGACGGGCGGGCCGGTTTCTGTGGGGCTGGTTGTTGAACGACTGGCCGGGGTTTCGGCAGCGGCCGCCCCTGGACAACCCGGGGCAACACGGACCGGGGCATAGTTGGCGGAACGGTTTGCGGCACGGCAGCCGCCTGCTGGACAGCGGCTCTAGGCGGCTGGTCCTGGACGACTTTTGCCATAGCGTCCAGCCAGCCCTGCAGGTGGCCGGCCCGGTACCCGGCTTCGTATGATTCGTCCCGCATGCCAGGGCCCTTTCAGGAAGCAGCAGCGTGTGGCTGCCATTAATCCAATGAGTGGATTAATAATAGCAAAAGAAAACCCCGCTGCACACAGCAGCGGGGTTTTCCGTGGACTACGCGGGACTACATCCCGGACATCCGTTGATCAGCAAGGACTACTTGATGATCTTGGTAACGCGTCCTGAACCAACGGTGCGGCCGCCTTCGCGGATTGCGAAGCCGAGGCCCTCTTCCATAGCGATGGGCTGGATGAGCGCAACGGTCATCTCAGTGTTGTCGCCAGGCATAACCATTTCCGTGCCCTCGGGCAGGGTGATAACGCCGGTTACGTCCGTGGTGCGGAAGTAGAACTGCGGGCGGTAGTTGGAGTAGAACGGGTTGTGACGTCCGCCTTCGTCCTTGGACAGGATGTAGACGTTGGCCTCGAAGTCGGTGTGCGGGGTGATGGAACCCGGCTTGACGACAACCTGGCCACGCTCGACATCGTCGCGCTTCAGGCCACGGAGCAGCAGGCCACAGTTCTCGCCGGCCCATGCTTCGTCGAGCTGCTTGTGGAACATCTCGATACCGGTAACCGTGGTCTTCTGGACCGGGCGGATGCCAACGATCTCGACCTCGGAGTTGATGGCGAGGGTTCCACGCTCGGCGCGGCCCGTAACAACGGTGCCACGGCCGGTGATGGTGAAGACGTCTTCAATCGGCATCAGGAACGGCTTGTCGCGGTCACGTACGGGGTCCGGAACGGACTCGTCGACAGCTGCCATCAGGTCCTCAACGGACTTGACCCACTCGGGGTCGCCTTCCAGGGCCTTCAGGCCGGAAACGCGAACAACCGGAGCCTCATCGCCATCGAAGCCCTGCGAGCTGAGGAGCTCACGAACTTCCATTTCGACGAGGTCGAGGAGCTCTTCGTCGTCAACCATGTCGGACTTGTTCAGCGCGACCAGCAGGTAGGGAACACCAACCTGGCGGGCGAGCAGAACGTGCTCGCGGGTCTGAGCCATGGGGCCATCGGTAGCAGCAACCACCAGGATTGCGCCGTCCATCTGGGCAGCACCGGTGATCATGTTCTTGATGTAGTCAGCGTGACCGGGAGCGTCTACGTGTGCGTAGTGGCGCTTCTCGGTCTGGTACTCAACGTGGGAGATGTTGATGGTAATGCCGCGCTGACGCTCTTCGGGTGCAGAGTCGATCGACGCGAAGTCACGCTTCTCGTTGAGAGTCGGGTACTTGTCGTACAGCACCTTGGAAATGGCGGCCGTCAACGTCGTCTTACCGTGGTCAACGTGACCAATGGTGCCGATGTTAACGTGCGGCTTAGTCCGCTCGAACTTTGCCTTTGCCACAGGTTCCTCCTAGAACGTTTTCAAATGACATACCCTTCAGCCGCGCTTGTCGCGGCGGAAACTCAGGTAAGTCTACTTGGGGGGCTTTGGATTGGTGAAATTGCAGATTCAGGAACTAATACTAGTCCCTCGAGCCTGTTCGTGCAGATGGCCGGAAACCGCCTTGACCGTACCCGGCCACCTGCACCGGCTGTGCTTTCCGTTGCCGGCAAGCGCACCCGAGTTTGTTCGCTTCGAACGTCCGAAGGACTATTCGCCGCGGGTCTTCTGGATGATCTCGTCGGCAACTGCCTTCGGGACCTCGGCGTAGCTGTTGAACGTCATGGAGTACACAGCGCGGCCCTGGGTCTTGGAGCGCAGGTCACCGATGTAGCCGAACATGCCGGACAGCGGGACGTGTGCACGGATGACCTTGACGCCCTGTGCATCTTCCATGGACTGCATCTGGCCACGGCGGGAGTTGAGGTCACCGATAACTTCACCCATGTATTCCTCAGGGGTGCGGACCTCGACATCCATCAGCGGTTCGAGCAGAACGGGGTTCGCCTTGCGTGCAGCTTCCTTGAAAGCCATACGGCCGGCGATCTTGAACGCCATTTCCGAGGAGTCAACATCGTGGTACGCGCCGTCAACCAGCGTGGCCTTGATGCCCACAACCGGGTAACCGGCCAGGACGCCGTCGTTCAGTGCATCCTGGATACCAGCGTCAACAGACGGGATGTACTCGCGGGGAACGCGGCCACCGGTGACCTTGTTCTCGAACTCGTACAGCTCGCCCTCGGCAGTGTCCAGCGGTTCGATCGCGATCTGGATCTTTGCGAACTGACCCGAACCACCGGTCTGCTTCTTGTGCGTGTAGTCGTGGCGTTCCACGGCACGCTTGATGGTTTCGCGGTAGGCAACCTGCGGCTTACCAACGTTGGCTTCGACCTTGAATTCGCGGCGCATGCGGTCCACCAGGATGTCCAGGTGGAGCTCGCCCATGCCGGCGATGATGGTCTGGCCGGTGTCTTCGTTGAGGGACACCTGGAAGGTGGGGTCCTCAGCGGAGAGCTTCTGGATAGCCGTGGAGAGCTTCTCCTGGTCACCCTTGGTGTTCGGCTCGATGGCAACCGAGATCACGGGCTCCGGGAAGCTCATGGACTCGAGGACGATCTGGTTGGCGGAGTCGCACAGGGTGTCACCCGTGGTGGTGTCCTTCAGACCGATGGCTGCGTAGATGTGGCCGGCGGTAGCGCCCTCAACGGGCATTTCCTTGTTGGCGTGCATCTGGAACAGCTTGCCGATGCGCTCCTTCTTGCCCTTGGTGGAGTTGACCACCTGGGCGCCTGCTTCCACGTGACCGGAGTACACGCGGATGAAGGTGAGCTGGCCGAAGAAGGGGTGGGCCGCAATCTTGAATGCGAGGGCCGAGAACGGCTCCTCAGCGGAAGGCTTGCGGGTCAGTTCCTTCTCTTCGTCGCGGGGGTCGTGACCGACCATCGGCGGGACGTCGAGCGGGTTCGGCAGGTAGTCCACCACTGCGTCGAGCATCGGCTGAACGCCACGGTTCTTGAATGCAGAACCGCAGAAGATCGGGTAGAGCTCGGAGTTGATGGTCATCTTGCGGATGCCGGCCTTGAGCTCGTCGATCGAGATCTCTTCGCCCTCAAGGTACTTCTCCATGAGTTCTTCAGAGGACTCGGCAACGGTCTCAACGAGAGCTGCGCGGTACTCTTCAGCCTTTTCCTGGAGGTCAGCCGGGATCTCGCGGATCTCGTACTTGGCACCCATGGTCACGTCACCCTTGGCATCGCCAGGCCAGACGAGTGCGCGCATGTAGAGCAGGTCCACGACGCCGATGAAGTCGTTCTCGGCACCGATGGGCAGCTGCATAACCAGCGGCTTGGCACCGAGGCGGCTGATGATGGTGTCTACGGTGAAGTAGAAGTCAGCACCCAGCTTGTCCATCTTGTTGACGAAGCAGATACGCGGAACGTTGTACTTGTCAGCCTGACGCCATACGGTCTCGGACTGCGGCTCAACGCCTTCCTTGCCATCGAAGACGGCAACGGCGCCGTCGAGGACGCGCAGGGAGCGCTCAACCTCAACGGTGAAGTCAACGTGGCCGGGGGTGTCGATGATGTTGATCTGGTTGTTTTCCCAGAAGCAGGTCACGGCGGCAGACGTGATGGTGATGCCGCGTTCCTTTTCCTGTTCCATCCAGTCAGTGGTCGAAGCGCCGTCGTGCGTTTCGCCGATCTTGTGGTTCACACCCGTGTAGAACAGGATGCGCTCGGTTGTGGTGGTCTTGCCGGCATCAATGTGGGCCATGATGCCGATGTTGCGGACCTTACTAAGGTCGGTAAGCACGTCCTGTGCCACGGGGTCTCCTTTTGGGATGGACTACACGTTCGCCGCCGGCTCGGTTGAGCCAGCGGCGTCCGGGGAGTATTACCAGCGGTAGTGTGCGAAGGCCTTGTTGGACTCGGCCATCTTGTGGGTGTCTTCGCGACGCTTCACAGCGGCACCGAGACCGTTGGAGGCATCCAGGATTTCGTTCTGGAGGCGCTCGGTCATCGTCTTCTCGCGGCGGGCCTTGGAGTAGCCAACCAGCCAGCGCAGGGCGAGTGCGGTGGAGCGGCCCGGCTTCACTTCAACCGGAACCTGGTAGGTGGCGCCACCGACACGGCGGGAGCGGACCTCGAGGGAAGGCTTGACGTTGTCCATGGCCTTCTTGAGGGCTGCAACGGGGTCGCCGCCGGACTTGGCACGGGCGCCTTCGAGGGCGCCGTAAACGATGCGCTCTGCGGTGGACTTCTTGCCGTCAACAAGAACCTTGTTGATGAGCTGGGTCACCAGCGGTGAGCCGTAAACGGGATCTAGTACGAGCGGCCGCTTGGGGGCCGGACCCTTGCGAGGCATATTACTTCTTCTCCATCTTTGCGCCGTAGCGGCTGCGTGCCTGCTTACGGTTCTTGACACCCTGGGTATCGAGGGCGCCACGGACGATCTTGTAGCGGACACCCGGGAGGTCCTTCACACGACCACCGCGAACGAGCACAATGGAGTGCTCCTGCAGGTTGTGGCCAACACCGGGGATGTAGGCGGTTACTTCAACGCCGCCGTTGAGGCGCACACGTGCCACCTTACGCAGAGCCGAGTTCGGCTTCTTCGGGGTGGTGGTGTAGACGCGGGTGCAAACACCGCGGCGCATGGGGCTGCCCTTAAGCGCGGGAGCCTTGGTCTTTGAGACCTTAGGCGTGCGGCCCTTGCGGACCAGCTGGTTAATCGTAGGCACTCTCGTGTTCTCCGTTTTATCCGGAGTGGCCGCTTCCGGCCACTCTCTTGTTGCGTTGCCCCGCCGCCCGGGCCTCGAAGAAGATCTCCAGGGCGGTGAAGGCGAAGCCTTAATAGTCGGATCGCACACCGGGACACGACTGGCGTCTTCAACAGTCCCTAGGCATGCAAAAATGTGGCATACGTTGCACAAGAACCCTGCAAACCGGAAACGTCGCTCTGGTTCAGCCTTTCAGCTGGAACCGGCGCACTCATCCACTGCCACAATAACAATTGGTAACAAGTCTAGCATGGACGGTCTCCATGCCTTAATCGGCGGGTTAAACGGGGATGGTCCCCCACCTTGCGGTGCGGGACCATCCCTTGGTCAGACTCCGTGCCTAGCGGAAGTCGTTGCCCAGGTCGTAGTCATCCAGGGGGATGGCGTGGAACTCGGGAGCTCCGTCACCGCCCAGGGTGTCGTACGAGAAGTCGCTGAATGCGCTGGGGCCGGTGAACAGGTTGGCCTTCGCTTCTTCAGTGGGCTCCACGGTGACCTCGGTGTAGCGCGGGAGGCCGGTTCCGGCCGGGATCAGCTTACCGATGATCACGTTCTCCTTGAGGCCAAGCAGCGGGTCGCTCTTGCCTTCCATAGCCGCCTGCGTCAGGACGCGGGTGGTCTCCTGGAAGGAAGCTGCGGACAGCCAGGACTCGGTGGCCAGCGACGCCTTGGTGATACCCATGAGTTCAGGACGTCCGGAAGCCGGAGTCTTGCCCTCGGACACAACGCGGCGGTTGGCGTCCTCGAAGCGGCTGCGTTCGGCGAGTTCGCCGGGGAGCAGGTCCGATTCGCCGGACTCGATGACCGTGACGCGGCGCAGCATCTGGCGGACGATAACCTCGACGTGCTTGTCGTGGATACCGATGCCCTGGCTGCGGTACACGCCCTGGACCTCGTCCACCAGGAACTTCTGTGCCGCACGGGGACCCATGATGCGCAGAACCTGCTTGGGATCCACCGGACCGTTGATCAGCTTCTGGCCGACGGTGACGTGGTCGCCGTCTTCGATCAGCAGGCGTGAACGGCGAAGGACCGGGTAGGCGATCTCTTCGGTTCCGTCATCCGGGGTGATGACCAGGCGCATCTGGCGCTCGGACTCTTCGATGGTGATGCGGCCGGCTGCTTCCGCAATCGGTGCAACACCCTTCGGAGTACGGGCTTCGAAGAGCTCCTGGATACGGGGCAGACCCTGGGTGATGTCGTCGCCACCGCTGGCGGAGACTGCACCACCGGTGTGGAAGGTACGCATGGTCAGCTGGGTACCGGGCTCACCGATGGACTGTGCGGCGATGATGCCCACGGCCTCACCGATGTCCACGGTCTTGCCGGTGGCCAGCGAACGGCCGTAGCACAGGGCGCAGGTACCGACGCTGGACTCACAGGTGAGTACGGAGCGGACCTTGACCTCGGTGATGCCGGCCTTGAAGAGCTCGTCGATGACGACGTCTCCGCAGTCGGTGCCGGCGGCTGCGAGGACGTTGCCCTCGGAGTCCACGACGTCGACAGCCAGCGTACGTGCGTACGCGCTGTTCTCGACGTTCTCGTCCAGTACCAGCTCGCCGTTGGAATCGGCGACGGCGATGGGCGTGACCAGGCCACGCTCAGTGCCGCAGTCCTCTTCGCGGACGATGACATCCTGCGAGACGTCCACCAGACGACGGGTCAGGTAACCCGAGTTGGCGGTACGCAGCGCGGTGTCAGCCAGACCCTTACGGGCACCGTGCGTGGCGATGAAGTATTCCAGCACCGACAGGCCCTCACGGTAGGAGGACTTGATGGGACGCGGGATGATTTCACCCTTCGGGTTGGCCACCAGGCCACGGATACCCGCGATCTGGCGGACCTGCATCCAGTTACCACGTGCACCGGAGGACACCATGCGGTTGATGGTGTTCATCGGGGACAGGCTGTCACGCATGACCTGGGCGATCTCGTTGGTTGCCTTGTTCCAGATCTCGATCAGTTCCTGGCGGCGCTCGTCGTCGTCGATCAGGCCCTTGTCGTACTGGCCCTGGATCTTGGCGGCGCGCTCCTCGTAACCGGCGAGGATCTGCGGCTTTGCGGCCGGCACCTCGATGTCGGAGATAGCGACGGTGACGCCTGAACGGGTAGCCCAGTAGAAGCCGGCATCCTTCAGGTTGTCCAGCGTTGCCGCGGTGACGACCTTGGGGTAGCGCTCGGCGAGGTCGTTGACGATGCGGGACAGTTCGCCCTTGTCGGCAACAGCCTCAACCCAGGGGTAGTCCTCGGGCAGGGTCTCGTTGAAGAGGACCTGGCCCAGGGAGGTCTGGACGAGAGCGGGCTGACCCGGCTCCCAGCCTTCGGGAGCTTCCCAGCCGGCGTACGGAACAAAGCCTTCGAGACGGATCTTGACCTGCGAGTTCAGGTGCAGCTCGCGGGCGTCGAACGCCATGATGGCTTCCGAAACCGAACCGAAGATGCGGCCTTCACCGGCTGAACCAACACGCTTGGTGGTCAGGTGGTAGAGGCCGATGATCATATCCTGCGAAGGCAGGGTGACCGGGCGTCCGTCGGAGGGCTTCAGGATGTTGTTCGAGGACAGCATCAGGATGCGGGCCTCAGCCTGCGCCTCGGGGCTCAGCGGCAGGTGGACTGCCATCTGGTCGCCGTCGAAGTCGGCGTTGAAGGCGCCACAAACCAGCGGGTGCAGCTGGATTGCCTTGCCTTCAACAAGCTGCGGCTCGAACGCCTGGATGCCCAGGCGGTGCAGGGTAGGTGCACGGTTGAGCAGCACCGGGTGTTCGGTGATGATCTCTTCGAGCACGTCCCAGACCTGGGGACGGTAACGCTCCACCATGCGCTTGGCCGACTTGATGTTCTGGGCGTGGTTGAGGTCAACCAGGCGCTTCATCACGAACGGCTTGAAGAGCTCCAGGGCCATCTGCTTGGGCAGGCCACACTGGTGCAGCTTCAGCTGCGGGCCGACGACGATGACCGAACGGCCGGAGTAGTCGACGCGCTTGCCGAGGAGGTTCTGGCGGAAACGGCCCTGCTTGCCCTTCAGCATGTCGCTCAGGGACTTCAGCGGACGGTTGCCCGGTCCGGTGACCGGACGGCCGCGGCGGCCGTTGTCGAAGAGGCTGTCAACAGCTTCCTGAAGCATGCGCTTCTCGTTGTTGACGATGATCTCCGGAGCACCCAGGTCAAGCAGTCGCTTGAGGCGGTTGTTGCGGTTGATCACACGGCGGTACAGGTCGTTGAGGTCGGAGGTCGCGAAGCGGCCACCGTCCAGCTGGACCATGGGGCGCAGTTCCGGCGGGATCACCGGGACGGCGTCGAGGACCATGCCAAGCGGGCTGTTGTTGGTGGTCAGGAACGCGTTGACCACCTTCAGGCGCTTGAGGGCACGGGTCTTGCGCTGGCCCTTGCCGTTGGCAATGACGTCGCGCAGCAGGTCGGACTCTGCCTGCATGTCGAAGTTCTCAAGGCGCTTCTTGATGGCTTCGGCACCCATGGAGCCTTCGAAGTACATGCCGTAGCGGTCGCGCAGCTCGCGGTACAGGCCTTCGTCACCTTCGAGGTCGGCGACCTTCAGGTTCTTGAAGCGGTCCCAGACCTGCTCGAGACGCTCGATGTCGGCGTCGGCGCGCTTGCGCACGTTGGCCATCTGGCGGTCGGCGGAGTCGCGTGCCTTCTTCTTGTCGGCAGCCTTGGCGCCTTCGCCCTCGAGGCGTGCAATTTCGCCTTCGAGGTCGCGGGCGATGGCAGCGATATCGGAGTCGCGGTTGTCGATGAGCTGCTTCTTCTCGATGTCGTGCTCAACCTGCAGGTTGGGCAGTTCCTCGTGGCGGGCAGCCTCGTCGACGCTGGTGATCATGTAGGCAGCGAAGTAGATGACCTTTTCGAGGTCCTTCGGTGCCAGGTCAAGGAGGTAGCCCAGGCGGGAGGGAACACCCTTGAAGTACCAGATGTGCGTGACCGGTGCGGCCAGCTCGATGTGGCCCATGCGTTCGCGGCGGACCTTGGCGCGGGTGACTTCAACGCCACAGCGCTCACAGATGATGCCCTTGAAGCGCACGCGCTTGTACTTGCCGCAGTAGCATTCCCAGTCCCGGGACGGGCCGAAGATCTTCTCGCAGAAGAGTCCGTCCTTCTCGGGCTTGAGCGTGCGGTAGTTGATGGTTTCCGGCTTCTTAACCTCGCCGTACGACCAGCCGCGGATGTCTTCCGCGGTGGCGAGGCCGATCTGCATGAGGCCGAAGGAGGATTCGCTGGACATATGGTCCCTGTTCTCTCTTGTTCTCTAAATTCTGAAGTCTTGGGTTACGGGAAGAGGGAGGTGGGGTACGACGGCGGGTGGGCACCCGCCGTCGTACGCCCGCCTGCTAGACCTCTTCTACGGAACTGGGCTCTGCACGAGACAGATCGATGCCCAGTTCTTCCGCAGCCGTGAAGACTGCGTCATCAGAGTCACGCATTTCAATTGTGGTTCCGTCCGTGGAAAGTACTTCCACGTTCAGGCACAGCGACTGCATTTCCTTGATCAAGACCTTGAAGGACTCAGGAACGCCCGGCTCGGGGATGTTCTCGCCCTTGACGATTGCTTCGTAGACCTTCACACGACCGTGGATGTCATCGGACTTGATCGTGAGGAGTTCCTGGAGCGTGTAGGCGGCGCCGTAAGCTTCGAGCGCCCACACTTCCATTTCACCGAAGCGCTGGCCACCGAACTGTGCCTTACCACCCAGCGGCTGCTGCGTGATCATGGAGTACGGGCCGGTGGAGCGGGCGTGGATCTTGTCGTCCACCAGGTGGTGGAGCTTCAGGATGTACATGTAGCCGACCGAGATCGGATCCGGGAACGGCTCGCCGGAGCGGCCGTCGAAGAGGCGGGTCTTGCCTGAGGAGTTGATCAGGCGCTCACCGTCGCGGGTCACGTTGGTGGAGTCCAGCAGGCCCGTGATTTCCTCTTCGCGGGCACCGTCGAACACCGGCGTTGCAACAGTGGTCTGGCCACTCTCGCGCGGCAGGTTCGGCAGCTGCTTGACCCACTCGGGCTCGCCTTCGATCTTCCAACCGGTCTTGGCAACCCAGCCGAGGTGCGTTTCGAGCACCTGGCCCACGTTCATACGGCCCGGGACACCCAGCGGGTTCAGGACGATATCAACGGGGGTGCCGTCGGCAAGGAAGGGCATGTCCTCAACGGGGAGGATCTTGGAGATAACACCCTTGTTGCCGTGGCGGCCGGCGAGCTTGTCGCCGTCGGTGATCTTGCGCTTGGCAGCCACGTACACGCGGACCAGCTGGTTCACGCCCGGGGGCAGCTCGTCGTCGTTGTCGCGGTCGAAGACGCGCACGCCGATGACTGTGCCGGACTCGCCGTGGGGCACCTTCAGGGAGGTGTCGCGCACTTCGCGGGACTTCTCACCGAAGATGGCGCGCAGCAGGCGCTCTTCCGGAGTCAGTTCGGTTTCACCCTTCGGGGTGACCTTTCCGACCAGGATGTCGCCTGCTTCAACCTCGGCACCGATGTGGATGATGCCGCGCTCGTCCAGGCCGGCCAGGACTTCCTCGGACACGTTGGGGATGTCACGGGTGATTTCCTCGGCACCAAGCTTGGTGTCGCGGGCATCGATCTCGTGCTCCTCGATGTGGATGGAGGAAAGGACGTCCTCGGCAACGATGCGCTGCGAGAGGATGATGGCGTCCTCGAAGTTGTGGCCTTCCCATGACATGAATGCCACGAGCAGGTTCTTGCCGAGTGCGAGTTCACCCTGGTCCGTTGCCGGGCCGTCGGCGATGATGCCGCCGACTTCCAGGCGCTGGCCTTCATTTACCAGGACGCGGTGGTTGTAGCAGTTGCCCTGGTTGGAGCGGGCGAACTTGTTGATGCGGTAGTTGGTCTCGGTGCCGTCGTCGTTGAGCATGATGACGAGCTCGGCCGAAACCTCGGTGACCACACCGGCCTTCTTGGCGATGACAACGTCACCGGCGTCGACGGCTGCGGCGCGCTCCATGCCGGTGCCCACGAAGGGGGCCTCGGAACGGACCAGCGGCACGGCCTGGCGCTGCATGTTGGCACCCATGAGTGCGCGGTTGGCGTCGTCGTGCTCGAGGAACGGGATCAGGGCGGTAGCCACGGACACCATCTGGCGCGGGGAAACGTCCATGAACTCGACGTCTTCGGCGGGAACGAGCACAGGCTCGCCTCCACCACCACGGGCACGGACCAGGACGGTCTCTTCGGCGAACTTCTTGTTCTCGTCCAGCGGCGCGTTGGCCTGGGCGATGAGCACCTCAGCCTCGTCGTCGGCCGTCAGGTACTGGACGTCGTCGGACACGACGCCGTTCTTGACCAGGCGGTACGGGGTCTCGATGAAGCCGAACGGGTTGATGCGTCCGTAGGATGCCAGCGAACCGATCAGACCAATGTTCGGGCCTTCAGGGGTTTCGATGGGGCACATACGTCCGTAGTGGGACGGGTGCACGTCACGGACTTCCATGCCGGCGCGGTCACGGGACAGACCACCGGGACCAAGGGCCGACAGGCGGCGCTTGTGGGTCAGGCCCGAGAGCGGGTTGTTCTGGTCCATGAACTGCGACAGCTGGGAGGTTCCGAAGAACTCCTTGATGGCTGCAACCACGGGGCGGATGTTGATCAGGGTCTGCGGCGTGATGGCCTCGACGTCCTGGGTGGTCATACGCTCGCGGACAACGCGCTCCATGCGGGACAGGCCGGTGCGGACCTGGTTCTCGATGAGCTCGCCGACGGCGCGGATGCGGCGGTTGCCGAAGTGGTCGATGTCGTCGATTTCGACGCGCAGGTCCACTTCCTGGCCATCGCGGGTGCCCTTGATGGTCTTCTCGCCGGCGTGCAGCGCAACGAGGAACTTGATCATGGCGACGATGTCTTCAACGTGCAGGACAGAGGCTTCCTTGTCGCCAAGGGAGCGGTCGATGCCCAGCTTGCGGTTGATCTTGTAACGGCCAACCTTGGCCAGATCGTAGCGCTTGGAGTTGAAGTACAGGTTGTCCAGCAGGGACTGGGCAGCCTCGACGGTGGGCGGCTCGCCCGGGCGCAGCTTCCGGTAGATGTCCAGCAACGCGTCTTCGCGGGTCTCTGTGGCGTCCTTCTCGAGGGTGGCCCGCATGGAGTCGTACTGGCCGAACTCTTCGAGGATCTGGCCTTCGGTCCAGCCGAGGGCCTTCAGCAGAACGGTGACGGACTGCTTGCGCTTGCGGTCAAGGCGGACGCCGACCTGGTCGCGCTTGTCGATTTCGAGCTCGAACCATGCACCGCGGGACGGGATGATCTTTGCGGTGAAGATGTCCTTGTCGCTGGTCTTGTCGGCGGCGCGCTCGAAGTAGGCGCCCGGCGAACGGACCAGCTGGGAGACGACGACACGCTCGGTGCCGTTGACCACGAAGGTGCCCTTTTCGGTCATCAGCGGGAAGTCGCCCATGAACACGGTCTGCTGCTTGATTTCGCCCGTGTTGTTGTTCATGAACTCGGCCTTGACGTACAGCGGAGCGGAGTACGTTGCGTCCCGGTCCTTGCACTCGGCCATGGTGTACTTGGGGTCAGCGAACTCCGGATCGGAGAAGCTCAGGGACATGGTGCCCTGGAAGTCCTCGATCGGGGAGATCTCTTCGAAGATGTCCGACAGGCCGGACGTGGTGGCGACGCTGAGATCGTTTTCTTCGACAGCCTTTGCTACGCGTGCCTGCCAGCGCTCGTTGCCGACCAGCCAGTCAAAGCTGTCCGTCTGCAGGGCAAGCAGATTCGGAACGTCAAGAGGTTCGTGAATCTTTGCGAATGAGAGCCGGCGAGTGGCACCATCAGTGCTGTCGGCGGTGTTAGCGGTTTCGTTATTAGAGGTGCTCGAGGCGACCAAGAGGGATCCTTCCACAGACCTTCAGGCGTTTTCAGATCTCCCCCGCTGTGCACCCTGCAGAATGAATCCGCAGTGCTACCATCCGGTTCCGCTATATGACCCGGGGCCGGTGCTGACCATGCTGTGACGTTGTTGACGGCACGTTGATTGTCAGCTGCCAGGCAAAGCCCACCGCTATATGAAGGCTGAAGGTAAACAGGGAAGACGCAAATATCTACGATACGGCAAAATAACCTACGTGTCTACCCCACATCCGGCAGGATTGCAAGCACCACTTTCCTTGCCGGTTAGAGCCGCAGGGTGACTCCCGCGGCGGTGCAGGTTCCGGAGTTGGCGAAGACGGCGTCACGGACCAGGTCCTTGGACGCCTGGTCCACAGGCTCGCCGGTTTCCACTTCGCTCGAGTAGTCCAGGGCGAGGACGCCGATGGACGCGAACAGGCCCGACAGGTCCCCGGAGACCCTGCCCTTGGCATCCGCAGCTTCCCGGTAGACGTCCTCGAAGGCATTGGCGTCGTTCCCTGCCGCCCGCAGGTCTGCATGAAGTGAATTGAACAACGCACATGCCGCCTTGGCGCCGCTCGCCTCGGCGCCGGCTGCTGCCTCGGACGCGCCCGACGGCGGCACCGGGGTGGCTGCCGAAGTGGACGTTCCAGGGGCGGAAGGTGAGGTGCTGCCGCCCGGCGCAGGCGCGGCTGTGGAGCATGCCGCCAGTCCGGCAAGACTTGCCGCGGCCGCCGCGGCGAGGATCTTCTTCACGATACTGCTTCCCGTGGTTTGTGTTCGGAGCGCGTTCCGCGACGCAGTTCCCTCCGCCGCCCACCCTACGCACGCCGCCGCCGTCGTGCATCCCGCTGCGATGGGGACCTCTCCCCCCTTGCAGGAAGCCCGTGCACGGAATGCACATAGCGGTTCCGGCGTTTGAATAGATAGGTGACGAGGGTCACGATAGCCTTGGTGGCGTACAGCGGATCAGAGCGGAAGAGATAACCATGGGCAACTCCCCTGACAACAGTGACGTTGTCATCCTCGCGGCAGCACGCACTCCGCAGGGAAAAATCAACGGGCAGCTGGCAAGCTTTACGGCGGTGGACCTCGGCGCCCACGCGATCAAGGCCGCCCTGGATGCCAGCGGCGTGGACGTCGGCGACGTGGAGGCGGTGATCATGGGCCAGGTCCTGCAGGCGGGAGCGGGCCAGAACCCTGCCCGGCAAAGTTCCATCGGCGCCGGAATCGGCTGGAACGTCCCGGCCGTGACCGTCAACAAGGTGTGCCTCTCGGGTCTGACTGCGGTCATCGACGCAGCCCGGATGATCCGCGGTGGTGAGGCCTCGGTGGTGGTGGCAGGCGGGCAAGAGTCGATGACCAGGGCGCCGCACCTGCTGCCCGGGTCCCGGCAGGGCTGGACGTATGGATCCATCCAGGCACTGGATGTCGCCGCCCATGACGGTTTGACGGACGCGTTCGATGGCCAGTCGATGGGCCTCTCCACGGAAACCCGCAACCTCACGCTGGGGATTGACCGCACCTCGCAGGACCACGTTGCCGCCCAGTCGCACCAGCGCGCTGCCCTCGCGGCCAAGAATGGAACGTTCGACGACGAGATCGTCCCCATCAGCGTGAAGCAGCGCAAGGGCGACCCCCTCGTGGTGGCGACGGATGAGGGGGTCCGGCCCAACGCCTCCGTTGAGTCGCTGGCCGGCCTGCGGGCAGCCTTCGTCACGGACGGCACCATCACGGCGGGCAACTCCTCGCCCCTGTCCGACGGCGCTGCCGCCCTGGTGCTGGCATCCCGCGGTTACGCGGAGGCACACGGCCTGGAATACCTGGCTGTTGTTGGAAAGCCCGGACAGGTTGCGGGGCCGGACAACTCACTGCACTCCCAGCCCTCGGCCGCCATTTTCAAGGCCCTCGACCGGGCAGGCTGGACCCCCTCGGACCTTGACTTCATCGAGATCAACGAAGCGTTCGGCTCCGTTGCCGTGCAATCGCTCAAGGACCTGGACTACCCGCTCGAGAAGTGTAATCTCCATGGCGGGGCCATCGCCCTGGGCCATCCGATCGGCGCCTCCGGGGCACGCCTGGCAGTTCATGCAGCGCATGAACTCAAGCGCCGTGGGTCGGGCAAGGCCGCAGTGTCGCTGTGCGGGGGCGGCGGGCAGGGCGAAGCGCTCCTGCTGTACCGCGACTGATGGCGGGCGTATCCGCAAACGGAAGGAACGGCGTCGGACGGGAGCGGTTTCTGGCCGACGCCGCGGCCCGCGGCCTGCAGGTGGAGGTAGTGGAACGCCCTGCCGCAAAGAGCCTCGAGGAGGCGGCCGGGATCCTGGGCATCAGCCCCGGGGACATCGTCAAGTCCCTGGTGGTCA
Organism: Arthrobacter sp. RT-1; assembly: GCF_003367205.1. Taxonomy (NCBI): domain Bacteria; kingdom Bacillati; phylum Actinomycetota; class Actinomycetes; order Micrococcales; family Micrococcaceae; genus Arthrobacter; species Arthrobacter sp. RT-1. The sequence goes on from NZ_QRGQ01000012.1 coordinate 365,926, forward strand.
AGCACAAGGACGGCTCGTTCCTGTTCGCCCTCATCCCGGGCGACCGCCAGATCTCGTGGCCGAAGCTGCGGACCCTCGTGGGCGTGAACAAACTGTCACTGCCCCCGGCTGACGTGGCGCTCGAGGCCACCGGATATGAACGCGGCACCATCACACCGCTGGGCAGCACCAAACCCTGGCCGGTCTACGCGGACGCCACCATTACCGGCCGGCGTATCTCGATGGGCGCGGGAGCCCACGGCTACAGCGCCTTCGTTGACGCCGACGCCTTGACCACAGCACTGGACGCCGTGGTTGCCGACATCTCCGAGCCCTCCTAGACGCCCCGGGGAAGGCCGGCCCAACTGGGTAGCGCTAACTGTCGTTTTCAACCGTCACAACGGCAGTTGGCGCTACCCAGTCGGGTTAAAGCAGAAAACCCCGCCCACCGGAGTGGACGGGGTTTTCCAGGAAAACGCTGTTACTTGAGGGTAACGGTAGCGCCGGCAGCCTCGAGCTGCTCCTTGGCCTTCTCGGCAGCTTCCTTGTTGGCGCCTTCGAGAACAGCCTTGGGTGCGCTGTCAACCAGGTCCTTGGCTTCCTTGAGGCCGAGGGAGGTGATGGCGCGAACTTCCTTGATCACTGCGATCTTCTTGTCGCCGGCAGATTCGAGGACGACGTCGAAGTCGGTCTTCTCTTCGGCCTCTTCAGCAGCTGCGCCACCGGCGGGGCCGGCAACTGCAACAGCAGCAGCGGTAACTTCGAAGGTCTCTTCGAAGAGCTTGACGAACTCGGAGAGCTCGATGATGGTCAGTTCCTTGAAAGCTTCAATGAGCTCTTCGTTGCTGAGCTTCGCCATGGTAGGCGTCCTTCCTGTTGTGGTGTTCGGCGGCACGGGGCCGGGCCTTACACCGGAGTCTTGTGGGGTAAAGAGAAATTAGTTCTCTTCGGCTGCGGGAGCTTCGGCCGGGGCTTCAGCTTCGGCAGCGGGAGCTTCTTCAGCGGCGGGTGCTTCGGCAGCTGCCGGTGCACCGTTCTCTTCTTCAAGCTTGAGGCGCAGTGCGTCAATGATGCGTGCAGCTGCGGCGGCGGGTGCCTTGAGGACCCCTGCAACCTTGGCGAGCTGCAGCTCGCGGGACTCGAGCGCTGCCAGTTCGGCAACTTCGCTGGCGTTCAGTGCCTTGCCCTCGAAGTAACCGGTCTTGATAACCAGCTGCTTGTTGGTCTTGGCAAAATCCGTCAGGCTCTTGGCAGCGGCAACTGCGTCACCCTTGATGAACGCGATTGCAGTGGGGCCGGCAAGCTGGCCGTCGAATGCTTCGACGCCGGCTTCCTTGGCTGCAATGGCGGTCAGGGTGTTCTTGACGACCGCGAACTTGGTGTCCTGGCCGAGAGAAACACGCAGCTGCTTGAGCTGTGCAACGGTGAGCCCGCGGTATTCGGTCAGGACAGCGGCGTTCGATTCCTTGAAATCGTTAGTGATCTCAGCTACTGCTGAAACCTTGGTAGGCGTTGCCATAACCCTCCTTCCGGGGATAGTGCCGGTATTCGACGGTCCCCGCTCAGGTGAGCTAAAACTAAAAACGCCCCGCGCAGATGCACGGGGCTTGGCTCAACACGGGAATCCGTGGAGCGTTGCTTCGTTCACCTGCGCCGGCCGCCCTATGTCAGGGTCCTTCGTCCGGAAAGCCACTGGATCTTCCGCGCACAACTGCAGAGTTGAGCTATGTTCAGGAGAGTGGATTTCCAACAACCGACGGTCTTTGGTCATCCCAGTCTACGGGAGGACGCACTGCACCACCAAATCGGAGCTCAGCTGGTCCTGGTGTGCAGCTGCGGAAGCTCCTTTTGCCAGATCCCGGTCACACCGGCTGTGTGGAATCCCAGCTGCTGGTTGACGGTCAGCAGGTAGCGGTTTTCCGGGGCATTCCACGTGTAGATCACGCGGGCATCCGGGAACTGCTCGGTCAACCGCTCCATGTTGGCCACCTTGATGAGCAGCCCCAGTTTGTTGCCCCGGTGCTCCTGCAACACAATCGTGTCGTCCTGGAAGACAACGTCGGCGCGGTGCGCCAGGACCGTGATGGTGGTCAGTCCCACGAGCGAACCTGTGGCGAGGTGCTCGACGGCGGTGACCACCGTCCGCCTGCCCTGCGCAATGGCCACTTCCTCGGCCTCGCGGAGGATGCCGCCGTCGAACACCATGTCCTGCTCCACCGGCACGTCGAGGGACGGGTCCACGTCCGCTCCGGCCTGGTTCTCCAGGGTGGCCACGGCTTCCAGCCATTGGTCCGGGCAGCGGTCCGTCCAGTGGTGGAGCCGGTACCGGCCGTTGTTGGCCTCGTCCGCCTCGGCCTGGAGGTCCGCCACGAGCTTGGTGTCCAGCGGCAGGGAGCAGGAGCTGAACTGCTCAATGTGCTGGAGCGTGTACCCGGTCTTTTGCGCGAACTCGACTTCCCGGCTCTCCAGCGGGACGAAGCCCTGCCCCGATCCCGGCACGAGCTGCGCCTGTTCGAACTCGTGGAGGGAAGCGCCGGGATGGTTCGTGTCCACCAGGATCATGGTGCGCCCTTCAGCGCGGGCGAGGTGTTCTGCGGCTTCGAGCAGGCGCCGGCCAACACCCTGGCGCTGATACTCAGGAAGGATGTCGAGGGTGAATTCGGCGAGGTCCAGGTGGTCCGTGAGGGGCAGTGCGATGTCCACGGTGCCCACGATTTCGCCGTCCACCTTGGCAACGAGGATCAGCTGCCGCTCGTAGGGGTCCTCAAACTCGAGGAGCTTTTCAAGCGGGCCGTAGGCGAGGTCGTCACTCCCCCACGTCTGCATCCTCACCTTGCGGCCCACCTCGACGGCGGCGAGGAAGTCCGTTGCGTCCGGCGCGTCCACTGAGTCGGGAATCCATAGCTGCTCGATCTTCACGTCTTTTGCCATTGGGGGCATCATCCCAGCCGTTTCTGCCACTCACCTTCAAGGCCTGCGGGCTTGAATCCAAGCGCGATATTTATCGCCAGCATATGCTGGTTTTCGCTGGCGTTCCACGTCAGGACCGCGCGCGCCGAGGGCCATCTGGCCTGGGCACGGCGCAGGTTGGCGATCTTGATCAGCAGGCCCAGCCGCTGGCCGCGGTGTTCCCCCGACACCAGGGTGTCCTGCTGCGAGATGGACGCCGGAACCCCCGGCCGCCAGTTCAGGACCGTGTAGGCAACCAGTTCCCCCGTGCGGCTGTGCAGGGCTGCCGCCACCGCTGACTGCACGCCGCTGCGGGCAAACGTGCGCTCTTCCTCCCGCACGCGGGCTGCATCCCAGTCCTCACGCTCCCAGTCGAGTCCTGCGGTGGGGACATCCACGCTCATCCGCGCCTTCAGATCCGCATACGTGTGGACCAGATCCTCGGGGCAGCGGTCGTCCCAGCCGGTGACGGCGTAGTCCACGGCCAAGGCGGAGGCCTCGGCTTCGAGCCCGGCCAACAGGTCCGCAGGGACGGGCAGGGCCAGCCGGCTTGACCGCTCCACCTGCTCCAGCTGATACCCCGCGGCGGAGGCAAAAGCGGTGGCCAGGTCATTCAGCGGCAGTTCCCCGGCGCCGGACCTGGCGGGAACCATAACGGAGTCAGTCCGTACCAGCTCCAACGGCACCTCGTGATACGCATCCAGTGACGTGCGCCCCCGTTCCACCGCCCTGCCCTCCGCATAGTCCAGAAGAGCCCTGCCAAGGCCCTGCCGCCGGTATGCGGGGTCAACCAGGACATCGATTCCGGCAGTGGACGTGTTCTCCCGCAGGGGAAGGGTCACCGAGCACAGTCCAGCGGGCATCCCGCCAACGCGGGCCAGGTACAGGTGCCGCTCCTCGTACTCGTTGCCCCGCCAGAACTCCAGAGCCTCCTGCAGGGTGGGACACCGGTCCAGGTTTCCCCAGAGCGACAGTTCGTGGGCCACCCGCATGGCATGGCATATAAAGAAGTCTGATGAAGGCGCGACGGCGGCCGACTGGGTGTCACTGCCGGGCTCCGGGATCTCCACAGCGGCGATGTCCAGCACGGCGGACGCAGGAGGACCTTCTGGGGCGGGGGGCTCCGGTTCGGCCATTGCCCCAGCTTAGGCAGAAGGGAAAGACAAGTTAAGCAAAAACCGCCCGGCGCAGGCGCCGGGCGGTTTTTGTTATTCCGGACGGATCCGGAAGAGGAACTTCGAGGACTTACGCCTCGGTCAGAACCTTGGTGACATTGGGGTCAACGGAGATGCCGGGACCGAAGGTGGTGGCAACCGTGGCCTTCTGGATGTAGCGGCCCTTGGAAGCGGAAGGCTTCAGGCGAAGCACCTCTTCCAGTGCTGCGGCGTAGTTCTCGGCCAGCTTGACGGCGTCGAACGAAACCTTGCCGATGATGAAGTGCAGGTTGGAGTGCTTGTCGACGCGGAAGTCGATCTTTCCACCCTTGATGTCGTTGACGGCCTTGGTGACGTCGGGGGTCACGGTGCCCGTCTTCGGGTTCGGCATCAGGTTACGGGGACCAAGGACCTTACCGAGGCGGCCAACCTTACCCATGAGGTCAGGGGTGGCAACGGCGGCGTCGAAGTCGGTCCAGCCGCCGGCGATCTTTTCGATCAGGTCATCGGAACCAACGAAGTCGGCGCCGGCAGCGATTGCTGCTTCAGCCTTGTCACCCGTGGCGAAAACCAGGACGCGGGCAGTCTTACCGGTGCCGTGGGGCAGGTTGACCGTGCCGCGGACCATCTGGTCAGCCTTACGGGGATCGACGCCGAGGCGGAATGCAACCTCAACGGTGGCGTCGAACTTGGACGGGTTGGTGTCCTTGGCGAGCGTTACTGCCTCGAACGGCGCGTAGAACTTCTCCGCGTCGATCTTGGCGGCTGCTGCCTCATATGCTTTGCTGCGCTTTGCCATGCTGCTTATTTCTCCTTGTGCAGTTGTGGTCTGCGGACCGCGCTGGGCCCTGCCACAGTCGGTGGTCCGGTTCGTTATCCGGCCCGGATGCCCGACATTTCAATGTTTCGATGGTGCCGGTTTCCCGGCGGTGCCGCCCGTCGTCGTCAATTGCCCGACGCCCGGAAGGCTGCGGGGGTTACTAGCCCTCGACCGTGATGCCCATGGAGCGGGCGGTGCCGGCGATGATCTTCGCTGCGCCTTCGAGGCTGGTGGCGTTGAGGTCTTCCATCTTGGTGGAGGCGATCTCGTTGACCTGGGCCTGGGTCAGCTTGGCAACCTTGACGGTGTGCGGGGTAGCCGAACCCTTGGCGACGCCTGCAGCCTTCTTGATGAGCTCTGCAGCCGGCGGGGTCTTGGTGATGAACGTGAAGGAACGGTCCTCGTAGACCGTGATTTCCACGGGGATGACGTTTCCGCGCTGGGCTTCCGTCGCAGCGTTGTACGCCTTGCAGAATTCCATGATGTTGACACCGTGCTGGCCAAGTGCAGGACCGATCGGCGGAGCCGGGTTAGCGGCACCTGCCTGGATCTGCAGCTTGATGAGGCCGGTGACCTTCTTCTTGGGAGCCAATGTAGGGTCCTTCTCTCAATAACGTCCTGGGACACAGGAGCGTGCCTCAGGTTTTTGGCCGCCATGGCGAGGCGGCCGGCCGTTCCGGTGCTGCTAAGCGGGCAGCGCCGGGACGAATTCTTGGGAAATCAGATCTTGGTGACCTGGTTGAACGCCAGGGTGACGGGCGTTTCGCGCTCGAAGATTGAAACCAGGACCACGAGGGTCTGGGATTCGACCTTGATTTCGGAGATGGTGGCGGGAAGGGTCTCGAAGGGGCCTTCCTTGACGATGACGGACTCGCCAACTTCGAAGTCCACGTCCACGGGGGCCTGGTTCTGCTTGTTGACCGGCTTGCCCTTCTCGGCCTGCTCTTCTTCGAAGACCGGAGCCAGCATGGAGAAGACCTCGTCCAGGCGCAGCGGCACGGGGTTGTGGGCGTTGCCCACGAAGCCGGTGACGCCGGGGGTGTGGCGGACGGCACCCCAGGAAGCGTCGGTCAGGTCCATGCGGACCAGGACGTAGCCAGGAATGCGGACGCGGTTGATGACCTTGCGCTGGGCGTTCTTGATCTCCACGACCTCTTCCATGGGCACCTGGATTTCGAAGATGTAATCTTCCATGTCCAGGGTCTGGATGCGGGTCTCCAGGTTGGCCTTCACGCGGTTCTCGTACCCGGCGTAGGAGTGGATGACGTACCAGTCACCCTCCTGGCGGCGCAGCTTGGCCTTGAATTCCTCAGCCGGGTCAGAGGCTGCGGTGGCGGCTGCAGCGGCGAGGGCGTCCGTGGACTCGCCGGAAGCGGCGTCCCCTTCCGCCTCGGCAGCGTCGTCGAAGTCGGCGTCGTCAGAGTCGGCGTCGTCGGATTCGGGCGCGGAGGACTCAACCTCAGACTCGTCACCGGCTTCTGCCGTGATGTCCGCGGACTCTTCCAGCTCAGTCTCGGTTACCTCGAGCTCCTGCTCAGACACTTGGTCTCCTGCTTCCTCATTGCCTAACATGCCTATTTAAATGGCTCAATTCCGCACGCCACTGTTCCCTCCGGTTTTCCCGGATGGAACACGCAGCCTGCGGACCCTGCAGCCTTAGCTGTCCGTGGAGCCGGTCCCGCCGAAGATCCAGCTGACAGCGGTTCCAAAACCGATGTCCAGCAGGCTGACGATGACCATCATGATGGCCACGAACACCAGCACCACGAGCGTGTAATTGATCAGTTCCTTGCGGGTTGGTGCAACAACCTTCTTCAGTTCGCCGATGATCTGGCGGATAAAGAGTGCAATGCGGGCGAAGAAGTTTGCCTTGGCGTCCTTCTTAGCTGGCCGGCCCTTGGAGCTGCTGGCAGCTGTTTCGGTCACCTGGTCCTCGCTCATCTTTGCAATGTTGGATTACCCGGCCCTGATCAGAACCATGGTTGCTGCGCTTGCCCCGGATTTTCGCCCGGGGCAGCTTGCGCAGGGCAGACAGGACTCGAACCTGCAACCTGCGGTTTTGGAGACCGCTGCGCTACCAATTGCGCCACTACCCTATGGAGTGAATGTCACTCTCCGACGACGAACAGCCAGCTTGCACTGGGGCGCACGTCATCATCCGTGTTTTCAACACCGGTGAACCAGTCTACGCAAGAACTGCGCGTTCGTAAAACCAGACTGTTCCGGCCCTTCCGCAAGCCTGTTTGAGCCGTCCTGCAAGGCAGTCACATTTCAAAACCGGCAACCCGGAGGGTCCGGTGAACAGCATAGAGTAGAACTCGTCGAATCCCACATTCCAGCCTCCTGGCTGCAAGCGAAGAACGGACCTGCCATGTCTGCCGCCCGCGTTTCCCAACGCATATCCGCTATTGCCGAATCCGCCACCCTTGCCGTTGACGCCAAGGCGAAGGCGCTGAAGGCAGCTGGCCGGCCGGTTATTGGGTTCGGGGCGGGCGAGCCCGACTTCCCCACCCCGGACTACATCGTGCAGGCAGCCATCGGCGCCGCCACCCAGCCGAAGTACCACCGCTACTCCCCCGCCGGCGGGCTCCCCGAGCTGAAGAAGGCCATCGCGGAGAAGACGCTGCGGGACTCAGGCTACGCCGTCGACCCTTCCCAGGTGCTGGTCACCAACGGCGGCAAGCAGGCCGTCTACAACACCTTCGCCACCTTGGTGGACCCGGGCGACGAAGTCATCGTCCCCACCCCTTTCTGGACCACGTACCCGGAGGCCATCCGGCTCGCCGGCGGCGTGCCCGTCGAGGTGTTCGCCGGCCCGGAGCAGGACTACCTGGTGACCGTGGAGCAGCTTGAAGCAGCCGTCACGGACCGGACCAAGATCCTGCTCTTCGTCTCGCCGTCGAACCCCACCGGCTCTGTCTACTCCCCCGAGCAGGTGGCGGAAATCGGCAAGTGGGCGGCGGCAAAGGGCCTCTGGGTGGTCACGGACGAGATCTACGAGCACCTGACGTACGACGGTGTTCCCTTCACCTCGATCGCCACCGCCGCCCCTGAGCTGGGCGACAAGGTGGTCATCCTCAACGGCGTGGCCAAGACGTACGCGATGACCGGCTGGCGCGTGGGGTGGATGATCGGCCCGGCCGACGTCATCAAGGCCGCCACCAACCTGCAGTCGCACGCCACGTCCAACGTGTCCAACATCCCGCAGATCGCGGCCCTCGCCGCCGTGTCCGGGCCGCTGACCGCGGTCGATGAAATGAAGGTGGCCTTCGACCGCCGCCGCAAGGCCATCGTTGCCGGTCTGAACGCCATCGAAGGCGTGGAATGCCCGACGCCGAAGGGCGCCTTCTACGTGTACGCGGACGTCCGGGGGCTGCTGGGCAAGGAATTCCCGACGGCGGCCGGTACCGCCACCCCGCAGACGTCGGCCGAGCTTGCGGCGCTGATCCTGGACGAGGTTGAGGTGGCAGTTGTTCCCGGCGAGGCGTTCGGCCCGTCCGGCTACCTGCGCCTCTCCTACGCCCTGGGTGACGAGGACCTCGCCACCGGCGTGCAGCGCCTGCAGGCCTTCCTGGGCAAGGCCCAGTAGGACGCTCTCTCACCTTTCGCAGGTAAAACCCAAACGCTCTATCCCTCTCTTCAGGAGAGTGATAGAGCGTTTGGGTTTAAGGCGCCAAACGTGATGGAGCGTTTGGGTTTAAGGCGCAGGAGGTGATGGGGCGTCCTAGAGGAGGCGGCGCTCGGCGGCCCACTTGGTGAGTTCGTGCCGGCTGGAGAGCTGCAGCTTCCGCAGCACGGCGGAGACGTGGGTCTCCACGGTCTTGATGCTGATGAACAGTTCCTTGGCCACTTCCTTGTAGCTGTAGCCGCGGGCGATGAGGCGCATGACCTCCAGTTCCCGGGCCGAGAGCTTGTCCAGTTCGTCGTCCGCGATGTCCGCCGGTGCGGTGCCAAAGGCGTCCAGGACGAAGCCGGCGAGCCGGGGCGAGAAGACGGCGTCCCCGCCGGCCACCCGGAACACGGCGTCGGTGATCTCGGCGCCGGAAATGGTCTTTGTGACGTAGCCGCGGGCACCGGCACGGATGACGGCCACAACATCCTCGGCAGCGTCGGAAACGCTGAGGGCAAGGAACCGCGTGGACCCCAGGAGCGGGCTGGATCCCGCGATAACCTCCCGGCCCCCGCCGCCCAGGCCGCCCGGAAGGTGCACATCCAGCAGCACGACGTCGGGGCGCTGCTCGGCGATGACGGCGATGGCCTGCTCCACGGTGGCGGCCTCGCCCACCACCTGGATGCTGGCGTCCAGGTCAGCCTTCAGCCCGGAACGGAAGATGGCATGGTCGTCCACAATGACCACGCGGACGGAGTTTGCCGGGCGGCTTGCCGCCGCCCCCTGGTTCGCGTTCATGATTTCCCTTCCACGTTGTCCGTCCCCGCCGCCTGCAGCCGCAGACGGACTTCCGTCCCGCTCCCGGTGTTGAGGATGGTGGCCGTGCCGCCGTGCCGTTTCATCCTGCCGATGATCGATTCCCGCACGCCCAGCCGGTCCTCAGGGACATCCGAAAGCTCAAAGCCGGGGCCCCTGTCCTTGATGAAGATTTCCGTCTGCGCGTCCGCTGCCTCGAGGTAGACGGAGACGGTCCCACCGCCATGCCGCGAGGCGTTTAGCATCGCTTCGCGGCTGGCCTGGACCAGTGCCTCGTGCGCTTCGGTCATGGCGGCATCGCCCACGCTGACCACTTCCACCGCGTTGCCCAGGAGGTCCTCCACCTCTGCGGCCACTGCCTTGATCCGGTCCGAGAGCTGCCCGGCTTCCCGGCCGGGATCCTGGAACAGCCAGCCGCGCAGCTCACGCTCCTGCGCCCGGGCCAGCCGGACGACGTCGTGCTCGTTGCCGGCGCGCCGCTGGATCAGGGCCAGCGTCTGCAGGACGGAATCGTGGAGGTGGGCGGCGATCTCAGCGCGTTCCGTTTCCCGGATCCGGCCGGCGCGCTCGGACTCCAGGTCCCGCCAGAATTTCAGTGCCCACGGAAGGAGGACCAGGACCACGCCGCCCAGAACTGCCACCGAGGCCAACAGGGCAAGCCAGGTCTGCTCCCATGATCCCGATCCGGACACCATCACCAGCACTCCGGCCACCACCAGCGCCAGGCCGGCCGCAAGGCGCGCCCAACCGCCTGCCTGGTCTGCCTTGGTTTTGTCTACAAGACCGGCACGGCGGGTTTCATCGAGCTGCATCCAGGCGATGGAGGCGCCGCCCAGGACGGCGGCTGCCGGGATGAGGGTTCCGAGGGGAACGTCCACTCCCAGGAGCTGGGCGATCATGATTCCCGCCACCAGCAGGAGTCCGCTGCCCAGCAGGATCTCTTTGCCGTACCTCATGCTGCGGACCCGGAACCAGGGCGGGGCTGTGGCCTCGGCGGACGCGGCTGGGCCGCCACCGCGTGCGCCGGCGTCCAGCGGCGGTGTTCCAAAGACCGGAGGGGCGCCTGCTGTGCACGGGAAACCGGCAGTGGCGGCGCCCTGTGCGGGCATGCCCACGTACCCGCCTGCGGGTGCGGGCGGCTGGGGTCCGGAAGGCGGCGGCTGGCTTACGGCAGGAGCAATGGGCGACGCTGGGCGGCGGGCGCTGCGCCGCGCTGCCTCGTCCGCGGTGGGAACCATGATCCACAGCCAGGCATAGAAGACCAGGCCGGCACCACCGGCGAGGGTTGCGAGGGCCATACCAACCCTGACGTTTTTTACCGGCCAACCCAAATGCACCGCCAGGCCCGAGCACACGCCGGCTATCACGCGGTCGCTGCTGCGGGCCAAAGGTGGCCTTGCGGGGACGGTTGTCATGGTTCAATCCAAGCACGGATCAGGGTTCCCCGGACCGCAATCGGGTGCCAACCGGGGGTAACTCAGGGATAGCTCAGGGTGTCCCCCAGTAGAGCCCGCGCAGGCCTAACGGGAGGATTTAGGTATGAACTCGCAGACCCCCTCCCCCGACGACGACCAACCCACCGAGCCACTGCCCAGGCCGGGCAGCCAGCGGCCCACCGAGCCCCTGCCGTCCTCCGCACCAACACTTCCGGACCCGTCCGCTTCGTCCGAGGCGACCCCGGACGACACCGTCCCGAACAACACCAGCCAGGACAGCGCCGGCCAGAGCTACAGCGGCCAGCCCGGTGGCAACCAGGACGCGTCATCCGGCCAGAGCTACCCCGGCCCCCGCTACGGCGTCCCCGCCGCTGCCCCTTCAACGGACTTCTTCACCTGGGTCCGGAGCCACGGAATCCACCGCGGCAGCGACCGCTGGATAGGCGGCGTTTCCAGCGGTATCGCCAACCGGCTGGGCATCGATCCGCTCATCATCCGCGGCGTCTTTATTGTCCTCACGCTCTTCGCGGGCATCGGCGTCCTGGCCTACGGGCTCGCCTGGGCCTTCCTTCCCGAACCGGACGGACGGATCCATGTGCAGGAAGCCGGAGCAGGCCGCTGGTCCTCCGGCATGACCGGTTCGCTGATCGCCACGATCTTGGGACTCACGGGCCTGGGCGGCGGATTCTGGGGCTGGAGCCACAACGGCTTCGGCGGATTCCTCTGGACCGTGTTCTGGGTGGGCGGCGCGATTTACCTGGTCTACTACCTCTCCCAGCGCAACAAGGGCGCCCGGCCCGCCATGGCAGGACAGCAGCGGGGCGGCACGTACGGCAGCACGTACGGCAGCACGTACGATACGGGCTATCCCGGAACAGCCTCCACATCATCCTTTGCCGCGACCGGCACAAGCTACGGCACCAATCCGGCCTCGGGTTCCATGCCGTCCTACGGCGGCGGATACGGCGGCAGCTCCTTCGGTGACGGCACCGTCGGAGGCGGCGGCAGCAGCGGTTCCTATCCCGGCGGCCCGACCGGCGGAGCCCCTTATGGCGGTACCACCCCGCCTCGGCCACCAAAGCCCCGGCCCGCAGGTCCCGGCACACCGGCCGTTGCCATCGCAGCGGGGTCAGCCCTGCTGGTAGGCGGCGGACTCAAGGCCCTTGACGCCGGCAACGTGATCAACCTGGGCGACTCCGCTAATGCCATCGTCTGGGCCAGCGCCGCCGCCGTCCTTGGCCTGGGGATCCTCATCTCCGGAATGCGTGGCCGGACCGCAGGAATCCTCAGCCTGTTCGCAGTGATTGCCCTGATCGCCGGCGGCGTGTACAACGTGGTGGGCAACGGTGACCGGGTGCGGTTCCAGCAGGTGAACTGGAGCCCGGCCAGCATCGCTGAGGCCCGCGACGGCTTTGACGTCACCGCCGGCCGGGGAACGGTGGACCTCACCAACCTGGCCGTCAACGCTCCGCTGCCATCCGACGTCGTCATTCCCCTGGACATCACGGCGAGCAACGTCACAGTAGTTATCCCTGACAATGTGCCGGTCGATATCAAGGCGGACATGACCATGGGAAACCTCAACGAGGTCAACGGGCAGCGGGGCGGCACCACCACCCGCGAAAGCAGCTACAACACCGACGAGCCCGGCAGCCGCCTCGTGGTCCAGATCGACGGCACCTTCAGCAACGTCACCATCCAGGAAGGCAACTGAAATGAGCAACAACAATCCGGCGCCGGAGCCGCACGCAGCCGGCACCTACTCCACGGACATCCCGACGGCGGCGGCCACGGACCTTGCCGGCCCGGCACCTGCGAGGGTGGGAACGGTGGTGTGGGGACTGATCGTCCTGGCGCTCGCCGCGCTCATCATCGTGGCCCAGCTGGGATTCGTGACCCTGAACGGCACCTATGTCCTGATCGGCCTCATGATCGGAGCCGGCGCCGCCCTGGTGGTGGGCGGCGTGCTCTCCGCCCGCAAACGTGACAACGAACCTACAACAGGGAAGTCTTAGGCCATGGACAAGTTTTTCAGCATCGTCAGGGGCTTCGGCCTGAAACGCGGCCCGCAGCGCTGGCTCGGCGGGGTCCTCGGCGGCATCGCTGCCAAGCTGAACGTGGATGTTGCCTACGTCCGCATCGCTTTCCTCCTGTTCTGCCTCCTCCCCGGCCCGGCCGTCATCTTCTACCTCCTGGCATGGGTGGTCCTTCCGGACCAGCGGAACGTCATCCCGCTCCAGGAATTCCTGGACCGGCGGTCACTGAACCGTCCCTGACGTCGTCACCCCAGCGGCCCCGCCCCTCCCGGGCGGGGCCGCTGGTTTGTGTGCTGCGGGTTTAACAAACTTGATGTGGACGACAGGACAAGGGCAGTGGTGGTCGCCATGGAACGCGGCCTTTTGTAACCGGTTTGTGTCGTACCCCACACATCGCACTACACTTCTAGGTGAGCTCAGCGTGGCGCTCTGCCAGTAAACCCTCTCCCAGGATTTGAGCCGAAACATGAAAATTGGAATCCTCACCAGCGGTGGCGACTGCCCCGGACTGAACGCGGTCATCCGCGGCGCCGTACTCAAAGGCATCGCCATTCACGGCCACGAGTTCGTCGGATTCCTCGACGGCTGGCGCGGCGTGGTGGAGGGCGACATCATCGACATCCCCCGCACGATGGTCCGCGGCATCGCCAAGCAGGGCGGCACCATTCTTGGCACCTCCCGCACCAACCCCTTCGACAACGGCGGCGGCCCCGAGGTCATCAAAGCCCACATGGAACGCCTGGGCATCGACGCCATCATCGCCATCGGCGGTGAAGGAACCCTCGCCGCCGCCAAACGCCTCACCGACGCCGGACTGAAAATCGTCGGCGTACCCAAGACCGTGGACAACGACCTCGACGCCACCGACTACACCTTCGGCTTCGACACCGCCGTCCAGATCGCCACCGAAGCCATCGACCGGCTCCGCACCACCGGCGAATCCCACCACCGCTGCATGATCGCCGAAGTCATGGGCCGCCACGTAGGCTGGATCGCCCTGCACGCCGGCATGGCCGCAGGCGCCCACGCCATCCTCATCCCGGAGCAAAAGGTCAGCATCGACCAAATCACGGAATGGGTAAATGAAGCCCACGCCCGCGGCCGCGCACCCCTGGTGGTCGTCGCCGAAGGGTTCGTGCCCGAGCACATGGAAACCCCGCACTCCGAACGCGGCCTGGACACCTTCGGCCGGCCCCGCCTGGGCGGCATCGCCGACCAGCTCGCCCCGGAACTGGAAGCCCGCACCGGCATCGAAACCCGCGCCACCATCCTGGGCCACATCCAGCGCGGCGGCGTCCCGTCCGCCTTCGACCGCGTCCTGGCCACCCGGCTCGGCATGGCCGCCATCGACTCCGTAGTGGAAGGCTTCTGGGGCACCATGGTGGCCCTGAAGGGAACGGACATCGAGCACGTCGGCTTCCAGGAAGCCCTGGGCCAACTCAAGACCGTCCCGCAAAAGCGCTACGACGAAGCCGCCGTCCTGTTCGGCTAAGGTGTCCTGTTCGGTTGGGGTTCCGGCCCGTCCTAGGCTGGGAACATGACACTTGACCCCGGTTCTGCTGCTATCATCCAGCTCGCCTGGGCGCGCCGCCTGGGGCTTGCGGATGACGCTTTCAGCACCGCGCTGGCCTCCGGAGAACGCATTGTGCGGGCGGACGAGTCGGCGCGGACCGTGGAGTTCGTGCGGCTGTTTGGCAGTTCAGCGCTGATCGGGCCGCAATGGGTCATCGACGCGGCGGACCGCATCCCCGATGAGGAGATGGCGCAGCATGTCACGCTTCTGACCCTCACCCGGTCCCATGGCGGGCACGGCCTGGGGGCTGCTGCCCTCTTCTTTGCCGACGACCTGCCCCTGCAGCAGCCGTCCGAGGAGATGACCGTTTCGCACGGCAACCCCGAGGCCATTGAGCTGGAGGGCCGGTGCCCGCCGGACGACGTCAACGAGGTGGGCCTCTCAGACCTGGAGAACCGCTACACCATCGTCCATGAGGTGGACGGACGGCGGGTCCCCCTTGCCTGCGGCGCGTACTCCGAGTGGGAAGGCCTGCTGGCGCACCTGGGCGTCCTGGTGGATCCGGAGTGGCGGCGGCAGGGGCTGGGGTCCCTGGCTGCATCCATTGCAGCCCACGAGGCCCTTGCCGCAGGGCTGACCCTGCAGTGGCGCACGGACGTGAGCAACACAGGCTCCCTGGCTTTGGCCAGGAAGCTGGGCCTGTCAGCCGGCGGAATCCAGACCAGCGTCCACCTTGGCTGACGCGGGCGCACCGCCGCCCCAGCCCTGGACCGGCTGGGGTTTGGCGAAGAACAGCGCAACCGCCGCGCCCACCAAAACCACCGCCGCGGGCAGCAGGATGGACTGGCTCATCGCCGTCGAAAATCCGCTGTGCAGGGCCTCAGGCAGTGTCCCGCCCAATGCCATGCCCTCACCGGCGGGTCCGCCAGGTCCTCCGGCGGGAAGCTCGGCCGCCAGCCGTGCCTGGATCAGCACGGCGATGGCCGCGCTGCCCAGCACCGCACCGAACTGCCGGGTGGTGTTGTAGACGCCGGAGCCTGCACCGGCCTGGCGCGGCGGAAGGTTCCGGGTGGCTGTGGTGCTCAGCGGAGCCCAGATCCCGGCGTTGGCGAAGCCCAGGACGGCGCTGGGCAGCAGGAACAGCAGGATGGGCGTCCCGGGCTGCATCAGCAGGGCGTTCCAGGACAAGGCCACTGCCATGAGGACAAGGCCTCCGGCCGCGAGGTACTTGGGGTTGACCCGGTCCACAATCTTTCCCACCACCGGCGCCAGGCCTCCCGAGATGAGGGCCATGGGCACCATCAGGAGGGCAGACTGCGTGGGAGTCAGGCCCCGGACCATCTGGTAGTAGAAAATCAGCGGCAGGCCGAACGAAGTCACGGTGAAGCCCACCATGGTGATCCCGAGGTTGGCGAGGGAGAAGTTCCGGTCCCGGAACAGCCCCAGCGGCAGCAGGGGTTCGCCCTTGTTGAACCGCTGCCACACCACAAAGCCCGTCAGCACCACCAGGCCCGCGATGATGAGGCCCCAGACGCTGACCGGCCCGGCGATGATGCCCCAGTTGTAGGTCTCGCCTTCCTGGATGCCGAACACCAGCAGGAACAGCCCGACGGCGCTAAGCACCACGCCGGGGATATCGAACCTGTGCGGGTGGGTGCTCAGGGTGGGAACGTTGCGCAGCGCCAGGAGGAAGCCGGCGATGCCGATGGGCACGTTGATGAAGAAGATCCACTCCCAGCCCAGCCCGTCCACCAGGACGCCGCCCAGAATGGGCCCGACGAGCGTCGCCATGCCGGCGGTGGCACCCCAGATGGACATCGCCGCGCCGCGCCGGTCCGGCGGGAAGATCCGCGTGATGACAGCCATGGTCTGCGGTGTCATGATGGCCGCGCCGAGGCCCTGCAGGACGCGGGCGGCGATGAGGGTCTCCACGTTTCCGGCAAGACCACACCACAGCGATGCCAGGGTGAACACCACCAGGCCCAGGAGGTAGAGCTTCTTGGGCCCGAACCGGTCGCCGAGCCTGCCGGTGATCAGCAGCGGAACCGCGTACGCCAGCAGGTAGGCGCTGGTCACCCAGATCACCGAGTTGATGTCCGCGCCCAGGCCCTCCATGATCACAGGATTTGCCACGGACACAATGGTGCTGTCTATCAGGATCATGAAGAACCCGATCACCAGTGACCACAGGGCCGGCCAGGGCTTTGCTACGTTTTCCACTCGGTCATCCTTCAAAAGTCGTCGGCTGCCGGGCGGACCCGGGAAAGGCTAGCCCAGGAGGTCGAGGATCTCCTGGCGGGCGAACATCTGTGCCGCCGCCCGTGCGGACGGCGACCCGGCGTCAGGATCAGCACCGGCATCGAGCAGCACCCGGGCCACGTCCGTGTAGCCCTTGAACGCGGCTCCGGCAAGGGGCGTCTGCCCCCGGTCGTTGGCCGTATCGGCTTCGGCGCCATGCTGCAGGATCAGCTGCACCGTGTCCACGTGGCCGTGGTAGGCGGCGAGCATCAGGAGGGAATCCCCCGCGGCGTTGGTCATGGTGGCCGGGGCCCCCGCTTCGAGATAGGCGCGGAGCAGCTCCGTGTTGCCTTCCCTGGCCCCCTGGAAGAGCGTGTGCGCGAGGGCGACGGCGTCGTCGTCGGGCCCTGCCGTTGGTGCGGCGTTGTCAGTCATCAGCGTGGCCCCCTGAGGAATCCGGTCTGGCGCCCCACCACCTGGCCGGCGTCGGGGGCGACGATGAGTTCTTGGCTGGCGGTGTACGGCTCGTCCCCGTCCAGGACCGTCAGTATCTCATCCGAAGCGACGGAACGCTTTATGACCGCCAGGGCCACCGGGCCCATTTCGTAGTGCTGGGCCACGGATGTGACGGCGCCCACCTTGCGGTCGCCCACCAGGACCGCGCTTCCGGCGGCGGGCATGGTGTGCTGCGATCCGTCCAGCTGCAGGAAGACGAGGCGCCGCGGCGGGTGCCCCAGGTTGTGGACCCGGGCGATGGTTTCCTGCCCCTTGTAGCAGCCCTTGGCCAGGTGCACTGCCGTGCGGAGCAGGTCCAGCTCGTGCGGAATGGTCTTGTCGTCCGTTTCCGCGCCGATGCGGGGACGCCACGCCGCGACGCGGAGCGCCTCGGCGGCCAGGACGCCGGCAAGCGGCCGCCCGGCAACCGTCTCTTCCAGGGCGGAGGAGGGAACGAGGTATTCGAACCAGGGCCGCTCCAGGCCGGGGTGGCGTTCCTCGGAGACGGTGGCGTAGGAAAAGCCACCGGCGCTGACGTGCGGCCACGGGTCCTGCCAGGCCAGCAGGCCGGACCATTCGGGAACGGCCTTGGTGCTGCCCACCACGGCCCAGTCGTTCGAAACGTCAGCCACCTCCACCCGCAGCATGAACTTCATCCTGTTGAGGAACTCTGCCAGCGGCGCTGCTTCGGCGCCCTCGACGATCAGCCAGGTGGTCCCGCCGTCGTCCACCACCCGGGCGTCGAAGTCGATGCGGCCCTGCACGCTCAGGAGCAGCAGTTCGCTGGACTCCCCCGGCGCCAGGTTGGTGACCTGCTGGGAGGACAGGGTGTTGAGCCAGCTCAGCCGGTCCGGGCCGCTGACGGTGACCACACCGCGGTGGGAAAGGTCGACGACGGCGGTTCCGGCTGCGAGTGCCCGTTGCTCGCGCAGGGGCTCGCCGTAGTGGGAGGCGACGCCGGCGTCCGCGCCGGCCGCCTCAACGGCACCAGGGCGCGACAACAGAGGGCTGGGGATAGTCATACTTGGGGCAACGTCCTTCGGTCAGTGGGTATTCCGGCTTTGGCAACGGGGTTTCGACAGGCTCAACCACCGGGGTAATCGGCTTTGGCAACGGGGTTTCGACAGGCTCAACCACCGGCAGCAGTTATCGGTATTCCGGGTTTTCGAAATCGAACCGGGTTCCGGCGGCCCATTCGTTGGGCAGGTTGCCGTAGGCCGGCAGCCCGCCGGCGTCCTTGAGGATGCGGGCCAGGTGCAGGAGGTTCCAGGTCATGAAGGTGGCGTTGCGGTTGGTGAAGTCGCTTTCGGGCCCGCCGGAGCCCTCGTCCAGGTAGCTGGGGCCGGGGCCCACCGGCCCGATCCAGCCGGCGTCGGCCTGCGGCGGGATGCTGAAGCCGATGTGCTGCAGGCTGTAGAGCACGTTCATGGAGCAGTGCTTGATGCCGTCCTCGTTGCCGGTGATCAGGCAGCCGCCCACTTTAGGGTAGAACGCCCACTGGCCCTTGTTGTTGAGTTCGCCGGAGTGGGCGTAGAGGCGTTCGATGAGCTTTTTGGTCTGCGAGGAATTGTCGCCGAGCCAGATGGGTCCGGCGACCACCACGATGTCCGCTTCCTGGACGGCCGGGTAGAGCTGTGGCCATTCATCGGCCTGCCAGCCGTACTGGGTCATGTCCGGGTACACGCCGCTGGCGATATCGTGGTCCACGGTGCGGATCACCCGGGTTGTGACGCCCTGCTTTTCCATGATCAGGCGGCTGATGTTGATCAGGCCGTCCGTGTTGGAGGTCTGCGGGGATCTTTTCAGGGTGCCGTTGAAAAAGACAGCCTTGAGGTCGCTGTAGTCCTTGGGGCTTTGTGCTGCGTCTTTTTCCACGGTGCCGCGCCTTCCGGGTCAGGTAACTCTTTTCAGGAAGGCTGAGGCATGCGCTTCCAGGCCCTTGCCTCCTTCTCCCCCTGTCGCGACATCCCAGCGCCACAACAAGTTCCCGTCCACCAGGCCGAAGATGCGGGTAGCCGCGCTGTAGTCCTTGGAGTGGCTGCCGCGCATCACCATGTCGGTGGTGAGCTGGATCTGCGGACCCTTGATCTGCCCGTAGTACAGCTCAGTGATACCGCCGGGGTGGGCGATGGACACCGAGATGTCGAAGCCGCCTTCGCTGTTGCGCAGGGCTTCGACCTCGTCGGCGCTCTTCAGCACCGGCACGATGTCCGCAGGCACCAGGCCCGGGCCACCGTCAGCATCCAGCTGTTTGCGCTCCAGTGCCCAGAAACCGGTCTCGACGGTGAGCGGCCGCAGGCGCGTGCCGTCGTCGTCCGTCAACCAGCTCTCGGCGCGGTACTGGAGGTACGGCAGGCCGTTGTGCGTAAAGGAGACGTGCTGCAGGAAATGCTCAGAGTCCTCGTCTCCGCTGCCGAGCCGGCCGCGGCCCTCCCACTCACCAATGAGCCAGGAAAGCGGAACAAGTTCCGGGGTCAGGTCTGTAGGGATCTCAATGGGCACAGCTATTTACCTCGGGATTACAGGTAGCTGGAGAGCGGTCTACTTCTGGCCTTTGAAGAGGCGGTACACCACGAAGCCTGCGAACCAGGCCATGGACAGGCTCGCGATGCCGAGCAGGACAAGGAAGAAGATTTCAAATGCAAGTACGGACATGATGCCATCCTAACCGTTAGTAGATGAGTAGTTTGTCTATGAAGTAAGCAAGGGAACCCACGGCTGAAACAGGCGCCAGCCCCATGGCAAGGGCCGCGGGAATGTTAAGGGGAGCACCCCGGAGGGTGACCAGGCGGCGGAAGCTGGCCAGCACAGCGCCCACCACCACGCCGAAAATGGCGGCAGGGAGGACTGCGATGTCCGAAAGCACCAGCCCGGCCAGCGGTCCTGCCAGCCCGGCCAGGACGATGCCCAAAGGTGCCACCACACTGTCCGGCCACCGGATGAGCCCCGCGAGCAGGGCCACCGCTGCGCTGATGGCTGCCACCAGGAGCATCTCCCGGATACTGTCCAGGCGGGCCCCTGCTATCCATCCCGCTCCCAGGCAGGACAGCAGGACCCCCACGCAGCAGCCGAGGGTTGATTCGAGCCGCTGCGCCTGCCCGGTTCCGCGGATCAGCTGCACAACAAAAACCGCCATCATTCCCAGCGCCAGGAACCTCGGCGTCCAGTCCAGGTACCCCGGAGCCGGAGCCAGGGCTGCGGCGAGCGCCGAGCCAGCGCCCGGCAGGGCAATGACGGCGGCAAGCGTTTTTTTGGCGGGGATGCGGAGGAAGTGCGGCCAGCCAATGCCGACGGCGGCGGCGATCAGGACGGCGACGGCCACCAGGACCTCGCGGGAAGTGTAGACCCCGGCGATGATCGCTGCGAGTCCGGCGATTCCCACCAGCCCGATGGTCCAGGAGCCGAGCGAACGCGCGGGCGCCTGCAGATCTGCCGTCATTCGGAGCCCGGCCTGTGCTTAGTCTCTGCACTCACTGCGCTGCAATCCCATCCTGGCGTAGACCGAGGGCGGAGTCCGCCCCTTCGTGGCAGGGCATGCCGCCCTGCCCCAATCCTGCCCTATATGAACGGGATATGTCGCAAAACGTACCGGTGCGGAGCGGGAATCTCTGGCTCAGAAGGGGGTGCCGGGTATACTCAAGGTTCAGCTAAACTCCCTGCGGGGATGGCGGGCCGGCAGTTGTTTTTGCCGGCCTCACGTCCACGATGGGAGCCAGTACCGGCCGGTGAGAATCCGGTTTTAGTCGCCCAACGATGCGCGGACGGCCCTTGGAGGAACAATGTCGCACATCCTGTTATTGACGAACAGCACCGGCTCTTCGGTTGACATCCTGCCTGCCTTGGAACTGCTGAACCACCGGGTGCACATCCTCCCCGCCGAGCCCACGGCCCTGCTCGAGACGGATCCCTGTGACATCGTTCTGCTGGACGCCCGGAAAGACCTCGTGGGGGCGCGTTCCCTCACCCAGCTCCTCAAAGCCACAGGGCTGAGCGCCCCGCTGGTGCTGATCCTCACGGAGGGCGGCATGGCCGCCGTTTCCTCCGCCTGGGCAGTGGATGACATCGTGCTGGATTCAGCCGGCCCCGCGGAAGTGGAAGCCCGCATCCGGCTCTCTGTCGCCCGGGCGGTGCCCGAGCAGGAAGACACCCCCAGCGAAATTCGTGCCGCCGGCGTGGTCATCGATGAGGCAAGCTACACCGCCCGCGTCAACGGAGCGCCGCTGAACCTGACCTTCAAGGAGTTTGAACTCCTGAAGTACCTGGCCCAGCACCCCGGCCGCGTTTTCACCCGCCAGCAGCTGCTCACCGAGGTGTGGGGCTACGACTACTACGGTGGCACGCGCACGGTGGACGTCCATGTCCGGCGCCTTCGCGCCAAGCTGGGCGTGGACCACGAGAACCTGATCAGCACTGTCCGCAACGTGGGCTACCGGCTGACGCTGGTGCGGCAGCAGGAAGACGAGCTCACCGAAGCCTGAGCCCCGGGGCGCCAACCCGTATAGCCTTGCCTCATGACTTCAGCGCACCCTGAGAAGTGGCCCGTCCATGTTGTCCGAGGCGGGGTTGACCAGCAGCTTCTGAAAGACTGCCGCGACCTGCTGGCTGCGGCCGAGGAGTCCGACGGGAATCCGTCCATCTCGGAGCAGACCCTGGTCACCATGCGCGCCGGAGATTCAGCCGAGCACTCACTGCTGACCCTGGCGCTGTACGCCCCCGATGAGGACTCCGACCCCTCCACCGGGCAGGACCTGGCCGGCTTCGCCGCCGTGGTCGACGAACAGGACGGCAGCGGAATCCTGGAGATTGCCGTACACCCCTCCTACCGCAACCAGGGCGTCGCGGACCGCCTGGTGGGCGCGCTGAAGGAAACGCGGGGCTTTGACGGGCTGAAGGCCTGGTCCCACGGAAACCACGAGGCCGCCGCAGACCTTGCCGCCCGCTACGGCTACGCGCCCGTGCGCGAACTGTGGAAGATGCGCATGACGACCGCGGGCGCCGATCTTCCCGACGCCGGTTTTCCGGAGGGTGTTTCCGTCCGGGCTTTTGTGCCGGGACAGGACGAGGACGCCTGGCTGGCAGTGAACCGCGCGGCGTTTTCGCACCACCCGGAGCAGGGCAACCTGACCCGGGCGGATCTGGAAGCCCGCATGGCCGAGGAATGGTTCGACCCGGCCGGCTTCCTCCTCGCTGAGGACCGTGACGGGCGGCTGCTGGGCTTCCACTGGACAAAGGTGCACCCGCGGCACGGTTCGCATCCTGCCATTGGCGAGGTTTACGTGGTGGGTGTGGCGCCGGAGGCCCAGGGCATGGGTCTTGGCAAAGCCCTCACGATTGCGGGCATCAAACACCTCCAGGATCTGGGGCTGCACGCGGTCATGCTGTACACAGATGCAGAGAACGCCCCGGCCGTTTCCCTGTACCGCCGGCTGGGGTTCACCCGGTGGGACATGGACGTGATGTATGGACCGGTGCCAGCGGTTAGTCCAATCGGCTGACACACGGGCCGGGAGGCCCGAAATCGAGGGCCTGCGCGAACTGAATGCTTGTAAGGTTGAAACAGAACCCCGCGGGCCGGAAGCGCCAGCATCAAGCGCCAGGTAAAGGAGATGCCATGAACCCGGAACCTTCCGGAACAGCTACGTCCCAGGATGTGGCTGTACCAGTGCGCGCCCGCTTCGGTTCCTCGGAGGTGCCGGCGTCCCGCGCCACCCAGGACCGCATCGACATTCCGGAGTTCGCGCCGAACCTTCAGCCCGAAGGCGACATCCGGCCGGACCGCTTCCTGGACCGTGAACTGAGCTGGCTCAGCTTCAATTCCCGGGTCCTGGAACTTGCCGAAGACCCCACCCTGCACCTCTTGGAACGTGTCAGTTTCCTCTCCATCTTTGCCTCCAACCTGGACGAGTTCTTTATGGTCCGGGTGGCCGGCCTGAAGCGCCGCATCGCCACGGGCCTTGCCGTTCCCTCACCCGCCGGCCTGAGTCCGGTTGAGGTGCTGGAAAGGATCAGCGAGGAAGCCCACCGGCTCCAGCAGCGGCATGCGCAGGTGTACGCGGAGCAGATCCGCCCGGCCCTGGCTTATGAGCACATCCACCTCATGCACTGGGATGAGCTGGACGACGCCGCCAAGCAGCAGCTCAGCGTCATGTTCGCCGAGAAGGTGTTCCCCATCCTCACGCCGCTGGCGGTGGACCCGGCCCACCCCTTCCCCTACATCTCGGGCCTCTCACTGAACCTGGCCGTCGTGGTCCGGAACCCCATCAGTGACAAAGAGCTCTTCGCCCGCGTCAAGGTACCGGACCAGCTGCCGCGCCTGATCTCCATTGACGGTCCCCGCGCCGGCGCGGTCGCAGGCCGCGTTGCCCGCTTCATCGCGCTTGAGGAAGTCATTGCCGTCCACCTGGACAAGCTGTTCCCGGGCATGGAGGTCCTGGAGCACCACACCTTCCGTGTCACCCGGAACGAGGATGTGGAGGTGGAAGAGGACGACGCCGAAAACCTCCTGCAGGCACTCGAGAAGGAACTGCTGCGCCGCCGCTTCGGCCCGCCCGTGCGGCTCGAGGTCACCAACGACATCAACCCCAATATCCGTGCGCTCCTGATCCGCGAGCTGGGCGTGGAGGAATCCGAGGTGTACTCGGTGCCCGCCCCGCTGGACCTCCGGGGCCTGTCCGTCATCGCCGGCATCGACCGGGCGGACCTGCACTACCCCAAGCATGTTCCGCACACGTCCCGGTACCTCAACGAGTCCGAGACGTCCAAGGCTGCGAACGTCTTCGCCGCCATGCGCCGCCGCGACATCCTGCTGCACCACCCGTACGACTCGTTCTCCACCTCTGTCCAGGCGTTTCTTGAGCAGGCCGCCGCGGACCCCAAGGTGCAGGCCATCAAGCAGACCTTGTACCGCACCTCGGGCGACTCGCCCATCGTTGACGCCCTGATTGATGCAGCGGAGGCCGGCAAGCAGGTCCTCGCGCTGGTGGAAATCAAGGCGCGGTTCGATGAGCAGGCGAACATCTCCTGGGCCCGCAAGCTTGAGCAGGCCGGCGTGCATGTGGTCTACGGCATCGTGGGCCTCAAGACGCACTGCAAGCTGTCCCTGGTGGTCCGCCAGGAAGTGGACGGACTGCGCCGGTACTGCCACATCGGAACCGGCAACTACCACCCCCGCACGGCGCGGTACTACGAGGACCTGGGCCTCCTGACCGCCAACGAGCAGGTGGGCGAGGACCTGTCCAAGCTGTTCAACCAGCTCTCCGGCTATGCCCCGAAGTCCACGTTCAAGAGGCTGCTCGTTGCGCCGCGTTCGGTGCGGTCCGGGCTGATTGACCGGATCGAGACGGAGATCCGCAATGCCCGTGCCGGGGTGCCCGGGCGGGTGCAGATCAAGGTGAACTCCATGGTGGATGAGGCCATCATCGATTCGCTGTACCGTGCCTCGCAGGCGGGTGTGAAGGTGGACGTGGTGGTCCGCGGCATCTGCTCGCTGCGCCCCGGCGTTCCCGGCCTCAGCGAAAACATCACGGTCCGTTCCATCCTGGGCAGGTTCCTGGAGCACTCCCGGGTGTTCGCCTTCGCCAACGGCGGTGACCCCGTGGTGTACATCGGCTCCGCGGACATGATGCACCGCAACCTGGACCGCCGGGTGGAAGCCCTGGTCCAGCTGGCGAGCGCCGACGACATCGCCTATGTCCTTGACCTGCTCAAGCGCTACATGGCGCCGGAAACCGCCAGCTGGCACCTGGACAACGAGGGAGCATGGAGCCGGCACCACTTGGCGGAGGACGGCAAGCCGCTGGAGGACGTCCAGTCGTGGCTGCTGGCGTCCCGGCCCCGGCAGCGCAGCCTGAGCCGGCGTTAAGGGCAGCTGTTTTGTCGAGCGATGCACTCGTAGCAGACCAGACAGACCATCCGGGGGAACCAGTAGCAGTTACTGCTGCCGGCGCCCTGCCATGGCGGGTCAGCAAGGACAAGCTTGAAGTCCTGCTGATCCACCGCCCCCGCTATGACGACTGGTCATGGCCCAAGGGCAAGATTGACGACGGCGAGACCGTCCCCGAATGCGCCGTCCGGGAAGTCCGGGAAGAGATTGGCCTGGACGCGCCCCTGGGGATTCCCCTGCCGCCCATCCACTACCACGTGGCGTCCGGCCTGAAGGTGGTCTACTACTGGGCGGTCAAGGTCAACGGAGCCACGCTTGTTCCCGACGGCAAGGAGGTGGACAGCGTGATGTGGTGCGACCCGGAGAAGGCGGCCACGCTGCTGTCCAACCCCTCCGACGTCGTACCCCTGCAGTACCTGCGCGAAGCCCACGAACGCGGCGAGCTGAACACCTGGCCGCTCGTGGTGGTCCGCCACGCCAAAGCCAAACCGCGCTCGTCCTGGACCAAGGCCGAAGGCGAGCGGCCGCTCGCAGCGACCGGAACGCGGCAGGCGCAGGCAGTCGGCCGGCTGCTGCAGGCGTGGAAGCCGCCGCGCGTGGTGACCAGTCCCTGGCTGCGGTGCGTGGCCACGGTGGCACCCTATGCGAAGGCCGCCGGTGCCAAGGTCAAGATGGCCGAGGCACTGACGGAACACCGACATGAGCGCAGCCCGAAAAAGACCGCGGCGGTCATCGAGTCGCTGTTCGACAAGCAGCGGGCGGTGGCCGTCTGTACGCACCGCCCGGCACTTCCCACGGTGTTCGCGCAGCTTGCGAAGCACATGCCCGGAGCCCTGAGCAGCCTCCTGCCGTCCGAGGAGCCGTACCTATCGCCGGGTGAACTGGTGGTGTGCCATGTGGCGTCCGGCGGGAAGAACCGGATCGTGGCCGTCGAGCAGTTCAGGCCGTTCGACGACTAGCACCCCCAAGCCTGCTTGACGCGTCCGGCTTTGTCTCAAATACTCGATACAAAGTTGCACGAATCTGGGGGATGATGTGCCGGGCAGCGACGCCATTGCCGTTCTTACCAACGTTCCACCGGTGGCGGTCCTGTGGCCGTTCCTGCTGGCAGCGGGGACCTATGTGCTGCTTCGCTGGGTCATTCGGGCCCCGGGCGGCGGAGCCACGCCCGTATCGGCTGCGCAGCACGCCTATTGGGTGGGTTTTATCGGCTGGCTGGCGAGCTCGCTGCAGCCCGCTGCCAATGCCGGCATCCTGCCGGTTCCCTCGCCAGGTTCCACAGCCGGCACGGTGGATATCCTTCCAGCTCTGGCCTGGCCGGTACTGGGCTGCCTGGCCGTCCACGCCATCGGCCAACTGAGCTATCCCGGCCCACGGCTCCCCCGCCGCCGGGCAACCCTGGACGTGCGGGGGGTGCAAGACTTCCTGCCCCGGCCCCTTGCCTGGACGGTCCTCGCAATTTTCGTCGCCGCCGCTGGGCAGATCGCCTGGACTGCCACCCTTCCCGGCTTCGCACCGGTCCCTTATGAATACCGCCCCGCCCCGGACAACCAGTACGTCACCTACGGCGCAGACGGCCGCATCCCCGGTGTCGAACTGGCCGCCTACCTGGGCAGCGCCCTGATCATCGTGGCCGCGGGAACCCTGCTGGTCCTTGCGCTGATCACGCACCGCTGGCAGCTTGAGCCGCTGACGCCTGAGGACAATGGCCTCCTGCGGACCATCGCCATGAACCGCCTGCTGCGCACAGTGGCCACCATCGCCTCCGGACTCGGGGCCATCGCGGGCAACCACGCGGCGCGGCCGGACCCCTTCGACGGTACCGGCAGCTGGTTCAACCCGGCCGGCCTACTGAACCTAGCTGTCCTGCTGGCCATGTGGTGGTGGGCGCCGCCCAAGCTGTCCGGCGGGGTACGGGGCCGGGTCCTGCGCATCGACCGGCACCCGGCCACCAAATTTTCGGTGTCGATCGGCCCGGCCATGGGGCTCGCGGTGCTGGTTCCGGTGCTGGCCGCGTTGCTTATTCCGGGTGCCGTGACCGACCGTCCCGCGATGTTCGTTGCAATCTCCGCCGCCGCAGTCCTCGCTGTTGTTGCTGCGGGCGAGCTGCTTCTCCACCGCAACTACGGAGACCCTGGCGAGCCACGCCACTGGCCGCGGCAGCCGGTGTCGCCTGCCATGCTCAGCACGGCGATTGCGGCCGCTGCCGTCCTGGTGGGCGTGACAATAATTGTCGCGGTCCGCCAGTCCGAACTCACCCTGCCGGCGTCGTGGGGCGCAACAGCCTGGACCAGCGCAGCCGTTGCCGTATTCTCCGTGCTCCCGCTTGCCATGGTCCGGCAGCGCCGCAGTTTCCCCGATGCAATTCCCGGCCTGGACGCCGCCCTCCGCGCAATCACGCTGCACCGCGTGGTCCGGACGCTGGCCGCGTTCTTCACGGTGCAGGCGGGCGTGCTGCTGACGGCCAACGGACACAGGCTTCAGTCGGCGTACCCGTTGGGCCCGGGGCCGTGGGACGACGCATGGCAGGCGGCCCCGGGCATCGGAGTCCTCCTGGCAGCCGCGGGCGCGGTGATTGCCGTGATTCCCGTCCGCGGTATCGCCGCCACGGGGGCCGCCAAGCCCGCCCCCGCACCGGAACCGGTGACGTGAGCGCCGGCATCATCATCGACCTCCGGTCCGCCACGCCGCCCTACGAGCAGATCCGGTCTCAGATCAGCTCGTTGGTGGCAATCGGCGACCTGGCGCCCGGCAGCCGGCTGCCGACGGTCAGGAGCCTGGCTGCGGATCTTGGCGTTGCCGTGGGAACGGTGGCCCGGGCGTACAAGGAACTTGAGGCCGCCGGTGTTGTTGAATCACGACGGCGGGGCGGCACCATTGTTGCCGGTGTCGCCGCGGGCGCCGGGGACGCCTCCCCGGCACCCGTCCCGGAGGAGGTGGCTGCCGCCGTCGACCGTTACATCGACGCGGGGCGGAAAGCGCAACTCAGCGACGAGGTCCTGCTGGACCTTCTTCGCGGCAGGCTCAGACGGAAATGATGCAGGCGAGGCAGGACCACCCCGATAGACTTGGGGCGTGAGCATTCCAACGCCTTATGAAGACCTCCTGCGCGATGTCCTGGCCTCAGGCACGCACAAGTCGGACCGCACGGGGACCGGAACCACAAGTGTTTTCGGACGCCAGCTGCGCTTTGACCTGACGAAAAGCTTCCCGCTGATCACCACCAAGCGGGTCCACTTCAAGTCCGTGGCGGTGGAGCTCCTGTGGTTCCTGCGCGGCGAAACCAACGTGAAATGGATGCAGGACCAGGGCGTCACCATCTGGAATGAGTGGGCCGACGCGGACGGCGACCTGGGTCCCGTATACGGCGTGCAGTGGCGCAGCTGGCCCACTCCCGACGGCGGCCACATCGACCAGATCGCCGAGCTCGTGGAGAACCTCAAGTCCAACCCGGACTCGCGCCGGCATATCGTGTCCGCCTGGAATGTCTCCGAACTGAACGACATGGCACTTCCGCCGTGCCACGCGTTCTTCCAGTTCTACGTCGCCGACGGCAAGCTGTCCTGCCAGCTGTACCAGCGCTCCGCAGACATGTTCCTGGGTGTGCCGTTCAACATCGCCTCCTACGCCCTGCTCACATGCATGGTGGCCCAGCAGGTGGGACTGGAGCCCGGCGAGTTCATCTGGACCGGCGGCGATGTGCACATCTACGAAAACCACATGGACCAGGTCCTCAAGCAGCTGGAGCGGGAGCCGTACGATTACCCTCAGCTGAAGATCAACCGCAAGCCGGCCTCGATCTTTGACTACACCCTGGAAGACTTCGAAGTGGTGGGCTACCAGCACCACCCCACGATTAAGGCGCCGATCGCAGTATGAGCACCGAAAACTTCACGGATCCGCAGTCCTTCACCGAAGAGCTGGCCGCCTCGGTCACCGGCGTTGGGCTGGTGTGGGCCCAGACCCCCGACGGCGTCATCGGCAAGGACGGGGACATGCCCTGGCACCTTCCGGAGGACCTCAAGCACTTCACCCGGCTGACCACCGGGCACCCGGTCATCATGGGCCGCAAGACCTGGCTGTCCTTCCCGGAGAAGTACCGCCCCCTGCCCGGGCGCACCAACATCGTCATCACCCGGCAGAAAAGCTGGGCCGACACGCCTGAGGCGGAGGGCGCCGTCGTGGTTCCTTCCCTCGATGACGCGCTGCTGGAATCCCAGTTCGTCGACGGCGGCGACACGGTCTGGATCCTGGGCGGCGGGGAGATTTTCCGCCAGTCCACCGATCTCGCCAACGTCGCGGTGGTCACCACCATCGATGTGGAGGCCGACGGCGACACTTTCGCCCCCGAGCTTGGCACCAGTTGGGAGGCTTCGGCCTCCGTTCCGCCGGACGGCTGGCTGACCGCAGCCAACGGCACCCGCTACCGATTCACCAAATGGTCAAGGACCGAGGGCTAGGAACGTGCTGAAGAAACCTGAAACCCTCTTTGTCCTCGGGTACATGCTGCTCCCGCTGCTGGCGCTCCTGTCCGCAATCGTTGGGCTCACCATGATCCTGGGCGGCAACAAAATCGCCGGGGCGATCGTGCTGGTGGTGGTGACGCAGGTGTTCGCCTTCGGCGCCTTCTTCGCGCTGCGCGCCCGGAAAGCGGCTGTGCTGGAGGAGACCAAGCGGGGCTGAGCCGGTCTGCGCTGCAGGCCCCATGGGGAGCTCACCCCATCGCGGCTGGTCTGATGCTGTCCTAGGCTGGGTGCTGCCGCGCTACGGGACGGCGGTTCAAAATATTGGGGGGATGCCTGGTGGCAGGAACTTTGTGGGGCGCCGACGTCGAGCAACTGCGCAATCTGGCGCGGGAGCTGGGACGAACGTCGGATTCGCTGCTGCAGCAATCAACATCGCTGGGCAGCGCCATCAACAACAATTCGTCCTGGAAGGGCCAGGACGCCGTCAGGTTCCGGTCAGATTGGAATGGCACGCACCGTACGCTCCTCCAGCAAACGGCATTGGCGCTGAAGCAGGAGTCCGCGAAGCTGCTGGAACACGCCAATCAGCAGGAGAATACGAGCAACAGCGGCGGTTCACCAGCCGGAATATCGGGCGGCGGTGGAACCGGCGCGGGAAACTCGGGGCCCGCGGGTCCTTGGGGTCCGGAGTGGCTTTCCAACGATGATTCGCCCTTCCGCCGGGGCTGGGATGCGTACAACGGTGTGCTGGGCCTAAAAACCGTTCCACTAGGTGTCCGCGACATCACGAACTTCGTAAGTGTCTATGGAGACGAGGTTGCGGACGCTCCCGGCAAGATCTGGCAGAGAGCACTTTGGGATACGGCTGAACGACAAGACGCCCTGCGGGGCTTCTTCTCAGGCACGCCGGATCTTCTGAGCGCAAAATTCGGCGATTTCGCTCAAATGACCCGTGGTATGGACGGGGCCGAAATTGGAAAATACGCCAAGTTTGGACTCAATTCCGCCGGCCATGCGCTGGGTGTGGTGAGCGTCGGACTTGATGGGCTGGACACCGTCAATGCCATCCAAGCAGGTGAAACCGGCGATGCAATTCGTTCGGGAACGAAGGCAGTATTAGGTGCTCTATCCTTCGCACCTCCACCCATTGGCGTCTCATGCATGGTGATCAGCGGGGCCTGGGCGGCAGTGGAGCTGATCCCCGGTGCCGAGGATGCCATCGACGATACTTTCGACGGTCTCGGCAACTTCTTCGAGGACGGCGCCAAGAACGTCAGCGATGGCGTGAAAAACTTCTTCGGCTGGTAGAGATGGCCGTGTTGAGAGGAAAGCAACAATGACGGAAATACGGAATGCCGAAGATTACTCGTTGGGGTTCGGCATCGCAGACATGGCCTACGTTCTACAACTCCAGGACACACCAGCTTCGCTAACCAGCACAGAGCAGTTCCGGCTTCTCGATGAATCCAAAGACGCTGGACTCGTTCGGGCCGGGCTGTCCTCCCTGATTGCCCGAGGGCTCGCCGAGGTGGGGCAGGATTCCGTCGTCACCTTTGATCCCCGTGTCGACGCTGTCGCCTACACGGTGGCCAATGCCGTGCGGTGGACCCAGTTGGATCTCCTTCGATCCAGCGAACTGGGTGACAGCGTACTGCATGTGGAGTCCGACAGAACCAGGTTGCTCTTTCAGCCGCGGACCATGCTGACGTGGTTTGCAGTGCCTCAGGATTCCACTGTGTCGGCGGAACGGGCTGAAGTGTTTCTGATCAGCGAGCACCTTCGGGAACACCCGGACGGCGGGGTTCGCATCAGGACTGCAGGCCCGGGCGGAACCGCCGAACTCCTTGTTCGACGGGATGAGGACAACTGGGTATGCGCCTCGGTTGAAGGAGGCGTCGTTGGCGACCAGACATCCGTTGAGGATGAAGCGGGCCTAATTAACGTTCTCGGTGCAGTGCGCGCCTCCTCTGCTGGATGGGATGGCAATGGAAAGTAAGACGGCAGGACGAATAAGAAGCGATCGCAAGTATTTCTTCGCCCAAGATACGGACCGCAGAATTTTCGCGTACACGGAAGCAGAATGGGGCGCTGGCGGGGCCCAGCCTTTCGGCAATTACACCGCACGCAGCATCGCCAGCATGTCGTTGCTGGTTGCCGTGTTAACGGTCCCGGCTCTCTTGGGTCCCGTTTTGCTGATCATAAGCGTCGCTGGCCTACACCTCGGTGCCATGCTGTTTTCGTTGGTATTCACCGTCCTGTGCACCGGCGGTTGGCTTCTCACGATCCGGTCCCTCCGGGGAGAACTGCGTGCACGTCGGCTTCGCAGGGAACGTGGCTTGCCCCGTCCCTCTGTAGTTGTCACCGACGACCAGGCGCGTGAATGGTTTACTGCCCACCCCGGTTCCGTCGCGGTCACCCGAGATAACTTCCCTGAAAGTACATACCCCTTTCCAGGGGAACCCACCTAAGCCTCGTCTGCTCCATCATCTTCACTGGCGGCTGGTTCTGGGTGTTGTACAGCTGACCAACCGCCTTGCTCTCGCCGCGGCGAGGTGCAGGTTTCAACGGTGCTGAACCGCATTCAATCGATTCGACAGGACTCGCGTGCAGAACGGCATTCCAGGCAGCAATGCGGGTAGCGGCCCCAACTCGGACGGCCAAGTCCGTGCCTACCACGAACAGGCGCTGGCACGCGGGGAAAAGAGGGTCCTGTTCCGGACCGTGGAGGGCAGACTTCACAGCTACGCCAAAGATGAACTCGGAGTGGTTACTGCCAGTTCCCACGCCCAAGTGCGGTCCGCCGTCGGCTTCCTTGTGATGGCGATTGTCTTCGCTGCCGTCGCGGTCTTTTCCATCCTGCTGGTGGCTGGACCTACCAGCCAAGGCCAGGATCCGATGTGGAGCGCCCTGTTCCTGACCGCGGCCGGGGTGGGTGGCACCCTTTACGCTATTCGGATGGCGAAGGTGGCCTCGACGGCCAAGCGCCTTCGGGCGGAGCGGGGAATCCCGGAACCAACAGCCAAGCAATTCGACTGGTAAGGGGACAGCCTGCTGATGGTTTTCAATCAAGAAGCTGAGCGGCGAAACGACGCCGTGTATGCCGAGCACAAGGAGGCGCTGTCACGGGGAGAAAAACGCGTCCTCCGGAGGACGGCAACGGGCGAACTGCACAGTTATCCCGCGGACGAGATCGGTTTCTCGCCCGGCCGAGGCCAAGCGCAGGTCCGGACATGGTGGGGCATGGGAATTGTGTCTGCCGTCTTAGGGCTTTTAGTCATCCTTTCATTGGTAATTCTTCTGGTCCCGGCGGGAAGCGGCGAGCAGCCCTTCTGGGGCGCCTTGTTCCTCACCGCGCTGGGAGGATTCGGCGCGTGGTACGCCTTCAGCATGGCCCGCGACGAGTACCGGGCCAAGAAGCTGCGGAAAGAGCGGAAGGCGCCCGAACCAGGCGCAGGACACGTCTCACGGTGACCCGCTGGCCGGGCATTGGTAGGCAGTCGGTGCGTGCCGCCGTCGTCTGTTCCGTTCAGGAGTGACGTAACCGACTGCGCCCAGCCGGTTCCAAAGTCTAAACTGGACGGATGACTACAGCAGCTACCCCTTCCGTCGGCCTGGTCGGATGGCGCGGCATGGTCGGTTCCGTCCTCATGCAGCGCATGCAGGACGAGGGCGACTTCGCCAACATCAACCCGGTGTTCTTCTCCACCTCCAACGCGGGAGGTGCCGCGCCGTCCTTCGCTGACGGTGCCGGCAAGCTCGAGAACGCGTTTGACATCGACACGCTCGCGAAGCTGCCCATTATTGTCACCGCCCAGGGCGGCGACTACACCAAGCAGGTCCACGGCGAACTCCGCAGCCGCGGCTGGGACGGCCTCTGGATCGACGCCGCCTCCACCCTGCGCATGAACGACGACTCGATCATCGTCCTGGACCCCATCAACCGCGACGTCATCGACAAGGGCCTGGTCAACGGCACCAAGGACTTCATCGGCGGCAACTGCACCGTGTCCTGCATGCTGATGGGCCTAGGCGGCCTGTTCAAGAACAACCTGGTGGAGTGGGGCACCTCCATGACCTACCAGGCTGCTTCCGGCGGCGGCGCCCGGCACATGCGTGAGCTGCTCAGCCAGTTCGGCACGCTCAACTCCCAGGTCAGCACGGAACTGGACGACCCGGCGTCGGCCATCCTGGACATCGACCGCAAGGTCCTCGCCCACCAGCGCACGGACATCGACGCCACCCAGTTCGGCGTCCCGCTGGCCGGTTCCCTGATCCCCTGGATCGACGCGGACCTCGGCAACGGCCAGTCCAAGGAAGAGTGGAAGGCCGGGGTTGAGACCAACAAGATCCTGGGCACCTCCGAGGAAAACCGCGTGATCATGGACGGCCTCTGCGTCCGCATCGGCGCCATGCGCTCGCACTCCCAGGCCCTCACCCTCAAGCTCCGCGAGGACTTGTCCGTCGCCGAGATCGAGAAGCTCCTGGCTGAGGACAACGAATGGGCCAAGGTGGTTCCCAACACCAAGGAAGCCTCCATGGCCGAGCTCACCCCGGTGGCAGCCTCCGGCACCCTGGACATCCCGGTGGGCCGCATCCGGAAGATGGAGATGGGCCCGGAGTACATCAGCGCCTTCACCGTGGGCGACCAGCTCCTCTGGGGCGCTGCCGAGCCGCTGCGCCGCATGCTCAACATCGCCACCGGCAACCTGTAACCCTCCAGCACAGCAACGCGGGGTCACTTACCGCCCGATCCGCGCCGGCGGATGGGCATCTAGTGACCCCGCGTTGTTTTTGTCATCAGGTGTCGAGGAACTCCAGGTAGCGCTCGGCGGCTTTGGTGAAGGCAGCCTGGGCTGCCGGGCCGAGCGGCCGGGACGGGTCAAAGAGTTGGGGTACGACGGCGGCGCGCTGGCCTTTGCCCTCGACGACCCAGGTGCCAACCACCTCTCCCCCGGACACCAGGGCTTTCTTGAACACGCCGTTCCCGCCCGGAACGATCTTGTTGGCATGCTCCGGCGGGAGGACCAGGCTCCGGTCCGTGTACCCGAGCAGGAACTCGTCGAAACCGGGCAGCAGCAGGACCGAGCGCGAGCCCGGGACGCCGGTATCCAGCAGACCCGCCGTCTCATGCGACATCCAGTAGCTGGCACCCTCGAACTCGAGTTCCACCAGCCCGCCCCGGATCGTTTCGAGGGCAGCCCGGACCTCGGTCAGCGGAATCTGCGTCCACCAGGCGAAGTCACGGACAGTCGCCGGGCCGTGACTGTGGAAGTAGCGGAGCAGGAACTCGGCGACAGCCTCTGCCCGGCCGAGGCGGCGCGAAAAGGGAATCCAGTCGTCGAAGGCCACGATCAGCTGCTGGTTCCCGGCCAGCGGTCCCTGCACCAGCCACCCGTGCCGGCACAGCGTTCCCAGGATGTGGATGCCCCGCTGCCCCTGGGTGGGCTGCCCGCCGTCGTCGAACACCTTGAACAGACCGTTGCGGCTGAGCGGGCCTTCAGTGGAGATCGCGGCCAGGGCGACGTCACGGCACTTCTCAACGTCGGCCCACGTGATTCCCAGTTCGCGGTGCCTGGCGGCGATGCCCTTGGTAAGGCGGTCCGCGGTCAGCTCCAGCATCCAGCGCAGGTCCTCCGGTGCCACCAGGTGCAGCGTGCCCCGCATCGGCCACGAACGCACGATCGTCCCCGCATTGATGGCAGCCCCCACGTCGCTGACACCGGAACCGGTGAGCCGCACGCCCACCGCCCACAGGGCCGCCTGCAGATCCTGCGCCTGCATCGCCGTCATCCAGCGCACCACGCCGCCTGCTGAGTCCGGCCGTTCCCCCGCACCAAGCAGCCCCTGCGAGGCCAGGCGCAGCCTGCCCAACACCTTGCGGTCAAGACGCTTCCCCACCTGTGCAGCCATGCCCTCATCCTAGGGTCGGGGCGGGGTCCGCAAAACGACGGTTAGGGTAGGAGCATGACTTTGGGGAGTTTGTGGCAGTTGCTCGCGCGTAAAACCAGAACATGGATGATCGGCGGGACCGTCTGCGTCCTGGCAGGAACCGCGGTGGGCCTGCTCTCCCTCGCGGCGTTCCTGGACAGCGGCCAGTCCGAGCCCCTGCTGCTGCTCCCCTCGCTCACGCTGAGCCTGGGCGGCGGATATGCCGTACTGTTCCCCGGCATCGGTGTCAGCCCCGGCGGCGTCCGTATCCACCGGGACTGGCGCCGGCACCCCCGTGCAGGTCAGGTCCTCTGGGTCCTGTCACTGGCCGTCGCCGTGGCGGGCCTGGTGACCTGCATCGTTTCGGGTGCATCCAATCCCCTGGCGCCCGGGCTGCTGGTCTGGCTTTTCATGGGGATCTACCTGGTCCTCACCGGGTGGGCCTCGGCCCTCATGGGAGCAGCCGAGGTCCTGCGGCACAAGGCAGCCCCGGACAAGCCGCTGGAGGCTACAGCTGCAGGCCGATAAGCAGCGGTTCCGGATGCAGCTCGATGCCGAAGCGGCGTACGACGCCGGCACGCACCTCGCGTGCAACGGCCACCACGTCCGCGGCGCTGGCTGAGCCGCGGTTGGTGATGGCGAGCGTGTGCTTGGTGGACAGCGAAGCCCGCCCCCCGGACACACTGTCCGCCGCCAGGCCAAAGCCCTTGGCGAAGCCGGCCTGGTCAATCAGCCATGCTGCGGAAAGCTTCACCAGCCCGTCAACACCCGCCGGGTACCGCGGCGCGGACTCCGGCAGCGCCTCGGCCACCTCGGCCGGAACGATGGGGTTGGTGAAGAACGAGCCCGTGGAGTAGGTGTCCCTGTCCGCGGAATCCCACACCATGCCTTTGGAGGCGCGCAGCCTCAAGACCTCGCGGCGCACGTCATTGGCGTAGGCGCGTTTTCCGGGCTCCACACCCAGCGAGCGTGCCAGCTCCGCATAGCGGATGGGGGCACTCATCCGGCCCAGGGGAAGCTGGAACTCCACGGTCAGCACCACGTAGCGGGGCGAGCCGTTGACGGTGGTCTGCTTAAGGATGGAATCCCGGTACCCGAACTTGAGCTCGGAGTTGGTGAACGTCTTCACCGCATTCCGCTCGCGGTCCCACGTGCGCACCGCGGCGATGGTCTGGGAAACATCGGCACCATAGGCACCAACGTTCTGCACGGGTGTGGCACCGGTGGAACCCGGGATGCCGGCCAGCGCTTCAATCCCGGACCAGACGTGCAGCACCGCATGCTCAACCAGCTTGTCCCAGTTATGGCCCGCCTGGACTACCACGGCCACGCCGCCGCAGGAGTCCTCCGCATTCACGGTGAACCCTTCGGAGGCGATCTTCACGACTGTACCGGGGAACCCGTCGTCGGAAATCAGGAGGTTGGACCCGCCGCTGATGATCAGGACCTGTTCGCCTGCCGCATCAGCCGTGCGGACGGCGTCGATGATTTCGGCCTCGGTGCGCGCCTCGATGAAGGAGCCGGCAGGGCCTCCGACGGCGGACGTGGTCAGGGAGGAGAGCAGGGTGGAATTCACCGGAACTACAGTACTTGAAAATACTTATCTAACGCAGCACCTTTAAGTACCTAGGCAAGCTTCCGGGCCACCGGCGAGAGCAGGAAGCTCACCACCAGCATCACCATCACGGCCAGCAGGGAATGCAGGATGCCCACATGTTCTGCGAGCAGGCCCAACAGCGGCGGCCCGCAGAGGAACGCCCCGTACCCGATGGTGGACACCACCGACACCCGGGCAGCGGCCTTGGCGGGATCATCCGCCGCAGCGGACATGCCTACCGGGAAACCGAGGGACGCCCCCAGGCCCCACACCGCGAGTCCGGCAAAAGCCAGCCAGGGAACCGGCGCGAAGACAAAAACGCCGAGCCCGAACACGGCAAGGGCGGCGCACCAGCGCATCACCGGCACCCGGCCGAAGCGGTCCAGGACCAGGGTCCCGGCAAAGCGCCCGATGGTCATGAACGTGACGAAGAGGCCATAACCGGCAGCGCCGGCGGCGTCGGTCTGGCCGTGCCCGTCAGCCAGGGCCAGCGCCACCCAGTCCCCCGCCGCGCCTTCCGCCAGGGCGAGGCCCAGCACCAGCACACCCAGGAGCAGGGTCCGCCGGTCCCGCCAGGCCTGGGCGATCTTGCGTTTGTTGTCCAGCGGAGCGTCTTCCGGGCCAGCGCCTGCCGGAATTACGGGGATGGGGCCGGTGGTCGGATCCTCGAAGTTGTCCGGGGCGTAGGTCCGCTCCCCTGCCACGGGGGTGACGTCCGCGCGGAACCAGGCTGCCGCCGTCGCCACCGAGACGGCGACCACCACCCCGGCTGCGCCCAGATGCCAGGACACGGGAACGGACAGCGCGGCGGCTCCCGCGCCCAGTCCTGCCCCGGCCACTGTCCCCAGGCTGAAGGCGCCGTGCAGCCGGGGCATGATGTGCCGGCCAACGGCCCGCTCCACCGCGGCGCCCTCAACGTTGGACGCCGTGTTCCAGCTGCCGGTCCCCAGTCCGATGACGGCCAGTCCGATAGCAGTTGCCACCGGGCTGGCCAGGACCGAGGTGCCAAGCCCGGCCAGCAGCAGGCCGGTCCCCACCAGGATGCTGCCGGTCCTGATGGTCCTCTTGGATCCCAGCCGGAGCACGATCAACCCGGACGCGGAGACGGAGGCAAACGACCCCAGGGTCATGCACAGCAGGAGGACCCCGATGTTGCCCGGGGTGAGGTCCAGCGCGTCACGGATGGCCGGCAGCCGGGAGACCCATGAGGCAAACGCCAGGCCGCTGGCAGCGTAGGCCACCACCACGGCGTTGCGCCAGTGCGTCACTTCGGCGGTGGTGGCCCCTGTTGTTGCCCGTGAGGTCAAGGGGCGCTCAGGAAAGCTTGACGACGGCCTGGGCCTTCATCAGGACTTTTTGCCCGGCCGAGACCACGGTGAGGTCAACGCGGGCGGTGCCGGCATCGGCGTCGAGCTTGCCGATGGTGCCGCTGACCTCGATGGTGGCCCCCGGTTCTTTGGTCCCGGTGGTGTCGGTGACCAGGACGGGCTTGGTGAAGCGGGTCTGGAAGTCGACGACGGCGGCCGGGTCGCCGGCCCAGTCAGTGACCAGCTGGACGGCCGAGCCCATGGTGAACATGCCGTGGGCGATGACGCCGGGCAGTTCCACGCCGGTGGCGAAGGCCTCGTTCCAGTGAATGGGGTTGAAGTCGCCGGAGGCACCGGCGTACTTGACCAGGTCCGTCCTGGTGACCTCGATGGTGCGGCTGCCGATCTCCTGGCCGGCACTGAGTTCGTGGAAACTGGGGCTCATGGCTACTGTCCCTCTCCGCGGACCAGGATGGATGACGTGGTGGTGGTGACCGGTTCTTTGGAATCGTCGGCCGCCAGGGCAAAGATTTCGGAGCGGGTGGTGATCATCGCACCGCCGCCCATGGCCCGCACGCCGTCCACGTGCAGTTCGGCCACGAGCCGGTCGCCGGCGACGATGGGCCGGTGGTGGGTGAAGCGCTGGTCCGCGTGGACCACGCGGGAGAAGTCGATGCCGGCGTCCGGATCCTCGATGAGCTGCGCGTCGGCGCGCTGGGCGATGATGATCGCGAAGGTGGGCGGGGCCACCAGGTCGGTGTGGCCCAGGGCCTTGGCTGCATCCACGTCGAAGTGTGCAGGGTGGGTGGCTTTGACGGCGCGGGCAAACTCGCGGATTTTCTCGCGGCCAACGTCGTACACCTCTGCGGCAGGGTAGCTTCGGCCCTGCAGATCCGGATTGATAGTCATGGCTTCAACCCTATCGCCCGCCTGTCAGGGGGCAGAAAACCGGGTAGAAACAGCTACCGGCGCAGGTTCTTGCGGATGGCCTGGCCGCGGACCACGATGCCGGCGATGTGCAGGAGCAGGCCCAGCCCGATCAGCGGCAGCGAGGCGGTGGCCATTCCCTGGTTGCCGCTGGTGTTGCCCACCAGGTTCAGGATGATGCCGACGGCGATCAGGCCCATCGCGCTGAAGACCAGGACTTTGTAGCGGGTTGGCGCGGTGGCCCAGAATTCGTTCAGCACCGTCCCAGTTTACCGGCTGCCTAGAACAGGGCTTCCTGCACGGCCGGCACGTCCGAGGCGAAGTCGCCCAGGACGATGGTGCGTGCCGCCAGTTGGCCCAGGTTCACCACGAACTCAGCATCGGTCCCGTCCAGACGGGCCAGCGCGTTGGGTCCGCTGAGCGCCGCAATATGGAAGCCGTGCCGCCCGCTGTCCAGCGGATAGGGGTAGGCGTGGCGGGCCGCGGGGACGCAAAAGCGGGAGGCCTGTGCCGGACGCACCCACTGCTCATCCACAACGGAAAAGCCCTCGACGGCGGTGCGCGCCAGCAGGCCGCGGACCCGGCCGGCATGCCGGGCGTTGAGGGCGTCCACTTCGGCTGGCGCTAGCGGCTGCAGCAGCGCCTCCGACTTCGTGGCGGACCGCACCTGCTGCGCCAGCCCGGCTTCGGCCGTCACCAGGTCCTCCAGGATCCGCACCACGCGGCCGTCCTGTGCCCTGGCCACGTACCTGGCCGTCACGGCGCCCTGCTCTGCGAGCCGGTGCCATTTCCGGGGCCCGGACGCCGTTCCCACCTTGCTGCTGCCGCCGGCGAAGGTGGCCACATACAGCCAGTGCTCCTGCATCAGGTAGTCCCGCAGGCCGGGGGTGACGCGGCCGCCGCGGTGAAAGTCGTGGATCAGCCGGGACTCGTCGAGCATAAAGCAGCGTTCGCACTGCTTGCCCCTGGACGCCGGGGCGCCGGCCGTACATAGGATATGGTCACGGCGCGTGGACGAGTGGACGCGAAGGTGCCCCAGGCAGGACCTGCCGTGCTCAACGACGTGGAAGCCGAGCCGGGCACCCGGGTGGAGACTGAGCTGCCGGAAGTCCCCGGAAGGTGACTGAAGGCGCAGCACCGGGGCGCCGCCGTCGTACTCCGTTGCGGAAGCCGGCGGCCCATCCCAAAAGACCCCGTGGACCAGATAGCGGGTATCGGTCACGGGGTCTCCTGGAGTGGAAAGCGGGGCGGCTACAGCGCCGGCTGCACGCCGAAGGCTACCGCGAGCTTCATGATCTTTTCGGCGCGGCCCAGGCGGGGCAGGTCGGAGCCGTCGCGGATGACGCGGCCGTTGGCTTCGAAGTCGGCCATGAAGTCGGTGGCCCAGGCGACGTCGGACGGCGTGGGGCTGATGACCTCGTTGATGACGGGGGTCTGGTCGATGGCCAGGCAGAGCTTGCCGGTCATGCCCATCATCACCGTGATGCCGGTCTGCTCGCGCAGGATGGGGTGGTTGGTGCCGACGGTGGGACCGTCGATGGGGCCCGGCAGGTTGCCGACGCGGCTGGCGACGACAAGCTTGGCGCGGGGGTAGGCCATGGCCTCGGCGGTGGCGGCCATGCCGGTGTCGCGGCGGAAGTCGCCGGAGCCGAAGGCCAGGCGGAAGGCGCCCTGGGCCTTGGCGATGTGGTTGGCTTCCTCGATGCCCAGGGCGGACTCCACCAGCGGGATGACGGGGGTCTTGCCGTCCATGCGGTGGAAGCTCTCGGTCACCTGGTCCGCCGATTCGGTCTTGGCGAGCATGACCCCCAGCAGGCCGGGCGTGCCGCGCAGGCCGGCGAGGTCGTCAGCCCAGAAGCGGCTGGTGGCATCGTTGATGCGGACCCAGGCCTTGCCGCCGGCCGTGAGCCAGTCCACCACGTTGTTGCGCGCCTGGTCCTTCTGCGACGGGTCCACGGCATCTTCAATATCCAGGATGATCGAGTCGGCGCGAGAGACTGCCGACTGGTCGAAGAGCTCGGGCTTCATGGCATTGACCAGGAGCCAGGAGCGGGCGATCTCTGCGGGGATATTGCGTTCGGGCCGTACAGTTTCGGCGGCGATGGTAGACGTCATGTATCTACCGTATCCGCCCGGCAAGCAGCACGTCGAAGAAAACGGCCGGCATGTGAGGTTCAATACGAACTAAACCCCATATGACTCAATCCTGATGAAAGGCAGGTAGCGGCAAGTGTCGTTATGGGGTTCCATAACGACACGTGCTGCCACCCGGTTGGGGAGGTCAGGGGATGTTGCTGCCCCGCGCCGTCACCCAGAGCCGGTACCAGTCGGCGCGCGTCAGCTCCCGGGCCACCCGGGAAGCGTCGGCACAGGCACGGATGCGCGCCGGGTTGACCGTCCCGATCACCGGGGCGATGCCCGCCGGGTGCTTCATCAGCCAGCCGAGCAGCACGGCCTCCCCGGAGGTGCCATGCTCCCCCGCCAGCCGGGCCACCAACTCGGAGGTGGCGGACTCCGCCGAGGTGGGGCTCTCCGGTTCCGCGCCGGTATAGAGCCCGCGGGCCAGCGAGCCGTACGCCTGCAGGGTAATGGAGTTGCGGGTGCAGTACTCCAGCGTGCCGTGCGGAAAGCTGTAGTCCAGGTGCTCGGGATGGTTGACCAGCACCTGGCTTTCCAGCCAGGCCCGCTTGAGCAGGCTCATCTCCAGCTGGTTTGCCACCACGGGCGTCTCCAGCCGGTCCTGCAGCACCTCGATCTGCACACCGGACATGTTGGACACACCCAGCTGCCGGACCTTACCTTCAGCCATGAGCTGCCCGACGGCGGACGCCACCTCCGCCGGGTCCGCCAGCGGATCCGGGCGGTGCAGCAGGAGGATGTCCACGTAGTCCGTCCGCAGCCGTTCCAGGCTCCCGTTGACGCGTTCAAGGATGGCGCCACGGCTCAGGTCGTAGTGCGTCTGCAGCCCGCGTTCGTTCAGCCGGATTCCGCATTTGGTCTGGAGCCTGATCCGGTCCCGCAGCCCCGAAGTGCCGGCCAGCACTTCACCGAAGACCGCCTCGGACTTGCCGCTGCGGTAAATGTCCGCATGGTCGAAAAGCGTGATGCCGGCGTCCAGGGCCGCGTGGACGGCGGCAGCGGCCTCATCCACATGGCTGCTCCCATGCGGCTCGTCGGACCAGCTGCCGCCCAGGCCCATGCAGCCATAAATCAGCTCCTGCAACGGATGACTTCCCGCATCAGCGCAGCCACGCGGTGGTGTTGGCCGGCAGCTTGCCGTCCTCGAGCGGGGCACTGCTGACCAGCACGGTTCCGGCAGGAAGGTCGACGGCGGTGTCCCCGAAGTTGGTCACTGACTGCCAGCCGTTCGGGCGGCGGAAGTGCAGGACCTCCGGGTTGCCGGCCTCGACCCATTCGAGTTCCTCGTCCGTCTGCAGTTCATGGCGCAGCTTCAGCGCGGTGCGGTACAGCTCCAGGGTGGAGCCTTCCGTCCCGTCCTGTGCCTCGACCGCGTACTTGCTGAACCAGTCCGGCTGGGGCAGGTGCGAGCCGCCCTCGCCGAACCCGAACGAGGTGCCCTCCACCTTCCAGGGCAGCGGCACGCGGCAGCCGTCGCGGCCGATTTCCACTCCCTTGTTGCGGAAGAAGGACGGGTCCTGGCGCTCCGATTCCGGGATGTCCGCCACTTCCTGCAGCCCGAGCTCCTCGCCCTGGTACAGGTACGCGGATCCCGGGACGGCGAGCATCAGCAGTGTGGCCGCGCGGGCCCGGCGTTCGCCGAGTTCAATGTCCAACTCCTCCGCGGGTCCGCCGGCGAGCAGCCAGTCCTTGCCGTCCTGGCCCTTGGTGCGCCCCTTGCCCTTGGACACCTGCGGCAGCCCGTAGCGGGTGGCGTGGCGGACAACGTCGTGGTTGGAGAACACCCAGGTGGACGAGGCGCCGGTCGCGGCCGCTTCTGCGAGGTTGCGGGTGATGATCTCCTGGTATTCGGCGGCATCGAAATCGGCCTGCAGCAGGTCGAAGTTGAACGCCTGGCCCAGGCCCTGCGGGCTGGCGTAGCGGGCGCGCCGGGTGGCGTGGACCCAGGCTTCCGCGACGGCCGTGCGGGGCGGGTTGTACTCGTTGAACACCTCGCGCCATTCGGCGTAGATTTCGTGGACTTCGTCGCGGTCCCAGAACGGGTGGGTGCCGTCGTCGAACCCGTCCACGCCGGTGTTGGCTGCACTCAGTTCGAGCT
This sequence comes from Arthrobacter sp. RT-1, assembly GCF_003367205.1. NCBI lineage: Bacteria > Bacillati > Actinomycetota > Actinomycetes > Micrococcales > Micrococcaceae > Arthrobacter > Arthrobacter sp. RT-1. The sequence continues at coordinate 409,316 of NZ_QRGQ01000012.1, forward strand.
TGGAGAGCAGCGGCTCGGTGAGGTCCTTAGTGAGGGCGTGGGCCACGTCCACGCGGAAGCCGTCCACGCCGCGGTCCGACCAGAAGCGCAGGGTCTTGAGGAAGTCGTCCCGGATCTCCCGGTTGGACCAGTTCAGGTCCGGCTGCTCCTTGGCGAAAATGTGCATGTACCACTGGCCGGGGGTGCCGTCCGGCTCGGTGATGCGCTCCCACGCCGGTCCGCCGAACACCGAGTCCCAGTCCGACGGCGGGAACTCGCCGTTGGGGCCCTTCCCGTCACGGAAGATGTAGCGGTCGCGGGCCGGGGAACCCTTCGGGGACGCGAGGGCTTCCTGGAACCACTGGTGCCGGTCCGAGGAGTGGTTGGGCACGATGTCCGCGATCAGCTTGATGCCGGCGTCGTGCAGGGCCTTGGCCATCTCGTCGAAGTCGTCCAGGGTACCGAGCTTGGGATCCACATCGCGGTAGTCGTCAACGTCGTAGCCGCCGTCGGCGAGCGCTGACGGGTAGAAGGGGCTCAGCCACACGGCATCGATCCCCAGCGACTTCAGGTACGGGACCTTGGACGTGATGCCCTTCAGGTCGCCGATGCCGTCACCGTTCGAATCGGCGAAGCTGCGCGGATAGATCTGGTAGACGGACGCCTGGCGCCACCAGTTGGGATCGGCCGGACGGTCGGAGTCGGACAGGGTTGCCAGGGTGGCAGTGGTGGACAAGGGGTGATCCTTTTCTTCTGGTTCGGCGTATATTTATTTTGACTCTAAATTTACTTCCTCAAATATTATCTGGTGTGGTCCGCAGAAAGGTCAACAGCATGCCTGAAATGCCCCTTGCCACTCCCAGCCTGCTGCGGCGGGTCAGTGCCGGCGCCGTGCTGGAGTTCATGCGCCTCTCCGGCGCGGTGACGGTTACGGAGGTCATGGACGCGACCGGCCTAACGAGGGCAACGGCCATTTCCGTGTGCGAGGACCTGAAGGACCGAGGGTGGATCCGCGAGCTGGAAAACCAGCGGGCCTTCGGGGACTACCAGAAGGGGCGGCCGGCCCGCAGGTTTGAACTGAACCACCGCGCCGGCGTGGTCCTGGGCCTGGACATCGGCTATTCCAAGGTGACGGCGGTTGTTGCGGACTTGCGGGGCAAGACCGTGGCCAGGTTCAGCCGGCGTTTTGATGTCGCCGACCTTACTGCCGTCCAGCGCATCAGCTTTATCGACCAGGTGGCCATGACGGCGCTGGAGAGCGCTGCTGCCGGGCCGGAGGAAGTCCTCGCTGTCTGCGCAGGTGTTGCCGCCCCCGTGGACCGGCACGGCGACGTCCTCGCAACGCAGAAATTCTGGGGCCTGTTCGATATCGACCTGCGGGCGTCCCTGAAGGACCTTCGGGGCTGGACGGTGCTGCTGGAGAACGACGCCAACCTGGCGGCGCTCGGGGACCGCTGGCTAGGCGCGGCCGCCGGCGTGGATGACGTGGTGGTCATCCTCGCCAGCGAACGCCTGGGCTCTGGGGTCATCGACGGCGGCCGGCTGCTGCACGGCAGCCGCGGCAGCGCCGGTGAGCTGGCCTTCCTGGACCTGGTTCAGGGTGTGGGCGACACCTATGGCATCGCCCACCTAGCACGGACCTGGGCAGCGGAAGCCGTGACCGGCGCGGCAAGGACGTCCCTGCGCGCCCACGCCCGCGATGGCGCCGAGGCAGAACAGGTCTTCGCGGCCGCGGCATCCGGCGATGCCGTGGCACAGGACATCCTGGAGCGCCTGGCAGACAGGATGGCCCGCGTCATTGGCACCGTGGCCACCATGTACAACCCGGAGCTTGTGGTCATTGGCGGCGCGGTGGCCAACTCGGCCGGTGTGCTGCTGGACCCTATCGCCGCACGGCTGCCGGAATTCACGGCCACTCCCCCGCGCATCGCCGTCTCCCCGCTGGGCGACGCCATGGTGACTGTCGGAGCGGTCCGCGCGGCGCTGGACTACGTGGAGAAAAATTCCCTCGACCTGGAACTGTCCACAACGGTCAGTTAAGCGACTCCAGGGCGGCAGCAACCGGCAGCGAGCCGTCGCAGAACTCGATCGTCCGGCCCGCCGTCTCCGGCAGGTCCAGCACGGCTGCGGCCACGATGGCCGTGTTGCTGCGCGACGTTCCCCGTCCGTCCTCCCCCGCAGAGGGGTTGACCTTGATCATGCCCGTGCCGGGTTTATCGGTCAGGGTGCCCGGCCCCAGGATTGTCCACGCGAGGTCCGTCGCGCGCAGGTACTCATCAGCCGCGGCTTTCGCCTCGGCGTAAGCAAAAAAGCCGTTGTCCTCCGGCACCCCATGGTCCTTGCGCGCCCCGAGGTAGGACACCATCACGTAGCGGTTCACGCCGGCCTGCGCTGCGGCGTCCATCGACCGGATGGCCGCGTCCCTGTCCACGGCATAGGTCCGCGAAGGGTTGCCGCCGCCGGCACCGGCAGACCACACCACGGCGTCGTGGCCCTGCAGCGCGGCCGCGATGTCCGCCGTCGTGGCGTTTTCAATGTCAAGGACCGACGGCGATGCACCGGATTCCGCGACATCGGACGCATGGTCCGGGTTGCGGATGAACGAGGTGACGCTGTGGCCTTCCTCCGCGAGGAGGGTGGACAGGTGGAGGGCCACTTTGCCGTGGCCGCCGATGATTGCGATTCGGGTCATGGACCCATTCTGCCCCTCAAGCCAGGCAGCGGTAGCGCAGGTAGACCACGCCGTTCCGGAACGTGCGCTCATCCATGAGTTCCAGCCGGAGGTTCAGGCCGTCGGGCAGGAACCGCAGGCCCCCGCCCACCGATACCGGGTTGAGGAAGATCCGGCACTCATCCACCAGCCCGGCCCGGAGCGCGGCGGCGGCCAGGGTGGACCCGCCGATGCCGATGCTGCCTTCCGTCTTCTCCTTCAGGTTCCGGACGGCACCGGCATCGAAGGAGCGCTCGACCCGCGTCCTCGGAGCCGGCGGCGCGTCCAAAGTTTCCGAGTAGATAATCTTGTCCGCGTGGCGCCAGATGCGGGCGTAGTCCTGGATCACGGGCGGATCGTCGCTGCCGCCAAGGGTTTCCCAGACGGCCATGACCTCGTACATGCGCCGCCCCAGCAGGTACGTGGTGATCTCGCGTTCCAGATCGTTGACGAAGGCGTGCACTTCCTCATCCGGGGCGCTCCAGTCGAAGTTGCCGCTGCTGTCTGCGACGTAGCCGTCCAGGGAGGCGATGCCGGTGTAGATGAGCTCAGCCATGCGCCCCATTCTGCCCCGCCTGCCGGTCACTGACGAGGAACTGCTGCACCATGGTCCAGAGATTGGTGACCGTCCAGTAGACCAGGACACCGATGGGAAACAGGACGCCGCCCACAGCGAAGACGACGGGCAGCGCGTAAAGCAGCATCTTTTGCTGCTTCACAAGGGGGCTTTCAGGAGCCCCCGGGACCGCCGTCCGGGCCATGATCCTTCGTTGCGTCAAAAACTGCGCAGCGACCATCACCAGGATCATCAGGACGGTCAGCAGCGCAACGGCGGCCGGGTCACCGGCACCGCCATGAAGCACCGACGCGGTCAGGGACGCCCCGAAGATGCTGGATTGGTCAAACTGCACCACGTGGCCGGCGCTCATCGCCCCGATCCCCTCCCCCTGCCGCGCCCGTGTACTGATGCCGGAGAGGACCTGGAACAGTCCCAGGAAGAACGGGACCTGGACCAGCACGGGAAGGCAGGCCGAAAACGGGTTGGTCCCGTGCTCCCGGTACAGCGCCATCTGCTCCTGCGCCATTGCCTGGCGGGACAGCGGGTCCGTTTTGCCCTGGTATTTTTCCTGGAGCTTCTTCAGGTCCGGCTGCAGGAGCCGCATCCGGCGCTGGGCATCGAGCTGCTTCAGGAACACGGGAATCAGCGCCGCGCGGATCAGCAGCACCAGCCCGATGATGGACAGCGTCCAGGTCCAGCCGCTGGCTGCCGGCATGCCGGCAGCGCTCAGCCCGTCGTGGATTCCGACCATAATGACGGACACAAGCCACTGGAACGGAGCCATGATTTCGTCAAGAACGTCCATGCGGCGGTCCCCCAATGTCTGATGCCGCAAAGCTACGGCGAAACGGGGAACTTGTCACGCAACGAAAAAGCGGGGGCCGGCGAATATCGCCGGCCCCCGCAGGGCCACCAGTTGACGCTGGTGGCCATGTCCGTTTGGTTACTGCTGTACGAGCGTGTTGCCGTAGCCGGCATCGCACTTGCCGTCGTGGATGACTCCTGCCCCCGGTGCCACAACGTAGTTGCTGGCCGGGTTGAAGACGGCGGTGTTGACGTTGGTCACCTTGCTGGCGCAGGCGTTGGCGCCGTCGGCGCTCATGCTCTGGCCGCCGATCCACATGTCGATCCAGATGGTGGAGTTGGTGCCATGGACGTTGACGCCCTGGTGGCACGGGCCGCCCTGGGGATCGTTGCCGTCACCGCAGGTGTCTTCGACGATGAAGTAGCGGCGGACGTCCGGAAGGTAGATCCGCGTGCCGGCCGGGAAGTCGAGGACGTCCTCGCCGGTAGCGAGCGAGTGGCCCACGGCAATGGTGATGGGGTCTTCGTAGGTGCCGGTGCCCCCGGCGGTCTTGTGCAGTACCGGGTGGCTGATGGCGGACGAGCCTGCCGGGGTGTTGTCGTACCAGGTGTACGCCGTGGTGTAGGCGGTGGTGACGATCCGTTCGGAGGACGACGCCGGCAGGACAGGCGCGGGGGCCGCGGCAGGGGCTGCCGGTGCCGGGACAGCCGAGGGCACCGGGCGCACGGCCTGCAGCTTTTCAGCTGCCTTCTGGGCGGTTGCCGCTGCAGCCGCCTGGGCCTTCTCGGCCTCTGCTTTTTCGGCCGCGGCTTTGGCGGCCTTCTCAGCTTCGGCTGCTGCCTGGGCCTTCTCGGCTGCGGCAGCTTCCTCGGCCTTCTTGGCAGCAGCGGCCTTTTCGGCGGCAGCGCGCTGGGAGGCCCCCACCTCTGCGGACGACTTGTCGTGGACGGTGCTGGAGCTGGCTTCAATACCGGCGTTCGCCGAGGACTGTGCGGATGAGTTTGCGTCGCTGCTTACGCCGCTGCACGCCGACGTGGCGAGCAGGACCGAGAGCATGCCGACGGCCAGCAGATTGTTTCTGCGCATGGAAAACAAAGCCTCTTCATGGGAGTGCGGAACGGGCAGTCCCAGGGGGATCCTGCCCGGAGTTGGGTGCGGCTGCGGAACGCAAGGGCGCTGCCACCTGGGGGCTTACCACACGCAAGCATCAACGACGCTCTTTGGGAGGCGTGTGCGCCAGCCGGTGACCTAAACGTTACCTTGGCCGCCGGGCAGGAAGCCAATCGGCGACATGCCGGCCCCAGGACCTGCACCGGGGGCACCCTATGAGGGAGTTAAACAGGAAAACCCCCGGAACCTTGCAGATTCCGGGGGCTTGTCCTGTAGCGGTGGGGAGGCTCGATCTCCCGACCTCACGATTATGAGTCGTGCGCTCTAACCAACTGAGCTACACCGCCACGAATGAGAAAAACCTGCGCCAAGCCGGTCAAAACCGCCTTGACACAGGCCCTCATTCAGAGCCCCCCACCGGAATCGATCCGGTGACCTCGTTCTTACCAAGAACGCGCTCTACCACTGAGCTAGGGGGGCAACGAGTAAATACTCTACCGGAAGATTTTCCCACCAACAAATCGGCTCCGCGGGCGGCCGGGAGGCGGCGCAAGAGTTGCACTTCTACCCTTCATGGGGTCGCTTTTCCGCGCCATTACAGGGATTCCCGGGCCACCAGCCGGCACCGCCCAGGCGCCAAGGGCCGCGCGCAGACCCGCCAGATGCGTGAAGTGTGGCGAGTCCCACACCGAAAACTTTTTGTCCGCGCACGGCAACAACGCGGGGTCACTTCCGGCCCAATTCCAGGCCGCGGAACGGGCCACGACTGACCCCGCGTTGTCCTGGCCAGCCGGCGACGTCACCCGCTGCGGGAAAGGCAAGGACCGGACGACGCCGGGGGCCACCCGAGTCGTGCGTTAAATGCCGATGGGCCGGCTCGAAAGCCGGCCCATCGGGGATGTCAGACTAGCTGACGGTTACCACTTGCCCTTGCGGTTGAAGTCGCGGTGTCCGCCCTCGTTGCCGCGGGGCTTGCGGGAGCCGTCGCCGTGGCCGCCGAAGCGGGAGTCGCTGGACTGGCCACGGTCGCCGAAGGAGCGCTCGGAACGTTCGCTGTAGGAGCGGCCGCCGCGGTCCGCGGAGGTGCGCTCGCCGTCGTTCTTGCGGAACTCCTTCTTGAACCCGCCGCTGCCCTTGAAGTTGCCGCCGCGGTCACCGCCACGGTCGCCGCCGCGGTTGCCCTGGTAAGCGCCGCGTTCGCCCGAGGGCTTGCGGCCGTTGTCCAGCTCGAGGTGGATCAGCTCGCCGCCGATCCGGGTGCGGGACAGGGCACGCAGCTGCTCGGGGCTCAGGTCCGCGGGCAGCTCCACCAGGGAGTGGTCCGAGCGGATGTCGATGCCGCCGATCTGCGCCGAGGAGATGCCGCCCTCGTTGGCGATGGCGCCCACGATGGAACCGGGCATGACGCGCTGGCGGCGTCCCACGGCGATCCGGTAGGTGGCGTTGCCCTCGGTGAGCGCACGGGTGGGGCCGCGGGAGCCGAAGCCGTCCTTGGAACGCTCGCGCTTCTGGAACTCGGGAGCTGCGGGGAGCTCCTTGACCAGCAGCGGCTGTCCGCCCTGGGCCATCACGGCAAGCGCGGCAGCGATCTCCGAGGCCGGAACGTTGTGCTCTTCCTCGTAGGACGCGATGAGGTCGCGGAACGGAGCCACGTCCTCGGAGGCCAGGGTCTCCGTGATGCGCTCGGCGAACTTGCCCAGGCGCAGCGTGTTCACGGTCTCCGCCGTGGGCAGGTGCATCTGCTCCACCGGCTGGCGCGTGGCCTTCTCGATGGAACGCAGCAGGTACTTCTCGCGCGGCGTCATGAAGAGGATCGCGTCACCCGAACGGCCTGCACGGCCGGTACGGCCGATGCGGTGCACGTAGGACTCGGTGTCATGCGGGATGTCGTAGTTGATGACGTGGCTGATGCGCTCCACGTCAAGGCCACGGGCTGCGACGTCGGTGGCCACGAGGATGTCGATGCGGCCTTCCTTCAGCGCGTCCACAGTGCGTTCACGCTGCTGCTGCGGGATGTCACCGTTGATGGCGGCCGCCTGGAAACCGCGGGACTTCAGCTTGTCGGCGAGGTCCTCGGTGGCCATCTTGGTCCGCACGAAGGCAATAACGCCGTCGAACTCTTCAACCTCGAGGATGCGGGTCATGGCGTCGAGCTTGTGCGGGCCCATGACCTGCAGGTACCGCTGGCGGGTGTTGGCGCCGGTGGTGGTCTTCGACTTCACGGAGATCTCGGCCGGGTTGTTCAGGTACTGCTTGGACATGCGGCGGATCTGGCTCGGCATGGTGGCAGAGAACAGCGCAACCTGGCGGTCCTCGGGCGTCTGCTGGAAGATCTGCTCAACATCGTCCGCGAAGCCCATGCGGAGCATTTCGTCGGCCTCGTCCAGCACCAGGTACTGGAGCTCGGACAGGTCAAGGGAACCCTTGGCGATGTGGTCGATCACGCGGCCGGGGGTACCCACAACCACCTGGGCGCCGCGGCGCAGGCCTGCGAGCTGGGGGCCGTAGGCGGAGCCGCCGTAGACGGGAAGGACGGTGAAGTCGTCGATGTGCTTGGCGTAGGAAGTGAAGGCCTCGGCAACCTGGAGCGCGAGCTCACGGGTAGGAGCGAGCACCAGGGCCTGCGTCTTGCGGGACGGGCCGTTGAGGTCGTGGAGCTCTGCCAGGCGGGACAGTGCCGGTACTGCGAATGCTGCAGTCTTACCGGTGCCGGTCTGGGCGAGGCCCACAACGTCGCGGCCTTCAAGCAGCAGCGGGATGGTTGCTGCCTGGATGGGGGACGGCTTTTCGTAGCCGACGTCCTGCAGGGCGGCCAGGACGCGGCCGTCGATGCCGAGGTCGGCGAACTTGATGCCTTCTTCGTCGTCTTCCTCGACCTTGGCGGCGGGAGCGGACGCCTCTGCGGCGGGTGCTGCTGCCGGGGCGGCGGCTTCTTCAGCGGGCTCTGCTGCCGGGGCAACGGCCTCGGTGAATTCGACAGCCGCGGTGGGGGCGTCGTTCACGGTGTTGGGGGTGTCGACGGAGTCGTTCTGATTTTCGGGCATAGGGAAATATTCCTCATCCATAGGGGGCCAGGCGGCACTACCCGAGGTGAGCGGAGCCGCAGTACGTGTGCCGTGGATGCCGGGCAAACATTGACCGGCCGGTCACAGAAGTCCGGCGCTTTCGCAATCCCGTGGCAGGACTTCGCGCTGCATCTCTTGGCTGCTATCCCAGCAGTCTGTACAGCGTTTTCTTTAGCCGGCTCTCCCTATGAAAATGCCCGCATCGCTTGTGCGGGCCCCAACACTTGCCAGTCCTGCCTCAAAAATTGGGCAGGAATAAGGGATTTCCGGAGTGGGGGATGTTTCAAGTGTACGGTACGGAAGGTGCGGACCGGAAATCATGCGGGCGACGGCGGCGGTGAGCTTGCGCACATGGCGCGCCTCCGCCGTCGTACTTTCCCCCGCTAGCCGCGGAGCTGCCGCTGGAGCGCCTCGAACTTCTTGGTGAATTCCGGCTGCTGTAGGCGGATCTCGCCGTCGGCGTCCGCATCCTTGAGCGCTTCCATGGCCTCCACGTCCGGCTCGCTGAACCACCGGCCAATCGTGACGCCGTGCCGGGGAACGAAGGTCCGGTGGATATGGTCGCCGGCCTGGATGGTTCCGGTGCGGATTACCCGGAGGTAGGCGCCCACCCTGCCCTCATCGGTGAAGCGCTTGACGAATCCGCGCTCCCCCAGCCGCCGTTGGAAGGTGGCACAGGGGGTGCGGGGGGACGTGACTTCCAGTTCGACGTCGAGCCCGATCTTCCAGCGCTCTCCGATCACGGCGGAAGTGGCGTCGATGCCTGTTACCCGGAGGTTCTCGCCGAAGGTGCCCGGCGGCACGTCACGCTGGAGCTCGGCGGCCCAATAGTCGGCGTCGGCCTGGGAATAGGCGTAGATGGCCTGGTCCGGGCCGCCGTGGTGGACCCGGGTTGCCTGGATGTCTCCCTGCAGGCCCAGCCGGTGCACCTTGATTGGCCCTTCGACGGGTCGCTTGTCAATCGCCGTCACGCCCACGTTCGAGGCGTCGGGCAGGAGTTGGTGGACACGGCAGACGGCAAGCACGGACGCGGTTTCCATGGCTCCAGTGTAGGGTCCCGGACCCGTGCCGGACCGGATGGGCAGCGCTCCCCTGGTTCCCGCTCGCAGCCCCGGCCGGCAAGGACTACGCTGAATTGAAGATTTGCAGTGGGGGTGCAGCGCTGTGCCCAATTTCCGTGGACAACAGAGGGGGACACCGTGGACCCGAACACCGGGGATCCGAAGGATCCGGAGCGCGAGCCGGGCAGCGCCCAGGGCGCCGGCGGGGGCAGCAGCCCCAAGCCTCCCCCATGGCAGGTACCCAAACCGGAACTCCGCCCGGAACTGCTCAACGAACCCGTCACCCCGGTGGACCCGTTTGCCCGGGACCGGGAGAAGCAGCTCAACGAGGCGGCGGCCCGGAAGAAGCGATCCCAGCGGCGCACCGTCGTCGTTGGCCTTGGCGTGACCGCCCTGCTGGCCGGCACCATCACCGCAGTGGTTGCCAGCAACCAGGACGAACCCGAGTACGCGCAGGTGTGCTTCAACGATGAAACCGGCGAGCGCGTCGAGGATGCCAGCTGCGACAGTTCTGCAGGGAGGGCCGGCGGCATCTACGCCTGGTACTTCTTCTCCCGTGGCGCCTACGTTCCGGCAGTGGGACAGAACCGGTCCACGGCTCCCAACTACACCCGGACCGTGCCCAGCGGCGCGAAAGCCTCAACGGGCTACACCACCCAGGGCGGCACCGTCAGCAGGGGCGGCTTCGGCACCAGCGCCAAAAGCGGAACCAGCGGTGGCGGCGGCGGCAAAGTCTCGGGGGGCTGAGCGTGAAGCGGTTGCCCTCTGAACCCCGGCCGGGCTGGAAGCAGAAGATCGAAGAGCAGGGCCTGGTTTTCTCCACAACCACCATGGATGACGGACGGAAGATCGAATACTGGAACGAATCCGCCTACTACGAGTTCACCCTGGACGAGGTGGAAACCCTCGAGGAGACAGCCGAAGAGATGCACCGGATGTGCATCGAGGCGGCAAAATTCCTTGCCACCGGAGCCATGGGCACCATCGGCATCGGTCCGCAGGCATTGGAGCTGGCCGCTGAATCCCTGCAGGCCGGCGACGTGGACGTCTATGGCCGGTTCGACTTCATCTACGACGGGCAGGGCGGCCCGGCGAAGATGCTCGAATACAACGCCGACACCCCCACCGGCCTGATCGAGGCCGCAGTGGCGCAGTGGTTCTGGCTGCAGGACGTCTTCCCGGAGAAGGACCAGTGGAATGGCATCCATGAAGCCCTGATCCGGCAGTGGAAGAAGTTCCAGTACCGCACCGGCATGAGCACCCTCCACGTGGCGCACTCGGAGGTGGAGGAATCCGGTGAAGACTGGATGACCGCCGCCTACATGCGGGATGTCGCCAGCCAAGCCGGATGGACCACCATCGGGATCAACATGTCCGATATCGGCTGGGACCCCAACCTCAACCGCTTCGTGGACCTGGATAACTTCATGATCAGCACCATCTTCAAGCTGTACCCGTGGGAGCTGATGATGAAGGAGCCGTTCGGGCACCGGCTGCTGGAACGCGCGCACAACCCCCGCTGGGTGGAGCCTGCCTGGAAGATGCTGCTCTCCAACAAGGCCCTCCTGGCCGCCCTCTGGCACCTGTACCCGGAGCACCCCAACCTGCTGCCCGCCTACCTTAACGAGCCGGGGCCGCTGAAGGAATGGGTGGCCAAGCCGCTGCACGGCCGTGAAGGCGACAACATCAAGATCCATGCCGAAGGCATCAGCCTGGAACAGCCGGGCGGGTACGGCCGCGAGGGCTGGTGCTACCAGCAGTACCACCCGTTGCCGGACTTTGACGGCAACCATCCCGTCCTGGGCCTGTGGGTGGTGGACGGCGAATCCGTAGGCTGCGGCATCCGCGAATCCGACGGCCCCGTCACCGACTACTTCTGCCGCTTCGTGCCCAACACCATCGACGCGCCGGCACCCCTTTCGGCTGCGGCCTCCTCCAGCAAAGCAGGTATCCAACTATGAGCACAGACACCACGACGGCGGGCGGCCAGGGCGGAGCGCCCGGCACCCTGGTCCCCGCCAAGGGACTGCGCGCCGGAATCCTGGACCTTGGTGACTCCGTCATGCTGGGCCTGGCCTCCACGGCGCCGGTGTACTCGCTTGCCGCTACGCTGGGCCTCATCGTGGCGGTAAACGGGAACTACACTCCGCTGATCCTGCTCATCGGGTTCATCCCTGTCCTGTTCATCGCCTACGCCTTCCGCGAGCTGAACAGCGCCATCCCGGACTGCGGCACCACCTTCACCTGGTCCCGCCGCGCCTTCGGGCCCTGGGCCGGCTGGCTGGGCGGCTGGGGTGTGGCGCTCGCCGGCATCGTGGTCCTGGCCAACCTCGCGCAGGTGGCCGGCCAGTACCTCTGGCTTCTGGTGGGCGACGGGGCGCTGGCGGAAAACAAGATCCTGGTCACCGCCACCGGCGTGCTGTTCATCGCCGTGATGACCCTGGTCAACTACCGCGGCATCAGGCTGGGCGAGCACGTCCAGCGGGTACTAACCTACGTGCAGTACATCGCCCTGGGAATTTTCGCGCTGGCCATTGTGGTCCGGATCGTCGGCGGGGCGCCGGAGGGGCAGGCGTTCGACCTTGAATGGTTCAACCCGGCCGGTGCCTTCGCGGATCCCGGGGCGGTGGTGCATGGGGCGCTCCTGGCACTGTTCATCTACTGGGGCTGGGATACCTGCCTGGCCGTGAACGAGGAAACGGAGAACCCGTCCGTCACACCGGGCCGCGGTGCCGTCATCTCGGCCTTTGTCCTGGTAGCCATCTACGTCTCCGTGGCCCTGCTGGTGATGATGTACGCCACCGTGGGCAGCGAAGGCATCGGCCTGGGCAACGAGGCCAACCAGGACGATGTGTTCGTGGCCATGAAGGACGTCGTGCTCGGCCCGTGGGGCTGGCTGATCGTCGTCGCTGTCCTGGCATCGGTGCTGTCCTCCACGCAGACCACCATCCTGCCCACCGCCCGCGGAACGCTGTCGATGGGCGTCCATGGTGCCCTGCCTGCCAGGTTCGGCAGGGTCCATCCACGGAACCAGACTCCCGGCTTTTCCACGCAGGTGATGGGCGCGGCAGCCATCGCCTACTACGTGGCCATGAGCTTCATCAGCGAAAACCTGCTCTCGGATTCCATCAGCTCCATCAGCCTCTTCATCGCCTTCTACTACGCCCTCACCGGTTTCGCCTGCTTCTGGTACTTCCGGGGCACCCTGCGCGAGTCGGCCCGTAACCTCTGGTTCCGCGGGATCCTGCCGCTGGTTGGCGCGCTGCTCCTGACAGGCGCGTTCTTTGTCTCGGCCGTGCAGATGTGGGACCCGGCCTACGGCGATACCGAGATCTTCGGTGTCGGCGGGGCGTTCATCAGCGGCGTGGTGTTGCTGGCGCTGGGTGTGGTGCTGGCCGTCGTCTGCCGGTTCCTGCCCTCCACCCGCGGCTACTTCACGGGCAAGCCCACAGCAGTGGCCTCCGCCGCGACCACGGCATAGGCCCCTGATGACGGACGCAGCCGACCTGTCAGCCAGCCCCGACCCGTCCGATGTCCTGGACCTCGACGGACTCCTGACCCCGGAAGAACTGGCAGTGCGCCAGAAGATCCGCGAGTTCACCGACCAGCGGATCCGGCCCGGAATCGCCGCCTGGTACGACGCCGCTGTGTTCCCGCTGGAGCTTGCCCCTGAACTTGGCCGGCTGGGCGTCCTGGGGATGCACCTGCAGGGCTATGGGTGCCCCGGGAGGTCCGCCGTCGAATACGGCCTGGCCGCGATGGAACTGGAGGCGGGCGATTCCGGGATCCGCACGTTCGTTTCGGTTCAGGGTTCCCTGGCCATGACTGCCATCCACAAGTGGGGTTCCGAGGAGCAGAAACAGGAATGGCTGCCCCGGATGGCGGCCGGCGAAGTCATCGGATGTTTCGCCCTGACCGAACCGACGGCCGGTTCCGACCCGTCCTCCATGACCACCGTCGCCCGCCGGGACGGCGACGGAGACCAGGCAGGCTGGGTGCTGGACGGCGCCAAGCGATGGATCGGGCTGGCGTCAGTGGCGGGCGTCATGGTGGTGTGGGCCAGGACCGACGACGGCGTCCGCGGGTTCCTGGTCCCCGCCGGTACCCCGGGCGTGACGGCCACTCCCATCACGCAGAAATTGTCCATGCGGGCCTCCATCCAATGCGATGTGGTGTTCGACGGCGTCAGGCTGGGACCCGAGGCCCTGCTGCCGGCCGCCCGTGGCCTGCGCGCTCCGCTCACCTGCCTGAACGAGGCACGGTACGGCATCGCCTGGGGCGCGATGGGGGCTGCGCGGGATTCCTACCAGGCGGCACTGGCGTACTCGCAGGAGCGGCTGCAGTTCGGCAAGCCGCTGGCCGGATATCAGCTGACCCAGGAGAAGCTGGTCAACATGCTGGTGGAGATCCAGAAGGGCACGCTGCTGGCACTGCACCTCGGACGGCTCAAGGACGCGGGAACGCTGAGGCCCGAGCAGATCTCGCTGGGGAAGCTGAACAACGTCCGGGAGGCGTTGGCCATCGCCCGCGAAGCCCGCTCCATCCTCGGCGGCAACGGCATCACACTGGACTACCCGCCGCTGAGGCACGCCTCCAACCTGGAGTCGGTGCGAACCTATGAGGGTACCGACGAAGTCCACACCCTGATTCTCGGCCAGCACATCACCGGCATCGGCGCCTTCCGCTGACCCACCCCAAGTAAGTAGCGCCATCTGTCGTTTTGAGTGGTCAAAACGACAGATAGCGCTACCTAGTTGGGCGGGAACCGTGGAAGGTGGGACGGGCACCTAGGCCGAGAAGCCGCCGTCGGACTTGATCAGCTGGCCGGACACCCAGCGGCCAGCCGGCGAGAGCAGGAAGGCTGCAGTGCCGGCAACGTCTGCGGGAGTGCCCAGCCGGCCGGTGGGCTGGCGTTCGACGACGGCCTGCCGGATGTCGTCCGTCATCCAGCCCGTGTCCACCGGACCCGGGTTGAGGACGTTGGCGGAAATTCCCTGCGGACCCAGTTCGCGGGCCGCCGCGATCACGATCCTGTCCAGCGCGCCCTTTGACGCGCCGTAGGGAAGGTTGAACGCTGTGTGGTCACTGGTCAGCGCAACGATTGCGCCGCCGTCGTCCGTTGCCTGCCGCGCGAACGCGGCAATCAGCTGCCAGCTGGCCCGGGTGTTCACGGCGAAATGCCGCTCGAAGGATTCCAGGCTGGTGTCCAGGATTCCTGAGTCCACGGACTCCGCGTGGCTGAGCACCATCCCCTGCAGCGGTCCCGCAAGCGAAACGGCCTCCGCTACCAGCCGGTCCGGGACCCCGGGGTCCTGCAGGTCGGCGGACAGGACGTGGACCCGGGCGCCGATGGCTTCGAGCTCGGCGGTCAGCCGGATGACATCCTCGGGTTCACTCCCCCACGGCATCCGCTCGTCGTACTCCTGCCAGTAGGACAGGACCAGGTCCCAGCCGTCGGCCGCGAGCTGGCGGGCAATGCCGGCGCCGATGCCCGCCAGCCGTCCGGCACCCGTGATCAGGGCAGTGTTGCGCACAGCGCCTTGCGAAGGGGTTTCCATGGCACCAGCGTAATAGGCCATTCGCCTAGGGCACCGGGACCGGCTCTTCCCGCGGGGCGGAATGCCGGCGGATGGTGGCGCTGATGACCGCCGCGATGGTGCACATGGCCGCCGCACCGAACCACGCGTACGTGTACTGGCCCGTCGCGTCCCGGATGAACCCGGCGCCCAGGGCGGCCGCGGCCGCTCCGAGCTGGTGTGCTGCGAAGACCCAGCCGAAGACCACGCTGCCGTCCGCTCCGAAGGTTTCCCGGCAGATGGCGGCCGTCGGCGGGACGGTGGCAACCCAGTCCAGGCCGTAGATCACCACAAACACAATCATGCTGGGCTGCACTTCGGCGCTCAGCAGCAGCGGCAGCACCAGCAGGCCGATGCCCCGGAACTGGTAATAGACGGCAAGCAGGATGCGTGGGTTGAAGCGGTCGGTCAGCCAGCCGGACGCGATGGTCCCCACGATGTCAAAGATCCCGACGACGGCGAGCAGGCCAGCGGCGGTGGTTTCAGGCATGCCGTGGTCATGGGCGGACGGGATGAAGTGGGTGCCGATCAGCCCGTTGGTGGTTGCCCCGCAGATCGCGAAGCCCGCCACCAGCGCCCAGAAGGTCCGGACCCGGCTGGCCCGCCGGAGTACCTGCAGCGCGCGCATCGCCGCATTGCCGCGCGGGGCTGCGTCTCCGGCGGTGGCTTCAGTGGCCGCCGCCGTGACAGCTGGTTCCGCTCCGTAGGGCAGGACGCCGACGTCGGCCGGGGAGTTCTTGAGGAACTTCAGCACCAGCGGGACTACTGCCAGGGCGCCTGCGGCGATGAGCAGCGAGGCCTGCCGCCAGCCGGGATCCTGGGCGAGCATGGCGATGAATGGCAGGAAGACCAGCTGGCCTGCCGCGCTGCCGGCCGTCAGGATGCCGATCACCAGGCCCCGGCTCTTCACGAACCAGGTGTTGGCGATGGTGGCGGCGAAGACCAGTGCCATGGACCCGGTTCCCAGCCCGATCAGCAGCCCCCAGGTGAGGAGGATCTGCCAGGACTGGTTGACCAGCACGGTCAGGGCACTGCCGGCCCCGATCAGCACCAGCGCCGTGGCCGTGACCTTCCGGATGCCGAAGCGTTCCATCAGGGCAGCGGCAAAGGGAGCCGTGAGGCCGAAGAGGACCAGGTTGATGCTGACCGCCGCAGACAGCACCGTGGTGGACCAGCCGAACTCCTGCTGCAGCGGGACCATCAGGACGCCGGGCGCGGCGCGGAAACCGGCGGCTCCCACCAGGGCGAGGAACGCCACGCCCGCCACAATCCAGGCCGGGTGCAGCCGGCGCCGCTGGTTTGGGCGAACGCTTGTTTCGTCCGGCACAGCTGCCTCATCGGGAAGGGTGCTCATGCTGCAGCTTCCTTCCGGACCCCGGCGGTCGAGAGCGGGACGGGCTGCTCCGACCTGGACTGGCTGTGCCAGCTGGTGTTTGCGGCGGTGAGCCGCTCGCCGCACCCGGTGCAGGTGTCCGCGGAGCTGGTCCGTTTCCCGCAGCCCGAATGGATCACGTACATATGGGCCTTGTCCGAGGGGGCCGGAAGATGCTTTTCCGCCCAGATGGTCACGGCATTCAGGACCGGCAGGGCATCCTCGCCCATGGGGGTGAGGATGTACTCCTGGCGGGTGCGGCCGCCGTCGTCGTACGCCTTCTTCTCCAGGAGCCCGGACTCCACCAGGCCGGCCAGGCGTTTGGTGAGCACCGAGTCCGCAACTTCCAGGCGGGCCTTGATGGCGTCAAAGCGCCCGTTGCCAAAGAAGACTTCGCGGAGGACCAGGATGGTCCACGGGTCGCCCAGGATGTCCAGGCCCCGGGCCATGCTGCAGGTGCGCCGGGACCAGTCAGATCGAAGTGCCATACGGGCACCTTAGCTGACTTCTTTGAAGAAAGCCAGGCACTCGCCGAAATGGCACTTCGCGGCAATCTCTGCCGGAAACATTGCCGTGAAGTGCAATCTCGCGGGGCGAGGAATCACCACTTACGGGATGGAGGTGAAGGCCTGCTCCAGGTCCGCGATCAGGTCCTCCACGTCCTCGATGCCGCAGGACAGGCGAAGCAGGTTGACGGGAACGGCCAGCTCGGTGCCCTTGACCGAGGCGTGGGTCATTTCGGACGGGTAGTTCATGAGCGACTCGATGCCTCCCAGGGACTCCGCCAGGACGAACACGGACGTGGACTCGGCCACCTTCCGGGCCGCCGCCTCGCCGCCCTTGAACTGCACGGAGACCATGCCGCCGAAGCTCCGCATCTGCCGCTTGGCCAGCTCGTGGCCCGGGTGGCTGGGCAGCCCGGGGTACAGGACTGCCTCCACTTCCGGGCGTTCCAGCAGCCATTCGGCAACGGCCTGGCCGTTAAGGCTGTGGCGGTCCATCCGTACACCCAGGGTCTTCAGGCCGCGGGTGGTCAAGAAGGCGTCCATGGGGCCGGACACCGCGCCCACCGCGAACTGGACGAAGCCGATCTTCTCGGCCAATTCGGCGTCCTTGACCACCACGGCGCCGCCCACCACGTCGGAGTGCCCGCCGATGTATTTGGTGGTGGAGTGGACCACAACGTCGGCACCCAGGGCGAGCGGTGTCTGCAGGTAGGGGGACGCGAAGGTGTTGTCGACCACCAGGAGGGCCCCGGCGTCGTGCGCTATGTCCGCGAGCGCTGCGATGTCGGTGATCTTCATGAGCGGGTTGGACGGGGTTTCCACCCATACGAAGCGGGTCTTGTTGGCGGCGACGGCCTGCCGGACAGTATCCAGGTTGGCCATGTCCACGGGAGTGTTGCCGATCCCCCAGTCGCCGAGGACCCGGCTGATGAGCCGGTAGGTTCCGCCGTAGGCGTCGTTGCCCAGCACGATGTGGTCACCGGGCCGGGTCAGCGCCCGGATCAGCGCATCCTCCGCCGCGAGCCCCGAGCTGAAGCTGTAGGCGTGGGTGCCCAGCTCCAGGGCGGCCAGCTGTTCCTGCAGCGCGTCCCGGGTGGGGTTGCCGCCGCGGCCGTACTCATAGCCGTCGCGGAGCCCGCCGATGCCGTCCTGCGCATAGGTGGTACTGAAGTGCAGCGGCGGAACCACAGCCCCGGTGCGGGGTTCGAATGCCTGGCCGGCGTGCACGGCGCGGGTGTTGAAACCTTGGTTTTCAGAGGCGGACATGATGCTCCTTATCGGGTGAGCAGTTCAGGGAAGCAGGTTCAGTTGCTGAGGTAGGCCAGCAGGTCGTGCCTGGTGAGGATGCCCACCGGCGCGCCCACGAACGTGACCATGACGGTGTCCACATCCGAGAGGAGCTCCCTGGCCGCGGAGATGGTTTCGAGCGATCCGATCACCGGCAGTTTGGGCCCCATGTGTTCGGAGATCTTGTCCGTCAGCTTGGCCTCGCCGCGGAAAAGCTTGGCGGTCAGGGTGCGTTCGTCCACCGCGCCCAGGACCTCGCCCATGACCACCGGCGGTTCCTGCGACAGGACAGGGATGTGGCTGACGCCGAACTCGTTCATGATGTTGATGACATCGCGGACGGACTCGTTCGGGTGGATGTGCACCAGGTCCGGCAGTTCGCCGTTCTTGGACTTGATGACCTCACCCACGGACGTCTCTTCACCGCCGGAGAGGAAGCCGTAGGAGCGCATCCACTGGTCGTTGAAGATTTTGGCCAGGTAGCCGCGGCCGGAGTCCGGCAGGATAACGACGACGACGGCGCTCTCCGGCAGGTCCCGTGCCGCCTGCAGCGCGGCCACCACGGCCATGCCGGAGGAGCCGCCCACCAGTAATCCCTCTTCACGGGCGAGGCGGCGGGTCATGGCGAAGGAGTCGGCGTCGCTGACGGCGATCACCTGGTCCGGGACGGACTTGTCGTAGTTCGCGGGCCACATGTCCTCACCCACGCCTTCGACGAAGTACGGGCGCCCGGTGCCGCCGGAGTAGACCGATCCTTCGGGGTCGGCGCCGATGATCCGGACCAGGCCGCCGTCGGACTCCGGCCTGTCAGCGGAGACCTCCTTGAGGTAGCGGCCGGTGCCGGTGATGGTCCCGCCGGTGCCGGCGCCGATCACGCAGTGGGTGACTTTGCCGTCGGTGTCGCGCCAGATCTCCGGACCCGTGGTGCGGTAGTGGCTGGCCGGGGCGGCAGGGTTGGAGAACTGGTCCGGCTTGTAGGCGCCGGGGGTCTCGCGGACCAGCCGGTCCGAAACGCCGTAGTAGCTTTGCGGGCTGTCTGGTGGCACCGCGGTGGGCGTGACCACGACTTCGGCGCCGTAGGCCTGGAGTACGGCGCGCTTGTCCTCGCCCACCTTGTCCGGGACCACGAACACGCACTTGTAGCCCTTCTGCTGGGCCACGAGCGCCAGGCCCACTCCGGTGTTGCCCGAGGTGGGTTCCACGATGGTGCCGCCGGGCTGCAGCCTGCCCTCCCGTTCGGCATCCTCAATCATCTGCGCCGCAATGCGGTCCTTGATGGAACCGCCCGGGTTCAGGTACTCCAGCTTGACCAGGACGGTGGCCTTGACGCCGTCGGTCACGTGGTTGAGTTTGATGAGCGGGGTATTGCCGATGAGGTCCAGGATGGACTGGGCGTACTTCATAGGTACAAAGCTACCGCTTACTGCCCGGTGGCCTGCCCCGCCTGCCCTGCCTCCTCCGGCGGAAGGTTTTCCCACAGGCCCATCACGTTGCCCTCGGTGTCCTTGAAGTACGCGAAGGAGCCCATCCCGGGAATGGTTTCCCTGGGTTTCACCACGGCTCCGCCCATCGATTCAATGGTTTGCAGGGTGGCGTTGATGTCCGGCACGTCAATGGTGATGACCGGGTTCTTGAGGTCCGGTTCCCGGGCCATCAGGCCTCCGTTGATGGCGCCTGCTTCCGTGGGCTGCCCGGTGGACTCGTCCATCGGAGTAGTGACCACCATGTTGTAGTCCATGCCGGGGACGGGATCGATCCGCCAGCCGAGGGCCTCCTGGTAGAACTTCCTGGCCCGCTCCTGATCGTCCGCGGGGATTTCGAAATGTACCACTGCACCCAATGCGCTCACCTGCCGGCTTGTAGGAAAGGCGCAGCGATTCCGCGCCACACGGTGGAGTCTAGTCCCGGATGGAGCGTTGGATAAGGGTGTTTTTGCCGGTTGCCGAAGCACGTCCGGCAGCGTTGTCGGCCCCGCGTGGGACGATGGAGGCATGACCATCGCAGAGGCACCTCCCCGGCTGGCCGCTGCCGCCGACGTCTCCCTGCGCTGGTATCCGGGTGGCCCCTTCAGCCTGGGCCGGACCCTCGGACCACTCCTGCGCGGCACCAGCGATCCGTCGTTCAGTATCCAGGGCGATGTCATCTGGAATGCGTATACAACGCCGGACGGTCCGGCCACGCTGCGGCTCAGCCCGGCGGGCGGTGGCGACGGCCCCAGTGCAGTGGCTGAACCTTTCGTGGACGTCCAGGCGTGGGGTCCGGGTGCTGCCGCCGCAGTGGAGGCAGTCCCACGGCTCCTGGGGGCTGACGATGACTGGCGCGCCTTTGACGAGCCCGCCTTCCACGCCACCCTCCCTCTCATGGTCCGGGAAGCACGGCGCCGGAGCCTGGCCCTGCGCCTTCCCGCGAGTGGCCGCATGGTGGACCAGCTGGTGCCCATCATTCTCGAGCAGAAGGTGACGGTGATCGAGGCGAGGCGGGCCTACCGGTACCTGGTGCACCGGTACGGCACACCGGCTCCGGGGGCCGGCGCCTCCACCCCTGCCGGCCTGGTGGTCGCACCCACCGCCGCGCAGTGGCTGCAGATCCCCAGCTGGGAATGGCACAAGGCAGGTGTAGGACCCCAGCGCTCGGCAACGGTCATGCGCGCGCTGCGTTCCGCCGTCGCGCTTGAACGCCTGGCAGTCTTGCCGGCCCATGAGGCCTCGGCGAAGATGCAGACCATCCCCGGCATCGGCATCTGGACCGCCGCGGAAGTGGTGCAGCGGACGCACGGCTGCCCGGACTCCATATCCGTGGGTGACTACCATCTGGCCGCTTATGTGGGGGCGGCTTTGACCGGGCGCAGGACTGACGACGCCGGCATGCTCCGGCTGCTGGAACCGTGGACGGGGCAGCGGCAGCGCGTGGTCCGGATGATCCAGAGCACCGGCTTCCGCAAACCCGCCTTCGGCCCGCGGATGACCATCCAGGACCACCGCCGGCACTAAGGCCCGGCAGAACGTCCTGCCTGGACGGGAATGCGTGGACGGGCACGTCCTGCGGGAGTAGCGTGGCGCAAGGAGCCCGTCCCGGAGCCCCGCCCCGCACCTCTGGAGTCAGCATGATCCACACGGAAAAGCTCACCAAGACCTTCACGGTGAAGAAGGAAACAGTAGAAGCCGTCAAGGGCGTCAATATCGATGTTGCCCGGGGCGAACTGGTGGCCTTCCTGGGTCCCAACGGCGCGGGAAAGTCCACCACGCTGCGGATGCTCACCACCCTGCTTCGGCCCACCTCCGGCATGGCCACCGTCGCCGGCGTAAACGTCACCGCAGACCCGGCGGGAGTGCGCGCGCGGATCGGGTACATCGGCCAGGGCAACGGCGGAGGGCACAGCTTCCGCGTCATTGACGAGCTGGTGATGCAGGGCCGCTTCTACGGGATGAATTCCGCGGATGCCATGGCCCGCGCCCAGGAGCTGTTGAAATCCCTTGACCTCGCCGACCTGGCAAAACGCACCGTGGTGAAACTGTCCGGCGGCCAGCGGCGCCGGATGGACGTGGCGCTGGGCCTGATGCACTCCCCCCAGCTGCTGTTCCTGGACGAGCCGTCCACGGGCATGGACCCGCAGAACCGGGCCAACCTGTGGGAGCACATCATGCGGATGCGCGAGGAGAACGGCACAACCATCGTCCTGACCACGCATTACATGGACGAGGCGGATTCGATGTCAGAGCGGGTGATCGTCATAGACCACGGCCAGATCATCGCCGACGACACCGCATCCCGGCTGAAGGCCAACCTGGCAGGTGACCTGCTTGCGGTGGAGGTCGCCGCGGACGCAGCGCCTGACGTGCGGGGGCTGCTGGGGCGTGCTGCAGCGGGCGGCGAGGTACAGGAAAACCGGCTCGACGGCGTGGTGACGTTCCGGCTCCGACTGCCGGAGGGTGCCCGTCTGGCACCTGCGCTCCTGAAGGAAATGCACGACGCCGGCGCTCCCGCCCAGTCCCTGGAGCTGAAACCGCCCACACTGGACGACGTGTTCCTGGAACTGACCGGCCGCAACCTGAGGGAAGGGGCGAACCGCTGATGACTTCGCTTGCCACATCGGAGGTCCGGGAGAAGCCCGGCCTCGGCCGGATCCTCCGCGACACCAAATACGTGTTCTGGCGCGAGATGCTGCTGCCCCTGCGGGACCCGTTCTCGCTGATCTTCTCGCTGATCCAGCCGCTGGTGTTCCTGGGGCTGTTCGGTCCGCTGCTGGGAGCGGCCGTGGGCGCGCCGGCATTCGGCGGCCAGTCCACGCTCCAGTGGTTCCTGCCCGGCGTGGTGGTGATGATTGCCCTGTTCGGCACGTCCATGACCGGGTCCAACCTGCAGTATGAACTGATGACAGGCTCCTACGAGCGGATCCTGGCCACGCCGCTGTCCAGGTCGTCGCTGATGATCGGCCGGGCCCTGAAGGAGTGGGCGCCGCTGGTGGTCCAGGGGCTGCTGATAGCGCTGGTGTGCATTCCGTTCGGTTTCGTCTTCTACCCCCTGCACGTGCTGATCGGCCTGGTGATCCTGGGGATTTTCGGGATCGGACTGGGCGCCCTCTCCTACGCCCTGGCGCTCGTGTCGCAGAACAAGGAGTGGATCTTCTGGGGTGTGCAGCAGACACTGCTGTTCCCGCTGATGATCCTCTCCGGCATCATGCTTCCCATCGAAGCCGGGCCGGCCTGGATGAAGACCGCAAGCCTCTTCAACCCCTTGACCTACCTGGTCAACGCTGAACGGGAACTCTTCGCCGGCAGCTTCGGGACGGACACCCTCCTTGGCCTGCTCGCCGCCTCGGTGACAGCCGCCGTCGGCCTCGCTGTTGGCGTGAAGGCCATCAACCGGAACATCAAGTAAGCACCTCTAAGAGCAACGCGGGGTCACTCCTGGCCCAATAGACCCTGGTTTTTGGGCTAAACCTGACCCCGTGTTGTTCAGGAGGAACGGTTTTGGGAAGAGCGGCGTGCCCGTTTGATCCTGGCGATGAGCTGTTGAAATTGGTCGGCGAGATCGTCTGCGTTCGGTTTGAAATAGGACCAGCCGGCGTTGATGAAGAATTCATCGCGGCGGTTATCGCGTGACTGCTGCTCCCGTGAGCGGTGATGTTCGCCGTCGTACTGTACAGCGATCCGGTACTTCCGGTACCCAAGGTCGGCTGCCGGCGATCGTGGATCATCGGGGTCAAGGCGCAGCTGCAGTTCCGGCTCGGGCAGGTGCGCGTCCAGCAACGCCAGCCGAAGAAACGTCTCCGGAAAGGAATCAGACCCCACCCGCATCTCATCAATGGCCAGGCGCGCCTTCTCCACCCCCTTCATGTTGGGATGTTGCCGGATCAGCAGGCGCAACCCGTCCTTGTAGGCAAATGGCGCGCTGCGGGACTCCAACTCCGGCCGCGGAATCCGGATCAGCTGGTCGCCCATGGCCACGAGGTATTTCAGGGGCAGCTGGTGCGCCAGGTCAAGCCATGTCCTGGCAGGCCCACTGACCCTGATTCCGTCCACCTCCACGACTTCACCAGGAATCACATGCACGCGGTGACCGATGATGCCGGACCGCCGAACACGCGGCAACCCGTGCGGCTTACTGAGGTGGATCCGCGGCTCGATGCCCAGCCAGGGAGGAAGTCCCAATCCCGATAGGATGGCCGCTGTCTCGTGGGAAACCCAGGCATCCGGGGTTGCCGCGCAGAGCACACGGGCCCGCTCGGCCAGGTCAAGATCCCGCCCCGCATGGGCGCGAATCAGCCGGCCCGAACCAACCAGGTCCTTGGCGCGCAAGCGCTTTTGTGTAACGCCAAGGTCGCGTGCCTGATAGATCGTAAAAGGCTGCTTTGCGAGAGTCTCGGGAAGTGGCCTGGCAGTAACCATGGCACCAAGTGTGCACCCCCAAAGGAATACCTTCTGGAGTTATCCACAGGTATAGGCGCACCCACCCAACCCGGGGTCAGATCCGGCCCGAAGAGACCCGGTTTTTGGGCCAGATCTG